>JAZKBR010000002.1:458484-765283 GCA_040388535.1 Gemmatimonadota bacterium | reverse complement strand
CCCCCTCGTCTCTTCTCCCTTCCCCCTTCCCCCTTCCCCCTTCCCCCTTCCCCAAGTCTGATGTCGCCTCCCGCCGGGTTGCTGCGCATCATTATCAACTATATAGTTATTGAGTAGTTTGCGCCCTGCGCCCCGGAGTCGACCATGCACCGATCTGCCCTGCTCCCCGCCCTCCTCATCGCGGTCGCCAGCCCCGCGACGGCCCAGGGGCCCTTGTCCCTGGCCGAGGCGTTCCGGCGCGCCGATACCGCAGCGTTCGCGAACCGGATCGCCGACGGTGCCAGCCGGGCGCAGGCCGCTCAGGTCACTGCGGCGCTCCAGGGCATCCTCCCCTCCGTGCGGGTCGAAGGTGGAGTCGCCCGGACCGATGATCCGCTGGGTGCCTTCGGATACACGCTCGAGCAACGGCTGGTGTCCGCGGCCTCCTTCAATCCATCGAGCCTCAACTCCCCCGATCCGGTGACAAACTGGCGCGCCAGCATCGTCGCGGAGGTCCCGCTCTTCAACGCCGATGCGTTCCTTGGCCGCTCGGTCGCCTTGCGACTCACCGATGCAGCCCGGGCCAACGCGGGATGGATCCGCGCCAGCACTCGGGCCGATGTCACTCGCGCCTACTTCGCCGCCATCCTCGCCCGCGAGGAAATCCAGACGCTCGAGGCGGCGGTGACCGCCGCGCGGGCGCATCTGCGCCAGGCCGAGTCGATGGTGGGAAACGGCCTCGCTACCCGCTCTGACGCGCTCCTTGCCTCAGTCCAGCAGGGGCGGCTCGAGGCGCAACTGATCGGGGCGCGTGGCAATGCCCTCATCGCGCGCGAGAGGCTGGCACTTCTCCTCGGCCAACCGGGCGATACCGCATTCGTGCTCCCCGATTCGCTGCCGGCGGCGCCTCGGGTTCACGCCATCGCAGGTCGAATCACGACCGATTCCGCCACCACGCGCCTGGACGTGACCGCTGCACGATTCGGCCTCGAGGCGGCCGACCGTGATGGTCGTCGCGCCAGCGCCGGCTACCTCCCGCGACTCAACGGCTTCGGGCGCTCCGACTGGAATAGCACCGACCGGCTCTTCGGTGGCCGCCGCAGTTACACGATTGGCGTGATGGCGTCGTGGTCGCCGTTCACAGGCGCTGCGCAGATCGCCGATCGCGAAGCGAGCCGTGGTCGGGCGGTGAGCGCACGCGCGGCCCTTGACGCAGCCCAGGCCGGAGCCGGGCTGGAGCTATCCGCCACCACGACGATGGTCGCCGTGGCAGTGGCCCAGCTCGATATCGCGAGCACATCCCTCGCGCAGGCGACCGAAGCGCACCGCATCGTCGCCCGCAAGTACGACGGCGGCCTTGCGACCATCGCCGAATTGCTCAGCGCCGCGACCGTTGAAAACGAAACCCGACTCGGCCTCGCCACCGCGCGCTATCAGGTCATAGTCGCCGTCGCGGCAGCACGGCTCGCGTCAGGCGACGACCTCACGGACCTTACCCAGCTGGAGAATTGAGATGCCGACGATGCCCCGCCTCGCAACCACGATCCTTGCGACGCTGCTACTCGCCGCCTGTGGCAGGGAGGTCGCACCGGCCCCCGCCGGGCAGGCGCCGGTGCGCGGCACACCCGTCGCCGTGCTCGACACCATGATCACCGATGCCTACGTGGCGAACGGCAGCGCCGAACCGCTGCGCCAGGCAACACTCAGCACCAGGCTGATGGGCACAGTGAACAGCGTCAGCGCCGAGGAAGGTGATCGCGTCGTCGCGGGACAACTCCTGGTTCGCCTCGATGCCCGCGATCTCGAGGCGCGGCGGGTGCAAGTCGATGCCGGCACGGTCGCCGCTGACGCCGGTCAGCGCGAGGCGAGCGTTCATGCAAGCCGGATCCGCGCGCTCTACGCGGACAGTGCGGCCACCCGGTCGCAGCTCGATCAGGCCGAGGCGGCGCTCTCCCGCGCGAACGCGGCGGTCGCGTCCGCAAACGGCATGGCGTCGGAACTTGCGGCGACAACGTCGTACGCGGCCGTGCGTGCGCCGTTCACGGGAGTGGTGACGCATCGCTTCGTCGATCCCGGCGCCTTCGCCTCACCCGGTGCACCACTGATCACGATGGAGGATGCCACCACTCTCCGCGTCGTTGTGCAGGT
Organism: Gemmatimonadota bacterium; assembly: GCA_040388535.1. Taxonomy (NCBI): domain Bacteria; kingdom Pseudomonadati; phylum Gemmatimonadota; species Gemmatimonadota bacterium. The sequence continues at coordinate 763,156 of JAZKBR010000002.1, read as the reverse complement.
AGCGGCCGATGCGATCCGTGGCCTGCGACGTGGCGCCGCAGTCATGGTCACGATCGGGGATACGGCGACCACAGCGACGGTTGAGGGTGTCGTTCCCTCCGGCCCCAATCTCTACACCGTCAATGCGCTGACCCGGAATCCTGCCGGTCGTTTCCTGAGCGGAAGTGCCGCAACCATCGCGTTGCCGCAGGGTCGGCGTCGGGCCTTGCTGATCCCTGATGCGGCCGTCGTGCGTCAGGGCGATCTCGTCGGCGTGCACACCGCCTCCGGCGGTCTTCGCTGGGTCACCCTCGGCGGGAGCATTGGTCGCTTCGTCGAAGTGCTTTCGGGGCTGGCGGCTGGCGACAGCGTGCGCGTCCTCGACGGAGGGCGTTGATCATGGGCATTGCAGGCCGGATGGCCGCCGCATTCCTGCGGTCGAAGCTGACGCCGCTCGTGACTATCGCATCCCTTGCGGTTGGCGTGCTTGCGATCATCGCCACGCCGAGGGAAGAGGAGCCGCAGATCTCGGTACCGATGATCGACGTCATCGCCGCGTACCCCGGCGCCTCCCCCGAGGAAGTCGAGAATCAGCGCACCCGCCCGATCGAGAAACTGATGTGGGAGATCCCGGGCATGGAGTATGTCTACGCGATGGCGAGCGAAGGGATGACGCTGGTCACCGTGCGCTTCAAGGTTGGCGAGAATCAGGATCGCGCCGCCAGTCGCGTCTTCACCAAGCTCGCGTCCGCCGCCGATCTGGCGCCTCCTGGTGCGCTGCCACCGCTCGTGAAGCCGCATTCGATCGATGACGTACCGATCCTGGCCCTTACGCTGCACAGTACGCGCTACAGCTCCGATGCGCTCCGGACCGTGGCGGCGCACCTCGCCGATGAGCTCGCCACCATTCCCGACCTGGCGCACATCGAACTGATCGGCGGGAAGCCGACGCAGCTTCGCGTAACCCTCGACCCCGAGCGCCTCGCGGCCAGCGGTGTCACGCCCGGAGAAGTGATGCAGGCACTGCGCGCCGGGAATCTGCAGCTCTCCGCAGGAGAATTCGCCGCGGCAGATCAGGTGATGCTCGTGACCGTCGGCGCACCGATCCGCACCGCGGCCGATGCGGGCGACGTCGTGGTGGCCAACCGCGGAGGGCCGGTCTATCTGCGCAATGTCGCCACTATCACAGTCGCGCCGGGCGAGGCCACCGACTATGTCACGCACGCCGCACGTGGCACGGCCGAGGAAGCAGCGGTCACGCTCGCGATCGCGAAACGGCCCGGCGTCAACGCCACCGATGTCGCCCGTGCTGCGCTGGCCCGGATGGCGCAAGCGCGTCTGCGGCTCCTGCCAGCGGACATCGCCGTCGATGTCACCCGCAACTATGGCGAAACGGCAAGCGAGAAAGCCAACGAGTTGATTCTCCATCTGCTCCTTGCCACCCTCTCCGTGACGGCGCTCGTCGGCATCTTTCTTGGCTGGCGCGAGGCAGCAGTAGTGCTGGTGGCGGTACCGGTGACCCTCGCGCTGACGCTCTTCGTCTACTATGCGCTGGGGTACTCACTCAACCGGATCACGCTCTTCGCGCTGATCTTCTCGATCGGCATCCTGGTCGATGATGCCATTGTCGTCGTGGAGAACATCTACCGTCACATGCAGATGGGGGATCGTTCACCGGAAGCGGCTGCCATCGAGGGAGTGGATGAAGTCGGCAATCCGACCATTCTGGCCACCTTCGCGGTCATTGCGGCAATCCTGCCGATGGCGCTCGTTACCGGAATGAACGGGCCGTACATGCGTCCGATTCCGGTGGGAGCATCTGCCGCAATGCTCGCTTCCCTCGGCGTCGCCTTCATCATCACGCCGTATCTCGCCCTGCGCGTGCTCAGGGGACATGTGCACACGGTGCCCTCGGTGGCAGAGGGGTCGCGCGCACGAAAGGCGGCCAGCCGCTTCGCCACCGGTTACGCCCGACTCATGACATCGCTGATGGAACGCAAAAGATCCTGGCAGGCATTCTATGCCGGCATCGGCGCATTGTTGCTGCTCTCGATCGGACTGGTGGTGGTGAAGGTGGTCGAGGTGAAGATGCTGCCCTTCGACAACAAGTCGGAGTTCCAGGTCATCCTCGATCTTCCGGAAGGGACCACGCTGGAGCGCTCGAATGCAGCCGCAAGCGCAGTCGCCACCTGGCTGCGGACCGTCCCGGAAGTCGTGAGCACCGAGACCTACGCCGGCACCGCCGCGCCGTTCAATTTCAATGGCCTGGTGCGGCACTACTTCCTCCGCCGCGGTGCCAATGTCGCCGACGTGCAGGTGAACCTCCTGCCCAAGGGGGATCGCCACCGGCAGAGTCACGACATCGCCGTGGGAGTCCGGTTCGCCGTCGATTCCATCGCGCGCGAGTTCGGAGCCAACGCCAAGATCGCCGAAATTCCGCCGGGTCCGCCGGTGCTGTCGACGCTGGTGGCCGAAGTGTATGCCGCCAATGACAGCGCCCGGCTGGCAGCCGCAACGCGTGTGAAGGCCATCATGGAATCCACCCCAGGTGTGGTGGACGTCGACTGGAGCGTGGTCGCGCCGCAAGGTCGGCTGCGCTTCCGTGTCGATCGCGCCCGCGCGGCTGATGCCGGGGTCACTGTTGAGCAGATCTCGCAAGTGCTCACGCTCGCGCTCTCGGGCGCCAATGCCGGATCCGCGACGGCGCCGACCTCGCGTGAGGGCGTCGATATTGTCACCCGCTTGGATCGCAATCGACGGAGTGACGTGCAGGCACTGCTCGCCGTTCCGGTCGCCACTTCCCACGGCGCTACCCCGCTCGCACGATTCGTCACGGTCGACTCGACTACCCGTCTTCCCGTCCGGATGCGCAAGAATCTTCGGCCCGTGATCTACGTGACGGGGGAAGTCGCAGGCACGATCAAGTCGCCGGTCTACGCCATTCTGGCGCTCAACCGCCGCCTCGACTCGCTCCGGCAGCCGGGGGCGACGATCGCGCGGTACAACGCCACCGCGCCGACGCGCCTCGACGAGACCGCCCTCAAGTGGGATGGCGAGTGGCAGGTCACCATTGAGGTGTTCCGTGATCTGGGGATCGCCTTCGCGGGGGTCCTGCTGCTGATCTATGTGCTGCTGGTGGGCTGGTTCCAGTCGTTCACCATCCCGCTGGTGATCATGGCCCCGATTCCGCTCACTCTCATCGGCATTCTCCCCGGACACGCCATCACCGGGGCGTTCTTCACGGCGACATCAATGATCGGGATGATCGCGCTCGCGGGAATCAGCGTGCGCAACTCGATTCTGCTGGTGGACTTCATTCAGCTGGCCGAGGCGCGCGGTGTGCCGCTGCGCGACGCCGTGATCGAAGCGGGAACGGTGCGATTCCGTCCCATCGCGCTCACGGCCGCGGCTGTAATTATCGGTGGGCTGGTGATGGTGCTGGACCCGATCTTCCAGGGGCTCGCCGTAGCGCTGATGAGCGGTGCGATCGTGGCGACCCTGCTGACGATGGTGGTGGTACCGCTGCTCTACTGGCAGCTCCGCCGTCGGGAAATGACCACGTCCTCAGGCGAATAACCGGCTATCGGAGAGGAAACCATGTGCAAGGATGCGATCATACGGCGAATCGCCGGCATCTTCGTGATGCTGTCGGTGGCATTGGGAGTCTGGGTGAATCCCGCCTGGTTCTGCTTCACGGCGTTTGTCGGATTCAACCTCTTTCAGTCGAGCCTCACCGGCTTCTGTCCGCTCGAGCGGATCCTCGGCCGGTTCCGACTGCTCGGCTGCGAGCCGAAGGGAGGCTGACGGCTACTTCCGGCGCTGGAGGAGCTTGCGCTTGCGATCGAGCTCCTCTTCGAGGCCGCCACAGACGAGTTCGCAGAGCTTGAAGACGCGCGGATCGGAAATGCGGTACCAACTGCTGGTTCCTTCCTTGCGGCGGGCGACAAAGCCCTGCTGCAGGAGCACCTGCAAGTGCTTCGAGATGTTTGCCTGACCGCCGCCGACCTGCTCCGCCAGATCGCCGACGGACGCTTCTCCCGTGCGGAGCGCCTGCAGCAGGCGCAGTCGCATCGGCTCGCACAACGCCTTGAAACGTTCCGCGACTGCAACGGCGTTGGTATCACTCAGCTCGGCCACGATACCCTCCAGGACCTGTTCACAACTCTATCGCAATATAAGAATATTTGTCTCTAGTCTCTAGTCTCTAGTCTCTAGTCTCTAGTCTCTAGTCTCTAGTCTTTATACACGACGCTTACACAACCCTCCGCCAGCTCACCACGTCGTACCATGTCACCAGCCCTCTCACCGGAGACGCCATGCGGGCATCATGCCTGATTCCTGGAACATTCCTGCTCTCATCGCTCATCGTCACTGGCGGCGGGGCACAGTCACCGGCTCGCGGCAACGCCGCCGCGCAACGTGAGGATCTCGCCGCCTTCGAGCGCGACTTCCTCAATGTCGACCGGGCCTTCTCGCCAGCGGCACGTGCCGAGGCAAAGCGACGCCTCGCTTCGCTCACCGCACAAGCGGGGACCTTGAGTGATACCCGCTTCGGACTCTCGCTCGCCCAGATCGTGGCGCTGGCCGACAACGGCCATACCCTGACGATCAACCGCGGCAATGGCAGCGGCTTCCGGCGGGTAGGTATCCGCCTGGCGCCCTTCGGTCAGGACTTCTACGTGTTGCGCGCCACCGCCGATCACGCGGAGCTGCTCGGTGCCCGACTGGTTGCCATCGATGGGACGCCCATCGCCCGGCTGCGCGACTCCGCGCGGACGCTCGCCGGCGGCATCCCCGCGTGGCGCGACCGGAATGCCGGCGCATTCCTCGAAAGCCCCGGCCAGCTCTACGCCATGGGATTGGCGCGTGGCGAATCGCGTGCGAGTTATCGCCTCGCCACCCGCGACGGCAAGACCCGCGATGTCGGGCTTGCCCTGGCGCCTGATCTGCCCAGTGGCGGCTATCGCGCGGCAGCGATCCTCGAGCCGCTCGACGAACGGAACGGCTGGCGCGCGCTCCTTACGCCGGCGAAGGCCCCCTGGTCGCTGCAGCAGTTCGACCAGACCCTGCGTCGGCGCGATGCCCCCGAGCTCGATGCCTACCTGATCCAGCTGCGCGCGAATGTCGATGGCAGCGAATCCATTGCGGATTTTTTGGCCGACTCCGATTCGCTCCGCCGGGCGGCGCATCGCCGGAACATCGTCCTCGATATGCGGATGAACGGTGGTGGCAACCTGCAACTCACCCAGAAGTGGATGAGTTCGATCGTGAGCAGGCTTCCGGCCGATGGCCGCGTGGTGGTGCTCACCTCACCGTGGACCTTCTCTGCCGCGATCTCGAGCACAGGCTATCTGAAACAGAGCGCACCGGCACGGGTGGTGCTCGTGGGCGAGGCCCCCGGCGACCGGCTCAACTTCTTTGCCGAAGGACAGCCGATGCAATTGCCACACTCGGGCGCGATGTATCTCGTCGCGACGCAGCGTCACGACTACATCACCGGCTGCAAGCGATATACGGACTGTCACGGCTATGTGGTGAGGTTTCCGATCGCCGTGAAGAATCTCGACCCGGATGTGTCGGCGCCGTGGACCCTCGAGAGCTACGCTGCGGGCCGAGACCCGGGGATGGAGGCGGTCGCACGGATCCTGGGCAGGGCGAAGTAACCACCGAGAATGATTCGCGGTCGGACGCCTATATTTCGCACTCAGGGGGGTGCAGCATGGGCGTCACGACGCACGATATCTTCGGCGATGCCGAAGGCGCACAACCGGCAACGCCTGGAAGCTACGGGATCGCACCGCCCGGTCACCGGCTTCCCGAGGCGCTCTCGCTGGGCCCGGTTCGCCTGCAGATCGCCGACCTCGGCAAATCCGTCGCCTACTACGAAGCGGTCCTTGGGCTCCGGGTGATCGAACGCGGCGCGAAGAGCGCCACCCTCGCGGCACTTGGCCCCGACCTGCCGTTAATTCATCTCGACGAACGCACGGGAGCGCACCCCGCGCCGCGACGGAGTCGCACCGGTCTCTACCACTTCGCCATTCTGCTCCCCGATCGACCCTCCCTGGGCCGCTTCATCCAGCACCTCGGCGAAATCAATGCGCACGCCGGTGCAGCGGATCACCTCGTCAGCGAAGCGTTCTACTTGCAGGACCCCGACAACCTCGGCATCGAAGTGTATGCCGACCGCCCTCGCGAGGAGTGGCGCCGGATCAAGCGTGAACTGATGATGGCGTCGGACCCCGTTGATGTGGCCGATCTCGTGCGCGCCAGCGGCGGTGAAGCCTGGACCGGAATGCCCGCCGGCACCCGGATGGGACACCTGCATCTGCATGTCGGTGATATCGCCGAAGCGTCGCGGTTCTACTTCGACGCACTCGGCTTCGACCGCATGGTCTGGGAGTACCCCGGTGCCCTCTTCCTCGGCGCCGGTGGCTATCACCACCATCTCGGCACCAACACCTGGGCCGGCAGCGGGTCAGTGGCGCCGCACGCCGATGAGTCGCAACTGCTTGAGTGGACGATGCACTTCCCCGACCAGCCCTCGCTCACCGCCACGGTGGCAGCACTCAAGCAGAACGGGCACCCCACCGAACCCCGCGATGACGGCTCCTTTCTGGTGCGTGATCCCTGGCAGACGGCGCTGCGATTGAGAGTGGCGCCAGCGTGAGAGACTAGCGACTGGAGACTAGAGACTAGAGAGCTTCATCCATCATCAGTCATCCTTCATCCGTCATCCATCATCCATCATCCCTCCCTCCCGAAACCTCCCCGAATCCGGCTCCGTATACCTCAACACTGATTGCATCACCTGTTGAGGTAATCCGATGTCCGCTGAACTCGATCTCTTCCAGGGCACCCTCGACGTCCTCGTCCTCCGCTGCCTAAGTCACGGCGCCATGCACGGTTACGCCGTGGCGCGGTGGATCCAGGAGGGCTCAGACGGCACCTTCCGGATCCTGGATGGCGCCCTCTACACCTCGCTCCACCGGATGGAAGAAAAGGGGTGGGTCGAGGCCGATTGGGGCATCTCGGAGAAGGGGAAACGGGCCCGATTCTACCGGCTCACCCCGGGCGGCCGGGCAGAACTCGGCGTCCGGTCGGTGAACTGGGATCGCTACGTCGTCGCTGTCGCCAAGGTGATGGCCTCGCCGGGGAGGGCCTGAACATGCCACGTCCCGAACCGAGTTGGCGTCGGTACCTCCGCTTCGGCCGAAGCGATATCGCGGCCGACATCCAGGATGAACTCCGCTTTCATTTTGATGAGCGGATCGAGGCACTCGTTGCCAGCGGCACCGACCCGGTCGCGGCACGTCGTCAGGCGGTCCAGGAGTTCGGCGATGTATCGGCCGTGCGCACCGGACTCGCGGCGATCGACAGCCGCATTCACGCGCGGCGCAGTTCGCGCGAACGGCTCACGATTATCGCCGACGAAATCCGGATTGCCTTGCGTCGCCTTCGTCGGCAGCCCGCCTTCACCATTCCCGCCGTGCTCACCCTCGGACTCGGTCTCGCCGCGACCGCGGTGGTCTTCACCTTGCTCGACACCGTGCTGCTCCGGCCATTGCCGTATCCCCAGGCGCAGCAGCTGGTGTCGCTCGCCTCGGTGATGCCCAAGCTCAATGACGTGTGGGGGATCGCCCGGCATCAGTTGCCGTATTACAAGGCCAATGTCCGCGCCTTCGAGGACATGGCGCTCTATCGCAGCATCCAGGTCTCCATTCCCGGTGAAGGGACGGTGCGCGCCGAGCGCATCAACGCCGCCTCCGTGAGTGCGTCGATCTTCCCGACACTCCGCATCGCGCCGGAACTTGGCCGCGTGTTTCGCCCCGAAGACAATCTCGCGCGACCAGGTACGGTTGTCGTGCTGGGGCACGACTACTGGATGCGCCGCTTCGGTGGTGATCGCACAGTGATCGGCAAGCTCTTCAATGTCGATGGCACCAAGCGTGAGATTGTCGGCGTCACGCCGGCGAACGCTGGACTCCCCGATCAGCATGTCGACATCTGGGTACCCGATTACATCGATCCGGCTGCCGCACCAATGAACAACCATGTGCGCGGCGCGGTGGCCCGGCTGCGGCCCGGTTTCAGCGCGGCCGATGCCGAGGCGCAGATCGCGCCGCTGGTACTGCGGATGGAAGAGATCTTTCCGGCCGCGTACCCGAATCACTGGATCCAGAACTCCGGCTTCCGGACCTCGGTGACGCCACTGCGTGACAAGGTGGTCGGCCCGGCCGTCGCCCGCGCGCTCTGGATTCTCTTCGCAGCGGTCTGGCTGGTGCTCGTGGTTGCCATCGCCAATGTCGCGAACCTAGTGCTCGTGCGCGCCGAGGCCGAGCGCAGGGAAATCGTGATGCGGACTGCCCTGGGCGCATCGCGCGGCTACCTCGCGGTGCACTACCTGACCGAGGGAATTGTCGTCACCCTGATTGCGGCGATACTCGCCTGCGGCCTCACCGGCCTGGTACTTGGTGTCCTTCCGGCGATGGCCGGCGATACGCTGCCGCGCCTGAGCGAGGTGCATTTCGGCTGGGCTTCCGCCGCACTGATCATTGCCGCAGCACTGCTCATCGGTGTCGGGCTCGGCACCATTCCGCTGTCGCACGCAAAGGCCGACGCGGGCGCGCTGCGCGAGGGATCGCGCACTCTTACGGCGTCGCGAGCCCGGTTGGCGTTGCGCAACGGTCTCGTCGTGGGTCAAGTCGCACTCACGGTGATGCTGCTCGCGGGCGCCGGATTGCTGTTGCGCAGTGGGCAGCGGTTGCGCAGCGTCGAGCCCGGCTTCGTTGCCGATGGCGTGATTGCCATGTCGCTCGGCCTCCCGTCGGCCGCGTACAAGGATTACGATCGCGTCGCGACGACGTACCGACAGCTCGCCGAGCGAATCAAGAGCGCGCCCGGTGTCGTGGAGGTCGGCTTCGCCGAGGCGCTGCCGCTCTCGGGCGATCAGGGATGCACATCGGTCACGGCACCTGCCGAGGGGTCGCAGCCGGTGCGCAATCGCTGCATCGCGACGATGCAGGTCTCTCCCGGATACTTCGCGACGATGGGAATCTCGATTCGCGGTCGTGCGCCAGACTGGGCCGATGCAGCAACGCACAACGGTGGCGTGGTGATCTCACCTGCCCTCGCGCGCCGCTTCTGGCCGGGTGAAGATCCGGTCGGCAAGTCGATCCGCTGTTGCCGTGGCGGCGATCAGTGGGATCGGGTCGCCGGGGTCAGCAGTGAAGTGCACGGCACTTCACTCGATGAGCCGCCCAACGAAGTCGCCTACTTCTCCATCGTGCCACCCGACAGCGCACCGACCAACAACGTGCCGCTCGATGTGCAGCTGGTCGTCAAGGCGCCCACACTTGCGGCAGCGACGGTCCAGCTGCTGGTCCGCGACGCGATGGCGGCGATCGACCCGACCGTGCCGGTGTCGGATGCCCGGCTGATGACCGACGTGGCCGCCGACTCGATGGCGAGTCGCACCTTCACGCTGTTGCTCCTCGGCGCCGCGGCCGTGATGGCGCTGGTGTTGAGCGCGGTGGGACTCTATGGCGTGATCGCCTATGTGGTCGGCCAGCGTCAGCGCGAGATCGGTGTGCGGATCGCCCTTGGGGCTTCGGCGCAGAATATCGGGGCGATGGTGCTCGGTCAGTCGCTTCGGCTGGTGATGATCGGCGTTGCGCTCGGACTGGGTGGTGCCGTGGCAGGCACACGGGTATTGCGGTCACTCCTCTTTGAGGTGAGCCCGACCGACACCGGCGTGATGGTCACGGTGGCGTTGCTGGTCACCGCGCTCGGCGTCGCGGCGAGTTCGCTCCCCACCGCGCGCGCGGTAAGAATCGACCCGGTCGAGGCGCTGCGGGGGGACTAGAAGCAAGAGACTAGAGACTGGAGGCTAGGGACTAGAGAGGTCCTTCGACTGCGCCGCCCTGCCGGCGGCTCCGCTCAGGATGACAGCCAGACCTCTAGTCTCTCTTCACTAGTCTCTAGTCTCTTGCTTCTAGTCCCCCCTCAACTCCGCAATCGTCGTCGCCGCAAAGAACGCCTCGAGCTGCTGGCCGACTGGCTTCCAGAGATGGTGCGCCGCGCAGGGCGTGGTGTCGTTGCATCGCGTGCGGCCGAGGACGCAGGGGCGGCCCGACACCGGCATGAACGGGCCGATGACCTCGGCCAGCGTGAGCCCCGAGGCAGGCCGCGCGAGCTGGAATCCGCCCGCCGGACCGCGAGTCGACCGCACCACCCCTGCCTGGGCCAACTGGTGGAGGGTCTTCGAGAGATAGTTGTGCGGCACCTTGATCGCGGCCGCAATTTCGCCCACCCGTCGAGGTCGGCCATCGGGGGTGTCGGCGATGAAATTGACCGCCCGCAGGGCATACTCGGCCGTCTGGGGGAGGCTCAGCACTGGTGTGGCGGCCGGATCAGTATATTTATCATATCAATATGATAAACATGCCGGACCGCCCAGCGCGACCCGACCGTAGCTCACCGTATGACCGGAGTACCTGTATGCTCGGAATCGCCGCAGAGCCAGTCATCATCCAGGGTGGCATGGGAGTTGGAGTTTCCAACTGGCGGCTCGCCCGCGCCGTCTCCCGTCTGGGCCAGCTCGGCGTAGTCTCGGCCACTGCACTCGACACGGTGCTCGTCCGCCGATTGCAAGATGGCGATCCCGATGGCGACGTCCGCCGCTCGATGGAGCGCTTCCCCGTTCCCGGTGTCGCCGACGCGGTGCTCGCGCGCTACTTCATCCCGTCGGGTCGCGCACCCGGCGAACCGTACGCGATGCTGCCGATGTATCGCCGGTCGGTGAGTATCGAACGCCAGCAGATCACCATGCTCGCCGCGTTCGTCGAGGTCGATCTCGCGAAGGAAGGCCATCGCGGGCTCGTCGGTGTCAACCTGCTCACCAAGGTCCAGCTTCCCAACCTCGCGTCTCTGTATGGTGCGATGCTCGCAGGCGTCGACTACGTCCTGATGGGCGCCGGGATACCGCGCGAGATCCCGGCGGTGCTGGATGCGTTCGCGGCGCACTTGCCGGGGTCGATCCGTCTCGAGGTGGAAGGGATGCCAGCCGGAGAACAGATCGATCTCCTCTTCGATCCGGCAGACCACACAGCGGGCGCTCACCTCCCGCCGCTCCGGCGTCCGAAGTTCCTTGCCATCGTCGCGAGCAATTCGCTTGCAACCGTGCTCGCGCGCAAGGCGAGTGGACGAGTCGATGGTTTCGTGGTGGAAGGCCCCACTGCTGGCGGCCACAATGCACCGCCGCGGGGCACGCCACAGTTCAATGCCCTGGGCGAACCGGTATACGGTGAACGCGACGTCGTCGACCTCGAGAAACTCGCCGAACTCGGGCTGCCGTTCTGGCTCGCCGGCTCTGCAGGCACACCGGAGGCGCTGGCGGCCGCGCGCGCAGCCGGTGCCGCGGGTGTTCAGGTCGGCACTCTCTTCGCATGGTGCGCCGAGTCGGGGATCACCGAGGCACTCAAGCGCACGGTCGTGGAACAGCTCGTCAGCGGAGATGTCACCGTCTTCACCGACCCCAAGGCGTCACCCACGGGGTACCCGTTCAAGGTGGTCGCGTGGCCCGGCTCGGAACCCGAGGAGCCGCGCGAGCGCCGCTGTGACCTGGGATATCTGCGCACCGCGTATCGGTCCGACGACGGGCGACTCGGCTATCGCTGCCCTGCCGAACCGGTCGAGGCCTATCTCGCGAAGGGTGGCGCGTACGAGGATACCGTCGGCCGCCGCTGCCTCTGCAATGCGCTGACGGCCGATGTCGGTCTCGGTCAGCTCCGCGATGACGGTGAGGTCGAGCCGCCGCTACTGACGAGTGGCGATGACCTGACGAACCTGGGTCGGGTGCTCCGCGGCCGGATGCACTACACCGCGTCGGATGTGCTGGAATATCTCCTGACATTGCCGATCTGAGGCGCGATGCACTCACTCGTCCGACGATACATCAAGACGGCGATTCTCTTTCTGTTCGCCGGCCTCGTGCTGGGGGGCTGGATGATGGTTCGCCGGGAGCTGTACCAGCGTTCCCCGACATCGTGGGAAACCAGCGCGCACACGCACGCGATCTTCGTCGGCTTCGTGATGATGATGATCCTTGGCGTGGCGCTCTGGCTCTTCCCGCGGCCCGAACGAGACGACATTCGCTATCGCCCTGCGCTCGTCCTGGTGGCGTGGTGGCTGCTGACGGTGGGTACGGCGAGCAGGATCATCGGCGAATTGCTGCGTGGTACGAGCACAGCCGAGTGGCTGCGCATCGCGGTCCTGCTCGCCGGGCTGGCGCAGATCGCCGGCCTCGCGCTCTTTTTCGGAACGATGTGGAGCAGGATTCGGGCGGTGGGAAGCCAGCAGCGCGAAGCGAAGGGCGAGAGATTCTAGAGAAGAAGAGAAGAACGGGGAAGGTGGATGGAGAGTTACCCTGTGGCTGACGAGCTCACGGCCAAGGTAGTTCTCTCTTCCCCTTCCCCCTTCTCCCATCTCGACTAGAGCGGCTTCCTTCCCTGGATCACCCGGATGACGATCACGATCAGGGCGATGACGAGCAGAATGTGCAGCAGGCCACCGAACGCGTAGCCCCCGATCATGCCCAGCGCCCACATGATCAGCAGAATGACAATGATTGTTTCGAGCATGAGACGCTTCCTCGATTCTGAGTGATGAGTATTCAGCTACGGCGACGCGATGTCGCCAGCAGGCCGATTCCCGCAATGATGCCGACGCCAGCGACCCAGGGCGGGATCGACTGCTTGTCGTCTGCCGTGACCTTCACATCGCCGATCTTCAGGATGTCCTTCTTGGTGGTGAAGCCCCCGCCGGTGACCAGGACCACCACGCACAGCACGATGAGAACGAGTCCAGCGATACCTGTCGGGCGCATATCGAGTCCTTTGTGAAGCGATTGAGTGTGTTCCAACGTGCCGCGTGTAGCTGAGAGACGAAGCCCCACCCCAGACCCGCACACTACTCGCCCATCGTCGTGCGCAGGTGTGTCCACGGTTGCCCGCTCCTCGTCCATAGGAGTGACTCCCCGGCTCCCGGCCCCGCCGGGATGCCCACTCGTGTCCGGATGCTCCCTGCCTATGCGTCGTTTGCTCAGATTGATCGGAGCCAACGGCATCGCGGTGGCCCTTGTGGCGGCGATGTCGCTCTCCGCGCAGGAAACGCCAGCCTCACCCGCACACGCAGGGGTCGCGGTACGCTTCCCCGAAGGCTCCGTGCACGGCTTCCTCGAACTCCGGAACGATGCCGGGACGCTGATCGCGCAGGGTGACCTGTTGCAGCGGCCGATGAATGGCGGGATCGAGTCGCGGCTGCGTTTTCGCTTCCTCGATGGCTCCCTCTTCGACGAAACCGCGACTTTCACCCAGCAACACGTCTTCGCCTTGCAGCAATACCACCTGGTGCAGCAGGGCCCGGCGTTCGAGCATCAGCTCGATGCCACGCTCACCCGCGCGGGACGGTATCACGTCACCTCGCGAGTCGGAGCGAAGCCGGCCGAGGTCTATGACGGCACCCTCGAACTGCAACCCGATATCGCCAACGGACTCGTCATCATTCTCGCGAAGAATCTTGATGTACGGACGCCGCGCCGAGTGCAGCTGGTCGCCTTCACGCCGAAGCCACGATTGATCGAGCTCGAGTTCGTGCCGGCGGGAACCGTCCGTATCCGCCCCGGCCCCCGGGCCGAGACGGCGCAGGAGTTCATCCTCAAGCCGCGCCTCGGACCATTGGTCGGTTTCTTCGCACACGTGCTCGGCAAGCACCCGCCCGACAGTCGCGCGTGGATCGTCAGGGATGACGTCCCGACGTTTCTTCGCTTTGTGGGACCGATGTACCTGGGCCCGACCTGGCGCCTCGATCTCGCCACGCCGGCGTGGCCGAAATGAGCGCCCGGGCGATGGGCGTAACACTGTCCGGCGCCGCGGCGACATTCATGGTCTGGGCGCCCAACGCCTCACGCGTCGCCGTGACGGGATCGTTCAACGCCTGGCGCGAAGACGAACACCTGCTTGCGCGAGGCGACGACGACTGCTGGTCCATCACCGTTGAGGGCGTGCGCGCCGGGGATGAGTACCTCTACGTCATCGACAATCGTGGCGGCGACGAGTTCAATCCGGGCCAGCGCGGGCTCCGCCGCAGCGATCCCTGGGCACGCGCCACCCGGCACTCGAGTGGCAATGCCGTCATCGTCGACGTCGCGAGCGAGCTGGTGGAGTCGGGGCTCGCCGATGATGGCTTCGAGACCCCAGCCCGACCGGACTGGCTCATCTATCAGGCCCACATCGGCTCGTTTACCGGCCTCGGCGATGGTGTCGACACCGGACCTACCGCTACCGGCACCTTCGAACAGTTTGCCTCGAAACTCGATTACATCAGGGCGCTCGGCTTCAATGCAGTGGCCTTGCTGCCGATTCACGAAAACCCCGGCGATGGTCAGGAGGGGTACGCACCGTCGCATCTCTTCGCGCCGGAGTCATCGTACGGCTCACCGTTGCAGTTGCGGCAGCTGATCCGGGCAGCACACGATCGCGGCCTCGCGGTGATCTTCGATGTGGTCTGGAATCATTTCAGCGATGTCGACAACCGCCTCTGGGAATTCGACGGCATGACCCGCGATGGCGGAATCTTCTTTGAAGGTGGGGAGCGTTCACCGTGGGGACCGCGACCCGCGTTCTGGAAGGCGGAGGTGCGCGATTTCATCGTCAATCACGCGCGTCACTGCTTCGAGGAGTATCGCGTCGACGGACTCCGGATTGATGCCGCCGATGAAATCGCTCGCGAAGTGTTGCTCGAGGTCGTGACGGCCGTGCGCGCCAACCCGCTCTGGCAGGACAAACTGCTGATCGTCGAATGGACCGGCCATGATGCTGGCATCTGGCCCCAGTTGACGGAGCATCTTCGCTTCGATCGCGTCTGGGCGCTGGGCGACCCGCCAATCTTCGTCAACGCGGTCGGCGCGACATCGGTCGAGAGTCGGGTCGAGTTCCTGCTGCAACTGGTCCACCTTCCCGATGCCGCGCTCCGCATCCGGTATCTGCTGGGTTCGCACGATACCGCGCACGACAACGAAGCCGGGGCCCGCGTCGGGTATCGTCACTTCGTCGAACTCGTCGGTGGTCGAGACGACTGGCTGGCGCGCGCGAAGGCGCGGATCGGGTGGGTGCTCTGCGTCGCGCTTCCCGGCACCCCGATGTGCTTCATGGGCGCCGAATGCCACCTCCCCGGCTACTGGAACCCGCGCCCCGATGCCAACGGCCACCATTCCGACCATCGCTTCGACTGGTCTGTCGCGGGAGACCCGATCGGACTGCAGATGCGCGCGCTGGTTACCGATGCCAACCGGCTCTGGTGGAATACCCCGGTCCTGCGGCAGCCGGGGTTCGAGATTGTCCAGGTCGACGGCGCCGCCGGGGTGCTCGCCTTCCTGCGACCCGATGAGGCCGGACGGCCACTGCTCATCGTGGTCAACCTGAGCGAAAACAGCTGGCCCGATCAGGGCTATCAGCTCCCTTCACCTGGCGGCATCGGCGCGTGGCAGGTCGTCCTCGACAGTCAGGCACCCAACTACGGCGGCGACCCGCTGACTAACCCCGAGCGCCTCGAAGTCGAGGCCGGTCAGCTCCGGCTCTCCCTCCCCCAGTGGTCAGCGCTGATACTCACCCCCACCTGAGCCGAGCCCCTCCCCCTTCTCCCTTCTCCCTTCTCCCTTCTCCCAATGAATACCCGACACTTCTACTCGGAAATGCCTTCGAGTGGCGGCGTGTCCCATTTTGCGGCATTATAGAGTGATCCTTCCCCACAACTCGACGTCAGCATCCTGAAAGTCCTGGCCGACCGGACGCCAACCTTGTCACCCGACTGGTGCGGCCTGTCTGCTATCGCCCATCGCCGATCATTCATCTTTTGCCGTTCTTCGCCCATCCTCTGCTCGAGGCTCGTCCCGTGAAATCCGTGTTCACCGCCACCGCCAGCCTGCTCATTGCCGTTGCTCCCCTCGCCGCGCAGGAGCGTGAGGACCGTACCCTGCTCTCGCAGCAGATGATGACGGCGATCATCAATGAGGTGTCCGGCGAGCGCGCGATGCACCACGTGATGGAACTGGTGCCCTATCAGCGCGTGCGACTGCCCGAGGAATACAGCGGTCACTATCGCGAGAGTCTGGTGATGGCCGCCTTCGCGAAGGAGTACGGCTTCAGCAATATCGCGATCGAGAAGTTCGGGCCAGTGACGCAGACCTGGCAACCGGTGCAGGGCGAGCTCTGGATGACGACGCCGAAGAACGTAAAGCTCTTCGACATCCACGACCTGGCGCTCTCGCTCGCCTCGCTGAACGCCAACGGCGACTTCTCGGGTGAACTGGTCGACGTGGGTGCCGGTCGCGCGGCCGACTTCGAAGGGAAGGATGTCAAGGGAAAGTTCGTGCTCTCATCCGGCTCGACCTCCGCCACCTACGCGCAGGCGATCCAGCGCGGCGCGGTCGGCGTGCTCGGGATCAGCGCGATCGGCTTCCAGCGCACCGTCGATTTCCCGACGCAGATTGTCTCGTCCACGGTGAATGCCCAGCCCAACACCGTGGCCTGGTCGGTCACGCCCGAGGTGCGGAACAACCTTGCGGCAATGCTGTTGCGCGGCGACAAGATCACCATCCGCTCTGTCGTCAAGAGCGTGCAGGTTTCCTACCAGGCCGAGTACGTCCACGCCGAGATTCCCGGCGATGGCAGCACGACACAGGAAGTCGGGATCAGCGGGCATCTCTACGAGGGGCTGATCAAGCAGGGGGCCAACGATGACGCCAGCGGCTGCGCACTGACGCTCGAGATCGGTCGCGCCTACCTCAAGCTGATCGCCGAAGGGAAACTCCCGCGCCCCAGGCGCACGATCAACTTCCAGTGGGTCCCGGAGATTTCGGGCACCAACGCCTACCTCACCGCCCATCCCGAGAAGGAAAAGAGCATCATCGGGACGCTGAACTTCGACATGGAAGCGATTCGCGTTGCCGACAGTCGCAGCTACTGGGTGCTGCAGCGCACGCCGGACACCTTCCCGTCGTATCTCAACGACATCGGCCAGTCGATGATGGAGTACATCGCCGACATCTCGCGCGAGCGCGTCCGTTTCCGTCGCTCGGGCTACGCACCGTCGCAACCGGTCGAGTCGCCGCGCGGCAGCAAGGATGCCTTCTACATCAAGATCGACAAGCACTACGGCTCGAGCGATCACGTGACCTACATGCAGCACGGCATCCCCGCGCTGATGTTCATCACCTGGCCCGACATGTGGTACCACTCATCGGAAGACACCCCCGACAAGCAGGATCCGACGCAGTACAAGCGCGCCGGCGCTGTGGGCCTCGGTGGACTGGCCGTGCTCGCGACCGGCACCGATGAAGTCGCCGCGCGCGTTCTGGCCGACAACCTCGGTCGCGGCCTCTCGCGCATGGGCGAGTCGCATACCAAGGGTCTCGGCTACCTGGCGGACGCCACGACTGAAACGTTGCCCCGGGCCTATCAGGAGGCGCGCAACGCCATTCAGCATCAGGCCGAAGTCGAGAAAGGCGTGATCCGGTCGGCGAGTGTGCTCTGGACCAATGTCGACGATGGCAAGAAGAAGACGGCGGCGTTCCTGCCGCTGGTCGACCAGCGCGCGAATGCGTTGCTCAACGAAGTGAAGGCCGCGTATCAACTCGCGGCGATGCAGCGCGGCGTTGCGGCAGCTGAGCCGGTAATGACTGCCGAGGAAAAGGAAGCCGCCGGCTTGATGATCGAACCGGTGGCGCGCACGGCCGCCGCGCCCGGTGCCGCCGGCGCTCGCCCGCCCGCAGCTGGTGGTGCGCGCGGAGCGGCAGGCCCGGCGCTTCCAGAGGAGTACGGTGCCGAATTTTCGCTGCTGCTGAACAAGGGAATGACAGCGCTCGAAGTGCGCGATTTCCTCTCGGGTGAGTTCACGCCGCTCCCGCTCGCCGATGTCATGACCGTGCTTCGTGCCCGTGAAACGGCCGGGTCGCTCAAGCTGGTGCCACGGCCGACCACCACGAAGAAGTCCAAGGGGAAGTAACGTGATCGAACGGATTCGTGCGGCACTCGCCGACCGGTACACCATCGAGCGCGAGCTTGGGCAAGGCGGGATGGCCACCGTCTATCTCGCCGAAGACCTCAAGCATCATCGCCAGGTGGCGATCAAGGTGATGCGGCCCGAACTCGCCGAGTCGGTTGGTGGAGAGCGATTCCTGCGCGAAGTGGAGATCGCGGCCAAGCTGTCGCACCCCAACATTCTCCCGGTGTTCGATTCGGGCGAGGCATCGGGTTTCCTCTACTACGTGATGCCACTGGTGGAGGGCGAATCGCTGCCTGATCGTCTCAAGCGCGAGCGGCAGTTGCCGGTAGGGGAAGCGCTGCGCATCGCACGCGAGGTGGCCGAGGCGCTGGCCTATGCGCATCAGCGCGGCATCGTGCACCGCGACATCAAGCCCGCGAACATCCTGCTCAATGAAGGGCACGCGATGGTGGCCGATTTCGGCATCGCGCGCGCGGCCAGCACGGGTGGTCAGGCACTGACGCAGACCGGCCTCGCCATCGGCACACCGCAGTACATGAGCCCCGAACAGGCCAGTGGCGATCCGAACATCGATGGCCGCACGGATATCTATGCCCTCGGCTGCGTGCTCTATGAAATGCTCGCCGGCGAGCCGCCATTCACGGGGCCCACGGCGCAAGCCATCATCGCGCGTTCACTCACCGAAACGCCCCGCCCGTTGCAGCAGACCCGCGCGACGCTGGCGCCAGTCATCAGCACCGCGGTGTTCACCGCGATGGCGAAGGCCCCGGCCGATCGCTTCGCGAATGCGCGCGATATGGCCACGGCCCTTACAACTGCCGAAGATCAGTCGCGATTCAACAGCGGCTCGGCGGTGGCGAGCACCGCAACGAGCGGCTCGAAGTGGAAGATCGGCATCGCGGCCGTAGCAGTGCTCGCGCTCTCCGCGGCCGGATGGAAGTTCCTGGGCAACAGAACAGCGAGCGGCGGGCCCAAGAGCGTTGCCGTGCTGCCCTTCGAGAATCAGGGACCCGCCGATCAGGCCTATCTCGCTGACGGCATCGTCGACGAAGTGCGGGACAAGCTCTCGCGGCTGCCGTTGCTCACGGTCACGGCCTCGGCCAGCGCGAACCAGTACCGTGGCAGCACCAAGACCGGCAAGGAGATTGCCGACGAACTGCACGTCGACCAGGTCCTGATGGGGAAAGTGAGCTGGGGCCAGGGCGCCGACGGCAAGCGGCAGATGCGCGTCATCACGGAAATGGTCGACGGCAAGACCGGCAACGTGAGCTGGCGCGACAAGTTCGACGCCGACAGCGCCGGTGCGTTCTCGATCCAGGGGCGCATCGCAACCAGCGTGGCGGTGGCCCTCGGCACCGTGCTCGGAAAAAATGATGCAACCAACCTCGCCGGTCGCCCGACCCAGAACGCCGAGGCGTACGACCTCTTCCTCAAGGCGAACGCCGTGCGCAGCAACTCGGCGACCGAGATGCGCGTCTCTGCGAACTACCTCGAACAGGCGGTGGCCCTCGATTCCAATTTCGCCCGGGCATGGGGTGGGCTGGCAGGCTCATTGTCCGTCCTCTTCTTCAACGGCACCCGAGATCCGGCGGTGGCCCGCCGCGCCAAGGAGGCCCTCGGTCGCCTCCTCCGGCTCGCCAACGATTCGGCGATCGCGCACGTGGTGGCAGCCAACTATTACACCAACGTCGAAAACGATCCGATTGCCGCTCGTCGCGAAATCGAAAAGGCGATTGCGCTCGATTCCAACAACGTCTCGGCGTTGGTCAGCGCAGCCAACTCCGACTTCGCGGCTGGGCTCTACCAGCCAGCACTCGACCGCATCTCACGCGCCCGGAAGCTTGACCCTCGCTCGAGGGGGGCGCTCGTCACGCTGATCCAGTCGCAGATCTACCTCGGCCGCTACGATGACGCAGTGGCTTCTGCCGAAGAATTGATGGCGATGCCTGAGCTCGGCTACGGTGCGATGGAATGGGTCGCGGTCGCACACCTGGCGCGCGGCGACACCGCTTCCGCGAGACGCGCGGTCGTCGAACTCCTCAAGCGGGCACCGGTCACGGAGATCGTGACCTACTTCGCCGGATATCAGGAACTTGCCTTCGTACTGCCACCCGCCGAACGCGACCTCCTCTTCCGGATGACGCCGGCCGCCTTCGACAACGACCGCGCCTGGTGGGCACAGAGCCTTGCGACGGCAGCCAGGCAGCAAGGCGACCTGAAGCGCGCTCGGGCGTACGCCGATTCGTCGTTGGCCACCTCGAAGCAGCAGGTCGATGCCGCGCCGAAGGATCCCCAGTTGCGGGTGATCTATGCCGTGATGCTCGCCTACGCCGGCAAGGCCGCCGACGCGACCCGCGAAGCGGAGCAGGCGATGTCGGATGCGGTCGCCGCCAATCCCAAGGACCCGAACATCCCCTACTTCCGAACCCAGGCGGTGCGGGTGCATCTCGCCAACGGCGACAAGGAGAGGGCGATCGACGAGATCGAGAAGTTGCTGAAGAGTCAGTATTTCGTATCGCCGGGCTACCTCAAGACTGACCCGACCTTCGCGCCGCTCCGCGGCAATCCGCGTTTCGAGAAGCTGCTGCTGCCGGGCGTGAAGGTGCCGACGGGATGACCGCTCCCGGCGCCACGCTCGGGCGATATCGTCTCGTCGACCGACTCGGCGCCGGTGGGATGGGCGAGGTCTGGCGCGCCCACGATGCCAACCTCGATCGCGAAGTCGCCATCAAGGTGCTTGCTCCCGGCGCTATTGGTGATTCCGACACCCAGGCGCGTTTTCGACGAGAGGCGCTGGCCCTGTCGCGGCTGTCGCACCCCGGGATCGCCACCATCTTCGATTTCGACGCACACGCGGGGATCTCTTACCTCGTGATGGAGCTGGTCGCCGGCGGCTCGCTCGAATCGCGAATCGCGGCTGGCCCGATGCCCGAAGACGAGGTCCGCCGCATCGGGGCAGCGATCGCCGATGCGCTCGACAACGCTCACCGCAACGACATCGTCCATCGCGATCTCAAGCCTGGCAACGTGGTGCTCACCCCGGCCGGCCAGCCGAAGATCCTCGACTTCGGCATCGCGATGTTGCTCAGTGACAAGGGCTCGGCCAAGCTCACGCAAACGGGGATGATCCTCGGATCACTCCCGTACATGGCGCCCGAGCAACTCACTGGCGATGCCGATTCGCCGCGCACCGACATCTATGCCCTGGGCGTGCTGCTCTTCGAGATGCTCACCGGCCGCAGACCCTTCCAGAAGGAACGGGCCGAGGCGTTGATGTTCGAGATCTTCGGCAGTGCGCCGCCCACGGTGGCCTCACTCCGGCCGGACGCGCCAACCGACCTCGATGCGTTGGTGATGGCGTGTTTGGCCAAGGACCCTGCCCTCCGGCCGGCGACAGCCGCCGACGTTGCCACCCTGCTCCGCAGCGGCAGCAGCATGGTCTCCGGGCCCACCGCGCTTGCAGTGCCTTCGGTGCAACCGATTCGGTCGATCGCCGTCCTGCCGCTGCGCAACACCTCGGGCGATCCCACCCAGGAATACTTCGTCGACGGCATGACCGAGGCGATCATCGGCGACCTGGCGCGCATCAAGGCGCTCCGCATCATCTCGCGCACCTCCGCCATGCAGTACAAGGGGTCGACCAAGCCACTGCCGGAGATTGCGCGGGAGTTGAACGTCGACGCCGTGATCGAAGGGTCCGCGCATCTGGTCGGCAATCGCGTGCGCGTGAGCGTGCAGCTGATCGCTGCGCGCACCGACCAGACACTCTGGTTCGACCGGTACGACCGCGATCTCGGCGACGTGCTCGCCCTGCAGAGCGACGTGGCGGAGACTGTCGCGCGCGAGATCGCGGTGCAGCTCACCCCGGCAGAAGCGGGACACCTGGCCAAGCGGGCCGTGGTGAATCCCGAGGCACACCTCGAGGTGCTCAAGAGTCGCCACTCGATGTTTGCGGGCACCAAGGATGCGCTCGAGGTTGCGCTGCGTCACATCAGGCGCGCTCTCGAACTCGACCCCACCTATGCCCAGGCGTGGTCGGCCCTGGCCGACTGCCAGTTCATTCGCATCACTCGTGGCATGGCTTCGTCGGCCGAGGCAGGCCCGGAGGCTTACGCCGCAGCAGAACGGGCACGGGAGCTCGAACCGGATCTCGCTGAAGCGTGGTGTTCGATGGGCGTTATCGCCACCAATATGAGCGACATCGCCGGCGGACTTCGCCTGCTCAGGAAGGCCGTAGAACTGAACCCTGGCCTCGCCTTCAGTCACAACATGTATTCGCGCGTGTTGAGCGCCCTCGATCGTCAGGATGAGGCCGTGGCCGCCGCAGAGCGTTCGATCGAGCTCGACCCACTCTCATCGATCATTCGCACCGTGCTCGGTGACGCGCTCTACTACGCGCGGGATTTCCAGAAGTCAGTCTTCCACTACCGGATGGCCATCGAGCTCGACCCTCGCTTCGATGGCGCGCACACCGATCTCGCGCGTTCCCTCGAAGCCCTCGGGCGCATCGACGAGGCCCGCGCGGAGTATGAGGAAGGGCGTCGGCTCGGGGGTGGTATTGCCGGGCCGTCGTTCGGGCTCGCACATCTCGCGGTGGCTGCCGGGAACGAGGCCGAAGCACGCAGCATCCTCGCCGAACTGACGGCGGCGCGCTCATCGCGCTTCGTCTCCGCCTGGGGCATCGCAGCACTCCACGCCTCGCTCGGCGATGTTGACGACGCCTTCACCTGGCTCGAGACCGCGATCCAGGAAAAGGCCTCGGGGCTGATGTGGCTGCGAGTGCATCCGCGGCTTGATCCGATTCGGAAGGACGCGCGCTACTGGCCGATGGTGGAGCGGGTTGGATTGGCGCTGGCCCCAGGAGATACATGAGCACGCCATCGCTCGCGGCTGAAGCCGCGGCTCGGCTACCGCGGCTGAAGCCGCATCGAGACCCTCTGAACGGGGCGAGGAGCCGCCGCTTTAGCGGCAGTAGCCGAGCCGTGACTTTAGTCACGAGCTCGGGCGCGATTGCTTCCGTCACGAGCTCGCCACCCGGGTATCGCCTCGTCAGGATGTCGGCGATCCTGACTACAGACGTAATCCATGACGAGAGCGAGGGCGCGCGGGCTCACCGATGTGATACTGTAGCCCTTGGCCCAGCGCAGGTGATGCAAATTCGAGGCGGGCCCGCCATTGATCATGCGCGCAGTGCGTCCCTTCAACCGCTGCAAGAGTCGGGGCAACGGTGTGGAAGGGTGAATCGCAAGGAGAAGGTGGACATGGGTCGACACGATTCCCAGTGCCAGCATCCGGCATCGCTCGTAGTTCGCGATCAATGGCAACTGCTGTGCGAGCTGCATTGCGCGATTGTGGTCGAGACTCGGTGCCCGATCACGGGTGGTCCAGACAATGTGCACAATGAGTCGATGGTACATCCCGAAGAAAGGGCTCGGATCGCTCGTAGGACCGTACCAAACGAACGCACGTCGCGTCCTCTTCACGACATCGCGGCTGAAGCCGCGGCTCGGCTACCACGGTTGAAGCCGCATCGAGACCCTCTGAACGGGGAGAGCAGCCGCCGCTTTAGCGGCAGTGGCCGAGCCGTGACTTTAGTCACGAGCTCGGGCGCGATTGCTTCCGTCACGAGCTCGGGCGCGATTGCCTCGGCGACGAGCGCTCAATGACCATCGATCGCCTCACCGCCGCCCTCTCCGACCGTTACCGCCTCGACCGCGAGCTCGGCGCCGGCGGGATGGCCACGGTCTATCTCGCGCACGACGTCAAGCACGACCGCAAGGTCGCCATCAAGGTGTTGCGCCCCGAGCTCGCGGCGGTCATCGGCGCCGAGCGCTTCCTCGCCGAGATCAAGACCACGGCCAACTTGCAGCATCCGCATATCCTGCCGCTCTTCGATTCGGGTGTGGCCGATTCGTTCCTCTTCTATGTGATGCCGTACGTCGAGGGGATTTCGCTCCGCGACCGGATGACCCGCGAGAAGCAGCTCCCGATCGGCGAGGCGGTCCGCATCGCCAGCGAGATCGCCGCCGCGCTCGATTATGCGCATCGTCACGGCGTGATCCACCGCGACATCAAGCCCGAAAACATCCTGCTGCACGATGGTTCTGCCCTGGTGGCCGACTTCGGCATTGCGCTCGCCGCCAGCAAGGCCGGCACCCGGATGACCGAGACCGGGATGTCCCTCGGCACGCCGCAGTACATGAGTCCCGAGCAGGCGATGGGCGAGCGCGAACTCGATGCGCGCAGTGATGTCTACGCCCTCGGCTGCGTGACCTACGAGATGCTCACCGGTGAGCCGCCGTTCAGCGGACCGACCGCCCAGGCGATTGTGGCCAAGGTGATGACGGCCGAGCCGGCGACGGTCACTTCGCTGCGGAAGACGATCCCCGAGCACGTGGCGGATGCGGTGCACACCGCACTGCAGAAGTTGCCGGCCGATCGCTTCGCCAGTGCGGCGGAGTTTTCGATGGCGCTCAATGACAAGGTCGACGCGACGCGCAGTGCGACGCGCACCCGTGCCGTCCGCAGCGCGCCCGCCGCGACTTCCCGCTCCGTGCTGGCGGCTGGGTTCGCCCTGGTCGCGATCTCGCTTGCCGCGGGCTGGCTGATCCGCGGTGGCACATCGAAGGCCACGTCCGCTCCGCCGGTTGAATTCGCCTTCCGTCTCGGCGATGGCGGGCGGGACCGACCTTATGTGGCGATCTCCCCCGATGGTCAGCGCGTGGTGCAGGCGGTCCAGGACTCGAGCGGCGTCGACCACCTGGTGATGCGGACTCTGGGCTCCACTGCGCTCCGCGTGATCGCTGGCACGGAGAGCGGGGAGAACGCCGAGTTCTCTCACGACGGCAACTGGATCGCGTTCGCGAGGAACGGCAAGCTCTTCAAGGTGCCGACATCGGGCGGCCCTCCGACGGAACTGGTCGATTCGACCAATGCAGGATCGGCGTGGAGTCTCGACGACGCCTCACTGATCTACGCCAAGTCCGGCATCGGCCTCTGGCGCGTGGCGGCGACTGGTGGCACACCTACCCGGCTCACGACACTCGACACGGCACGCCGGGAGTTCAATCACTGGTACCCGCAGTCGCTCCCCGGTGGCAAGGCAGCGATCTTCACGAGCTACGCCACCCCGCTGGCGAGGGCGCGGATCGAGGCCGTGGAATTCGCAACCGGGAAGCGAACCGTGCTGGTCGAGGGTGCCGTGTTCGGCCGCTATGCCACCAGTGGCCACCTCCTGTACGCGCGCGATGGTGCCGTCTTCGCGGTCCACTTCGATCCCGCGAGTCTCAAGGTCATCGGCGCGGCAGTGCCGGTCGTCGAAGATGTCGCCTGGTTACCAACCGATGGTCAGGCGGGATTCGCCATCGCGGAGAACGGGACGCTGGTCTATCTCAAGGCCTCCGAGTGGGCCGTCAAGCGCCGGGTGGTGTGGGCGGACCGGGCCGGCAATCTGGAGCCGGCACTACGAGACAGCGGCTCGTGGGCGCAGCCCCGGCTCTCGCCCGACGGCAAATGGTTTGCACTGACCCAGACGGAGCCGAAGCGGGATCTCTGGCTCGTCGAGCGGAGCCGGAGTGTTGCGCGGCAGCTCACCCGCGCACAGGGCGCTGCCTTCAATGCGGTCTGGACGCCGGACAGTCGCGCCATCGTCTACACCTTCGAGGACCCCGTCTACGACCTGCATCGGCTTGCGATCGACGGTAGCGCGCCGGACGCCGTCGTATTCGCGACTCCGTTCGACAAGCGTGCTGCGTCGATTACGCCAGACGGTCAGACGTTGGCCTACACAGAAATTCCAAGCAATGACCGCCTCTTCCTGAGGCCGGTGGCCGGAGGCTCCTCCACCCCGGTTGATGACCAGCCGGGGTCACAGCGTGCCGCAGCGTTCTCGCCAGACGGTCGCTGGATTGCGTATGAGGTAACCAACGAAAACGAACAACCCCAGATCTACGTTCGCGCCGTCGACGGCCACGCCGGACGGATCCAGATCTCCACCGACGGGGGCAGTCAGCCGCTCTGGACCAAGGGTGGACGCGAGATCGTCTATCGGAAAGGCAACGCGCTGCTGGCGATTCCCTTCCAGCCAGCGACAGGTGAAGTCGGAACCGCCGTGTCGCTCTTCGGGATCGCGACGGCCGGTCGCCTCGACAGCCGCGCGACAGGATATGACGTCACGCCCGACGGCGCTCGTTTCCTGATGGTCATCCCGATTGTGAAAGCAGACGCGCTTCCGACGCACGTGATCCTGAACTGGTCCGACGTTCTCAAGCAAAAGGTGCCGAAGTGAGCGTCGAGCGCCTGACAATCAATCATTCATCTTCCTGCGCCGCCGGATGCTGGGCGCCACGACGGCGCCGAGTCACGCCGTCCTGGTCGAGAACTGGTTCGCGACCCTGCACGCATCGGCGAAGCAGTGACCCGGCATATGCGCGTCAGGGCAACCAGGTCGTGAGCTCCGTGGCAGGGCGGCGCGCCTTTGCCTCCGGCATCGCAGCCGGCTCGCCGACTTGAATGGTCGCGATGATGCGTTCTCCGTCGGGGATGCCGAGCGATGCCCGGACTCGGGGGTCATCCATCACGGCCCCGGTGCGGATATGAGTGCCGAGGCCGCTCGCGTGTGCCGCGAGCATCAGGTTCTGCACCGCCATCATCGTCGCGGCGTAATCCTCTTCACGAGTTTCCGGATTCTCGTTGACGGTGGTACTCACGGCCAGCATCGCCGGCAGCGCGACCTCGCCCGCGACCACCTTGTCGATCAGCGTCTGTGCGGCCGCCGGGTCCTCGATCTTCTTCGCCTTTCGGGCGCCGAGGGTCTCGCCATAGGCGCGACGCGCCGCCGGCCCGAGGACGTAGAAGCGCCACGGCTGGGTCAGCCGGTGGTTCGGGGCGGCAACGGCCGCCTCGAGGATGCGCTCCATCTCGTCGCGCGTGACGGGGCGGTCGGTGAACTGCCGGATCGAGCGGCGGTGGTGGATCGCGTCGAAGACATCCATTCAGCTGACTCACAGAGTTCGAGGAATCGAGACTCCCGAATCTGCACCGGCGAAGGCCGGGGAGCGAGGGGCCCACTGAAAAAGGTAACTTCGGGGTGCCGGCATGCTGCGCCTCTTCTCACCATTGAGGGACCCGCGTGACCGAGACGCTTGCTCGCCTCACCGCCGCCCTCTCCGACCGCTACCGCATCGAACGCGAACTTGGCGCCGGTGGTATGGCCACCGTCTACTTGGCCCACGACATCAAGCACGATCGGGATGTCGCCATCAAGGTCCTCCACCCGGATCTTGGTGCCGCGCTCGGCAGCGAACGTTTCCTGAGCGAGATCCGCACCACGGCGCGGCTGCAGCACCCGCACATCCTGCCACTGCTCGACTCGGGCGAAGCCGATGGCCTCCTGTATTACGTGATGCCGCTGGTCACGGGCGAGACGCTACGATCGCGGCTTGAGCGTGATCGACAACTTCCGCTCGATGTGGCGCTGCGTATCGCCCGCGAAGTAGCGGATGCGCTGGGGTATGCGCATGGCCACGGCGTCATCCATCGCGACATCAAGCCCGAGAACATCCTGCTGCAGGATGGCCACGCCCTCGTTGCCGACTTCGGCATCGCGCTCGCCGTCCAGAGCGCCGGTGGCTCGCGGATGACCCAGACCGGACTCTCCCTCGGCACGCCGCAATACATGAGTCCCGAACAGGCGATGGGGGAGCGCGCGATCGACGCTCGCAGCGACATCTACGCGCTCGGGGCAGTGACCTACGAGATGCTGGCCGGTGATCCGCCATTCGCCGGCTCGAGTGTGCAGGCCATCGTCGCGAAGGTGATGACGGAGCGGCCCTCGCCCATTCGCACGGTACGTGACACCGTGCCGGAGGACGTCGAGGACGCGGTGCTGACCGCACTCGCGAAGCTTCCTGCCGACCGTTGGCCGACCACCGCGGAGTTCGTCGCCGCGCTCGCAGGTCACGGCACGGTGACGCGGCAGCGTGGGACCGCGGCAGCACGCCCGGCCGCAAAACCTGCGAGCCTGGCTGCGAGAGTGGCGTGGCCCTTCGCGTTCGGGCTCGCCCTGGCGGCTGCGGTCTGGGGCTGGTCGACCCGGCCGCGCGCCGAGGCTGCGCCCGTCGTCCGGCTCGAATTGCAGCCGGTGATGGGCACCCGGATCGCGTACCCCGTCACCGGTGTCGCGACGCAGCTCGCCATTTCCCCGGAGGGCAGTCAGGTGATCTATGCCGCGACAGCGGCCACTGATGGCTGGATGCTTTACCTCCGGAGCCTGGATCAGCTGGTGTCGCGCGCCATTCCGGGAACCGGCGGTGCCTTCAATCCGGAATTCTCTCCCGATGGGAAGTGGATCGCCTTCCGGTCGGCCGACGGAAAGCTCAAGAAGATTGCGCTCGACGGCAGCGCGTTGACCACCCTCTGCGCAATCGACAACGGTGGCAGCGTCGGGGCGGGAATCAGCTGGATCTCCAACCAGGAGATCATCTTTGCCCGAGGCACCTACTCCGAAGGCCGCGGCCTCTGGCGCGTGTCGGCAGATGGTGGTGAGCCGGTGCAATTCTCGAAATTTGACAGCGCATCAAATGAACGACTGCAGCTCGCTCCGCATGCCATCGAGAACGGCCGGCTGATCCTCTACAGCAGCACCATTGCCAGCAACGCCGATCTTGCCATTGCGGTGATCGAAACCGCCACCGGCAAGTCGACGGTATTGAAGGCGCTCCGCGGCGCGCGCGCCATCGGCTTTGTCGACGGCCTGATTCTCTATGTGCGCAACGATGGCGCGCTGATGGCGGCGCCGTTCGACCCGAAGGCGCTGGTCGCGGGTGCGCCGATCCAGATTTCCGACAGTATCGCGGTGCCACCGTCTGCGTGGAGCACGCCGGTGGCCTTGTCGGCGAATGGTTCGCTCTTCTACCAGAAAGGCGGCATTGTCGGCCAGCTGGTGATGGTGGGCAAAGACAGCACACGCGTGCTGGTCGATTCGGCGCAGAGCTATCTCCATCCCCGCCTCTCACCCGACGGCCGGCGGCTTGCCGTTGAAGTCCAGGGCGCGACCGGAGCCGACATCTGGATCACCGATCTGGTGAACCATACGTCCGAGCGGCTCACGCGTCAGGGCTTCAATAACCGCCCCGAGTGGAGCCCGGACGGACGGGAAGTGCTCTTCACGTCGTCGCGCGCGCCCGCGAACGCTCTCTGGCTGCAGCCGGCCGATGGCAGCGCCGAGGCGCGGATGGTCGTCCGCGACTCCAACCCGATCCGCGAAGGCGTGATCACGCCGGACGGCAAGTCGGTCGTCTACCGGGTCGACACGCCGATCAACAATCGTGACATTCTCAGCAGGGAGCTCGTCGGCGACCATCGGGTGGTGCCGCTCCTGACCGGCATCAACGACGACAAGGAGCCGCGCGTCTCGCCCGATGGAAAGTGGCTCGCCTATGTCTCGAACGAAACCGGTCGAGAAGAGGTCTATGTCCGGGCGCTCTCGGCGGAAGGTGGTCGCGTGCCGGTGTCGGCGGGAGGGGGCGGTGAGCCACTCTGGTCGCGCGATGGCCATCAATTGATCTACCGGAGCGGCAATGCATTGATGGGGGCGACGATCGCGACCACACCGACGTTGGCGGTCACGACCCGCGAACAGCTCCTCAGCGGACCGTACGCCACCGAAGTGTATCACCCCAATTACGATGTGACCCTGGACGGAAGAAATTTCGTGATGGTGCGCCCGGTCGATCAGAATCGCCAGCTGGTGCTGGTCGTCAACTGGCTGCAGGAATTGCGATCCCGCACTGGAATGCAAAAGTGAGTCCCCTCGAACGACTCACCGCCGCCCTCGCCGACCGCTACCGCCTCGACCGCGAACTTGGGCAGGGCGGCATGGCCACTGTCTATCTCGCGCACGATCTCAAGCACGATCGTGATGTCGCCATCAAGGTGCTGCATCCCGACCTGGGCGCGGCACTCGGCAGTGAGCGCTTTCTCAGCGAGATCCGCACCACAGCCCGGCTGCAGCACCCGCACATCCTGCCGCTGCTCGACTCGGGCGAAGCCGATGGACTGCTCTACTACGTGATGCCGCTCGTGACCGGCGAAACATTGCGCGCCCGACTCGACCGCGAGCAACAGCTTCCGATCAATGATGCCATCGTGATTGCCCGCGAGGTCGCCGACGCCCTCGGTTACGCCCACGGCCTCGGCGTGATCCACCGCGACATCAAACCCGAGAACATCCTGTTGCAAGGCGGCCATGCGCTTGTCGCGGACTTCGGCATCGCCCTCGCCGTGCAATCGGCCGGTGGCGCCCGAATGACCCAGACCGGCCTCTCCCTCGGCACGCCGCAGTACATGAGCCCCGAACAGGCGATGGGCGAGCGCGCCATTGATGCGCGGAGCGACATCTACGCCCTTGGCGCGGTCTGCTACGAGATGCTCGTAGGTGAGCCACCGTTCACGGGGCCGAGTGTCCAGGCCATCGTCGCGCGATTGATTACCGAAGAGCCCCGCGCGATCGCCGCGCAACGCAAGGCGGTGCCGGAACAGATCGATGCCACCGTGATGCGGGCCCTGGAGAAGCTTCCCGCCGATCGTTTCGCGAGTGCCGCAGAATTCATCGCCTCCCTCGCGGGCGCAGTGGGAACGAGCAGCGTGACGCGCTCTACCCGGGCAGTGGTCGCACACGCCGGGCCGTGGCGTCGCATCAGCGCGCTCCTCGCTGTAGTCAGTGTAGCGGCGCTCGCAGTGGCGGCGTGGACGCTGACGCGAGGGTCAGGTGCGCAGGCCCCGCTGGTTTTCGATGCCGCGATGCCCGATACGGCCGCCATCAGCTTCGCCGCGAGTACCAACACCACCACGTTCGGCACGGGGAACACCAACCTCACCCTCTCGCCCGATGGGCGATTCGTGGTGTACCCGGTGGCGCGCGGCGACTCCACCGTGCTCTGGCACCGCGATCTGCGCGATGGCTCAGGTCACGCCATCCCTGGCACCGAGGGCGCCGGCGCGCCACGTCTGTCACCCGATGGGAAATGGATCGCCTTCGTCGTGAACGGCAAGGTGATGCTCATCCCGACCGCAGGCGGTCAGGCGCGGCGGCTGGTCGAGGAACTTGCGCCGGTCACGCTGGAGTGGATCTCCGCCACGCGCCTGATGATGATCCACAACCAGGGCTACCTGCTCAGCTGGGTGGACATCGATGCCGGCGCCTCGAAGAGTGTACAGATTCCCCGCTGCCTCTACGGCCGCTGGCTCGCCGATGAGAAGCTCATCCTCTGCAGCCAGAATGAGTCGGGGTCGCTGCTCGATCCGGCCACCGGGCAGCAATGGCCGATCCGGCGAGAGGCCTCGGACACAGGCGGCGGGGCGTTGTTCGGAGCGGCATTCCAGATCATCGACGGACGCTATCTGATCTATCTCTCCGCCGATGGCGACCTGCGTGCGGCGCCATACCAGCCGAAGAGCCACCTCGTGGGTCGATCGGTCACGCTCGCGACGGGAGTGCGCCGCGATCTCGTCGGTTCGGGTCAGCTCGATATCAGCGCTACGGGGATGCTGGGATATGTCTCCGGGAGCAACTCGCAGATCCGTCGGTTGATGACACTCTACGAAGGGAAGGCGCCGACGCCGCTTCCGGTGACCGCCGCGCCATTCCTCCGATTCGACCTGAGTCCCGATCGACGCTGGCTCGCCGCAGTGGTCCAGGCCACCGATCACCAGGAACTCCTGATCTACGACCTCCGCAATGGTCAGTCGTTCAAGTGGCTGCAGAGCGACCAGGTCCGGCACGCCCTCTGGAGCCCCGACGGCAAGCAACTGGTGACCCGGGTCCAGCGGGGGACTCGCGCCGCCCTGCTCATCGGCTCGCCATTCGCGACCACACCGATTGATACCCTCTTCGCTGCGGATAGCGCGGTTCGAGTCCCTGATCCCATGGACTTCACGCTCCCTGACGTGCTGATCGCGAACCAGCCAGGCAGCTGGCTCACCTTCCGGATCGATATCTCGACCCGTCCGATCCATATCGATACCCTCGCGAGCAGTGCGGCATTCGCGAGCGTCTCGCCCGATGGGCGCAGGCTGGTGTTCATGTCGGGAATGCTCGAGCGGGTGATGACCTCCTCCTTTCCGCCCGGCACGGCGCAGACGCAGGTCACCGTTGGCGGTGTCGAGCCGATGTGGCTCTCGGCCACCGAAGTGATCTATCGTCTGGGGATCGCCTGGTATCTGGTGCGCATCGATCCAGTCACCGGCGAAGTGATCGGAGCACCGACACTCTGGGGGCGTGATGTCCTCTTTGCCGATACCCCTGGCTGGTCCAACCGACTTTCACACGACCGCGGCGTCATCTATGTGCAGGGAAGCGATCCCGATCACGCCAACTCCATCCGCCTGGTCCCCAACTGGGTCTCGCAGATGAAGCGCGCGGTGGACGCGGCAAACAAGTGACAGCACCATCGTTCGTGGAGCTCGCGGCTGAAGCCGCGGCTCGGCCACAGCGGCTAAAGCCGCACAGCGATCTCACCTCATCGCGTGGCCGCCGCTTTAGCGGCAGTGGCCGAGCCGTGACTTTAGTCACGAGCTCGGACGCGACGACCTCAGCGACGAGCACCCAATGACCATCGACCGCCTCAACGCCGCCCTCTCCGACCGCTACCGACTCGAACGCGAGCTCGGCGCCGGCGGCATGGCCACCGTGTATCTCGCCCACGACATCAAGCACGACCGCAAGGTCGCGATCAAAGTGCTCCGCCCCGAACTCGCCGCGGTCATCGGCGCCGAGCGGTTCCTGAGCGAGATCCGTACTACCGCGAACCTGCAACACCCCCACATCCTGCCGCTGTTCGATTCCGGTGTCGCCGATTCGTTCCTCTTCTACGTGATGCCGTATGTCGAAGGCGTCTCGCTCCGCGACCGGATCACCCGCGAGCATCAGCTCCCGGTCGATGATGCGGTGCGGCTCGCGCGAGAAATCGCCGGTGCGCTCGACTACGCCCATCGTCACGGCGTGATCCATCGCGACATCAAGCCCGAGAATATCCTGCTGCACGATGGCCAGGCGCTGGTCGCTGATTTCGGCATCGCACTCGCCGTCAGCACGGCCGGCACCCGGATGACCGAAACCGGCATGTCCCTCGGCACGCCACACTACATGAGCCCGGAACAGGCGATGGGCGAGCGGGAGATCACCGCGCGCTCCGATGTCTACGCGCTCGGCTGCATCACCTACGAAATGCTCGTGGGCGAGCCACCGTTCACCGGCCCGACGGCACAGGCCATCATCGCGCGGGTGATGACCGAGGAGCCACGCGCGCTCACCGGCCAGCGGAAGAGTATTCCGCCACACGTCGAGGCTGCCGTCTTCACTGCGCTCGAGAAGCTGCCGGCCGATCGCTATGCCAGCGCCGCTGAGTTCGCGGCAGCGCTCACCAACCCCGGCGCCACGCTCGCGCGCACGGCCGCGCGGCCGGCGCCAGCGACCCGGCGCAACGGCCTGGTCATCGCCGGGGTCGGCGCGGTGATGCTCGCCGCGGGACTCCTCGTCGGTCGCACACTGTCGCGACCCGCCGCTGGCTATGCCGCACCGCTGGTGCGCGCGACCCTCGACCTCGGCGACAGCACCTCGATCCGCCCCGTCGGCAACATCCGGCTCGCGGTTGATCCAACCGGTCGGCGCGTCGCCTTCATCGGCAACGATGGCACCGACGCCGTCATCTGGATCCGCGACCTTGACCAGGACACCGCGAAGCCGCTCGCCGACACCAAGGGCGCCTTTGCGCCGTTCTTCGCGCCGGATGGCGAATCGGTCGGTTTCTTCAGTAATGCCGGCGGCCACACCTCGCTTCGCGTCATCCCGGTCGCTGGTGGAGTGGCACGCACGGTCGTGGAAGATTCAGTGTCGTCCTTCGGCGGCGCCGACTGGGGCGATGATGGCCAGATCTACTTCACCAACAGCCGTCGCGCGCTGGCCCGCGTGCTGGCGGCCGGTGGCGTCGCGACCCAGATCTCGCACCCCGATTCGGCCGCGGGTATCAAGGAGCACGATTACCCCGATGTCCTCCCCGGGAGCAAGCTCGCCTTCGTGATGCTCTGGAAGGGATCGATCGGCTCGAACGCCATCGGCGTCATCGACCTCAAGAGCGGAGAGACTACGGAGCTGGGTCCCGGCTCCTATGCCCGCTACCTCGCCCCGGGTCACATCGCCATCGGTGTCTCGAACGGCCGGATCCTGGTCTCACGCTTCGACGAAGCGGCCAGGAAACTGGTCGGTGCCGCCATTCCGACCGTGTCGGATGTGCAGGACGAGATCTCGAACGGCACCGTGCAATTCGGGATCACGGACAATGGGACGCTGATCTATCAGCAGCGGCACGGCGGGGACGTCAATGTCGTCTGGGTCGACCGGACCGGAAAATCTGTTCCGGTCGATACCACGCTCACGGGTGGTTTTTCCGGCGTCTCGCTGTCACCTGACGGGACGCGCATCGCCCTGGCGCAGAACGTCTCCGGCGGCAGCCAGATCTGGGTCAAGGACCTGATCAGTGGCGCGTACAGCCGGATCTCGCTCGACCTCGCTGATGCCGATCGCCCGGTCTGGACGCCGGACGGCCTGGATATCGGATTTCTCGCCACACGAAACACGCACCGCACTGCCTGGCTGCGCCGGGCCGATGGCAGCGACAGCGCGCGCGCGCTCGGCGGGGCTTCCCGGGACTTCGACGAAGTCGCCTTCGCGAAGGATGGGCGCTTCACCCTCTTCCGCTCGGAAGGATCGGCGCAAGGCACCCGGCACCTGCTGGTGATGGAGCGGGGGGTCGATACGGTTCCGCGCTCGCTGCTGCAGTCGCGCTATGACAATTTTGCGATGACGCTCTCACCCGATGGCCGCTGGCTCGCGTATGTTTCTGACGAGTCCGGGCACGCTGAGGTCTATGTGCGGCCTTTCCCGAACGTGGACTCCGCGAAGGTTGCCATTTCGTCGGCGGGGGGCGTGGAGCCGGTCTGGCGGCGCGACGGCAAGGAACTCTTCTATCGCAATCCCCGTGGTGACATCTATGCCACGACGATTACCGGAGGAGTCCGGTTTGAGCACACCGCACCCCAGCTACTGTTCAGTCGGCCCGAAATGGCTTTGCAGGAGTTCTACCGCAGCTATGACGTGCACCCCGATGGCAAACGCTTCCTGATGCTGAGCACCGGGGGCACGGAATCGCGGTCGCTCCGCGTAGTCCTCAACTGGGGGCAGTCGGTGACGCAAGGAAAAGCGAGATGATTCCGGAGCGGCTACTCGCAGCACTTGCCAGCCACTACCGCATCGAACGCGAACTGGGTCAGGGCGGGATGGCCACCGTCTACCTCGCCCACGATCTCAAGCACGACCGCAAGGTCGCGATCAAGGTGCTCCGCGAGGATCTCGCGGCCTCGATGGGCTCGGCACGCTTCCTCCGTGAAATCCAGATCGCGGCACAGCTTTCACATCCCAACATTCTCCCGTTGCTCGACTCCGGCGATGCGGACGGCTTCCTCTATTATGTGATGCCGTATGTGCCGGGGCCGTCGTTGCGTGAACGACTCGCTCGCGAAGGTGAATTGCCGGTGCACGAAGCAGTGCGGCTCCTCTGTGAAGTCACCGATGCCCTCGCCGAGTCGCACAAGCACGGCGTGGTGCACCGAGACATCAAACCCGACAACGTGATGCTCTCAGGCCGGCATGCGCTGGTCACGGATTTCGGCGTCGCCAAGGCCATCAGCGAGGCCACCGGTCGCAACACCGTCACCACGCTGGGAGTCGCGGTCGGCACACCCACGTACATGTCGCCGGAGCAGGCCGCGGCCGATCCGCACATCGATCACCGCTCCGACATCTATGCCGTCGGCGTGATGGCCTACGAGATGCTCTCCGGTCGTCCGCCCTTTACCGGCGCCACGCCGCAACAAGTGCTCGCGGCCCACGTGACCGAAGCACCCGATCCGGTGTCGAAGCGCCGACCCGCGATTCCTGCCGCACTCGAGCAGATCGTGATGCGCTGCCTCGCCAAGCGTCCGGCCGATCGCTACCAGACCGCCGAGGAATTGCTGCAGCTGCTTGAGGCGCAGGCGACACCGAGCACCGGCATCACACCCACGCAGACGCGGCCCGTCACGGCATGGAGTGACCCCGCGACCCGGCGAAGCTGGTTGGTACCCGCCGTGGCCGTGGCGGTGATTGCGATCGGAGGAGCCATTGCGTGGCGCGTGGCCCACCGGACCGGGAGTTCCCTCGCGGCGATCGCGACACAGCGTCAGGTGACCACCGCAGGCACCGTCGAAATCGCCGCACTCTCGCCCGATGGGCAGCGTGTTGCCTACGGGGAACGCGAATGCTCGGCCGCCTCGCGCTGCACCTACGCCCTCATCGTCCAGGACGTCGCAGGCCAGGGTCGACTGCGCGCGGCAGAGCAATTGCAGAGCATCTACGATGTCGAGTGGAGCGGCGATGGCCGGTCCCTTCGGTTCACCGGAACATCCAACGCTGGCTTGTTCGGCGACTTCCTGGTGCCGGCGCTCGGCGGCGCTGCGCCGCGATACCTGAGCGGGAGCACGACAAAGTTCCTGGGCAGCGGCGATTCCGTGATGATCGCCATGCTGGCGAACCCGACGCACCTGACGCTCCGCGCCGCCGGTGCGCTCGACCTGCGAAACGGCCAGAGCATCGTCATCGATCGACCCGGGCTCGCGCAGGTCACCTGGACGCCATCGCCCGACCGCCGCTGGATCGCCGTCGCGGCCCGAAGTGCGACGAACGGGCGCGGCTACCTGGTCATCTTCGATCGGACGGGCCGTGCCGTGGACTCGATTCCCTCGGAGAAGGCAGTGGGAGGAGGGTGGACCGATCCGCAGCATTTTCTGATCGCATCGGTGGATACACTGAGCCCAGGATCGCTGACCATCGTGGAGCATGCCCTGGGCACCGACGGCAAGGTGACCGGCCAGGTGCGCACCATCGTGGCCTCGCAACCGATGTTCCGGCCGATGGTTTCGGCCGGCGGCGTGGCCTTCCTCGCGGGCCAGCTCAACTCGGCGGCCTACGGCATGACCCGGCGCACACTCACGGACACCGTGCCGGTCACCACAGAACTCACCGGGTCCACCGCAGGATTGGGGCAGCTGATCACCGGCGACGGGGCGGCATTTGTCATCACTCGGACCAGCCCAGGCGCCGGCGGCAAGGACGTGCAACGCATCTCGCTGGTTCCATTCGGTGGTGGCCCGGAGCGCCTGCTCGCCGATGGGCTTCGCGATGTGCTCGACCGCTCACGCACCGTAGCGGGAGACGCACTGGTAGTCCTGCATCGCGAGGGGATCGCGACCCGGATCACCCGGCTCGACTTCGCGACAGCCGCCGTCGCGGAACTCGGCTCGATTCCCGACACCTCCGAGATCACCGGCCTCGAAGTCCTCCGGGACGGCACTCTCGCCTGGCGACGCGACGACGTCATGATGTCAATTCAGCTGCGCGACCCGGCCGGGGCAAGGCGTGAGATCAACACCCCGGGATTCACAGCAGAGCAGCTCGAGGATTCTCCCTCCGGCGACGGCATCGCCGGCTGGGGCTGGACCTACCCGGCAGGGGATTCCCTCATTGTCTTCCACGTTGCTCCCGGGGCATCAACTGCCCGTCGCGTCGTGACCATTGTCGTTGAAGGTGCCCCAGGGTTGCACTGGCTGACGGACG
The DNA here is from genome assembly GCA_040388535.1 of Gemmatimonadota bacterium. NCBI lineage: Bacteria > Pseudomonadati > Gemmatimonadota > Gemmatimonadota bacterium. The sequence continues at coordinate 725,409 of JAZKBR010000002.1, read as the reverse complement.
GCAGCATCGAAATCGGCTTGGCGGAGACCGCGGCGACCGTGGCGCTCTACCGGCTCGACATGAAAAGCGGCGCGATGCGTCGGCTGATGACACTTCCCAGGCCATTCATCACCGGCCTCTCCTTCTCTCTCGACGGATTGCGCATGGGAGCCCGTACGAACGAGCCGCGTCGGGATGCGTTCGTGGTACGGTGGTAGCCGTGTCCGGATGTAGATTTGCCTCACGACTGTTCCCGGCAAGGGCGTACATCTTTTTCGGAGTGAGCATGCGCAGGATTCTGTTTGGCTTGATGTTGCTCTGCGGTGCGGCCGCGTCGGCCAAGGCCCAGTCGGTGGCCGGCACCTGGGACGCCGGGATGAACACGCCCGGCGGCTCCTCCTCCTTCAAGCTGCTACTCCGCGTGAGGGGCGACACCGTTTCCGGCACGGTCTACCGTCCCAATGGCGAAGTCACCCTGACCGGCGCGGTACGGGGTGATACCCTCCGCTTCGGCTATACCATCATGTACAATGAATCGCCCTTCCCGTTGTCGGTCACGGCACGGGTATTCGGCGATTCGTTGGCCGGCGCAGTAGACTTTGATGGCAAGGGGTCGGCCCCATTCTGGGCCAAGCGCACCAAGCCAAACAAGTAGGAGCCTGCCATGGCTGTGATCGACATGCACACCGCCTCGGTCCCCGTCGCGCCCGGCCAGCGCCCGCGCGATGACGAGCTCGACCTCTTCGGGCTGACGCACGTCGGCAAGGTTCGCAAGACCAATCAGGATCACTTTCTGCTCTGCACCGTGCATCCGCAGGTGCTGGTGCACAACACGTCCCTGCCGAACCCTGAGTCGCTTCCCCTGCGCGGCGATCGCCTCGCGACCATCATGCTCGTCGCCGATGGTGTCGGCGGCCGTGCCGCAGGCGCCGATGCGTCGCAACTCGCGGTCGAGACGATCACCCGGTACGTCTCGTCGACGCTGCGCTGCTACCACGCCGCGGGGTCGGCCAATGAAGGTGAGTTCGAGGAGGCGCTGCGCACCGCCGCGATCAGTGCCCACGCTGCCGTTCGCGCCGAAGCGGCCACGGTCACCGAACACGACGGCATGGCCACCACACTCACGCTCTGCATCGTGATCTGGCCCTGGGTGTATGTCGTGCAGGTGGGCGACAGCCGCTGCTATCGATTCCTCAACGGCCGGCTACGTCAGGTGACGCGCGACCAGACGATGGCGCAAGCCTTGGTCGACCAGGGCGTCCTCCCTGCCGACAAGGCCGCGCAGACACCGTTCAGTAATGTGCTGGTGAGCGCCATCGGTGGCGAAGCCGCCACGCCGGAAGTCTCGCGCTTCGATATCCGCGATCGCGATTCGGTGCTGCTGATCTGCAGCGACGGACTCACCAAGCACGTCTCCGACGACGAGCTCGCCACGCACCTGGGTGCGATGACATCCTCGGAGCAACTCTGCCGTACGCTGCTGGATCTCGCCATGGATCGCGGTGGCACCGACAACATCACCATCCTGGCGGGTCGCGCGCCGAAGTAGCGCGCCCGACCTCTAGATCACGAGTTCCACCGGATCACCCACGCGCACGACCCCTTCCTTCAATACCTCGGCGTTCAGAGCCAGGCGCCCGCCGAAGCGATGCCCGATGTCCTTGAGCACCATCGGATCACGAACCAGCGTATCGGGGTCGACGGTCGTCATCGGGCAACGCGCTCGCAGCGAATCGAGCCTGATCACGGCGTCACCGATAAGCAGTTCGGCTTCTTCCCAGCCGCGCTCGGCCATGCCGATCACACCACCGATCAGGATGTTCGGGCGGAGCCGTCGAATGTCGCGGCCAAACTCCTGCACTGCGCCGTCGGTGGCGACCAGCAGCGGCAGGACATCAAAGCGCTCGACCCCCTCGTATGCCATCAGGCTCGCGTCGTCACCTGCGGCTTCACGGACGAGTGCCAGCGCCTCCGCGCTATCCCAGGGCAGACCATTGACCTTCGGCAGCCCATCTTCGCCAAGGGTCCCCCGGAGGCCGAGCATCCGATACTGCCGCCGCGACGTGCGGACTCCTTCCGGCCCCCGGACGTGGACAACCCGATCGCCAGGAATGCCGGTGGACGTCAGCGTTGCGACGTCCAGCGGCTCACCCGCCAACGACTTCACTGGGTACCGCCACAAGCCCGCGACTCGTAGTGGCGAGATCACCGCGGTTACCGCTTCACCGGCGCGAGCAGTTCGCCCGGCAACTGGCGCAACATCCGTCCGAAGACCGCGGTATCCGCCAGGGCGCCCGCCAGCACGAGGCCTCCCTCGATCCGGACGACTGCGTCCTCGGCCCGCATCCGTGCGGTCGATCGTGAGAGCCCCGCATCACGCAGCGGAGCGGCGACGGCCTCGATCCACTCCTCGAAGATCGCCCGCAGTTCGACGTGGAATTGCTCCCTGGTCTCTCCCACCACGAGGTTGCCGAGCAGGCACGCCTCGCGACCACCGCGGTAGAATGCGTCGAGCGTCTCGACCATGTCAGTCAGCCGGCGCTTCGGAGAGCCGGACTGACGCAGCGGCTCGAACAAGGCCCCACGCAACTCCACGCGGAGCCGCTCGAGTACCGCGCGTGTCATCTCGTCTTTGCCGTTCGGGAAGTAGTGGTAAAGACTCGACTTCCCGAGCCCCGTCGCCTTGGAGAGCTCGGTGATCGATGCCCCGGGGTATCCCAGGCGCCGCAGTGCACGCATCAGGCGGTCGATGACTTCGTCGCGCGAAAGCAGAGCCGGCGGCACGAGCAACTCCTGTTATTGTACCGATCGGTACAATATGACCGTTCCTCTTCATCAAGTCAACGCGGCCCGCTCCCCCAGCCCGAATCTCTCGACCGACAACCACGCTGTGACTTCCCTTCCCTGCTCGGGCGCCGCTATGCTTGGCGGATGCCCTTCATCTCCCGTCGTTTCGCAACGTTTGCCATGCTCCTGCTCCCCGTAACGGCCCTCGCCGCTCAGGAGCTCCCTCGCACGCTCGACACCCTCATCGCCGTGGCGTCGCGGGCACACGCCGGCGATGCCGCCCGCGCAGTCACCATCATCAGCCGCGATGATATTGCACGTTCTTCAGCGAGAAATGTGGCCGATCTGCTCGGTGTTCAACTTGGTGTCGATGTCTATGGCCGCTCTGCCGCCCAGGCCGACATCTCGCTGCGCGGCAGCACGGCCGAGCAGACGCTGATTCTCGTCGACGGGATCCGGATGAGCGATGCCCAGTCATCCCACTATGCCCTCGATCTCGGCGTCCCGCTCGCGAGCATCGAGCGCATCGAGATCCTTCACGGCGCGGGTTCTGCGCTCTATGGCTCGGACGCCATCGGTGGCGTGATCAACATCGTGACCAGGCGCGGCGCGCCGTCACTCTCGGGGCACGCGCGCGGCGGAGCCTTCGGGACCTACGGCGCCGGTCTCGCGGGCGGAAGCCACGCGGGCCGAGTGGCGCTCGCCAGTGCAGCCGAGTACGAACAGAGCAGTGGCTATCGCCCTGGCACCGACTATCGCATCGGACAGGCACGCCTCTCCGCCACCACGGGCGCCAGCGCCAACCGGCTCGAGGCAAACGTTGCCCTCGGCATTCGCGATTTCGGCGCGAACACCTTCTACGCGCCCTACAACTCGAGCGAGCGCACCGGAACATTCACCGCTGATGCCCGCTGGCGCACGCTCGCTGGCGGGTGGTCGTTCGCCACCACGGCCAGCACCCGGCGGCATTCCGACCGCTTCACCCTCGTGAAGGAGAATCCGGCGCTCTACCAGAACGAGCACACCAACTGGCAGAGTACCGGCGAAGTGGTCGCACGAACGACCGTGGTGGGGGCGCTGGTGGCGCTCGGGGCCGAGGCCAGCCGCGCGACGCTCACCAGCAACCGCCTTGGCGATCGCTCAGAGTCGCGTGGCGCCCTCTTCGCCGAGGTTGCCATCACTCCGACGCCGGCATCGCTCGTCTCCTTCGGAGTCCGAGGCGATCGCACGTCAACCTACGGTGGCTTCGTGTCGCCGTCGCTCGCCGTGGCACTGCCACTCACCCGGCGACTCGCGCTCCACGGCAGTGCTGGTCGCGGCTTCCGGGCGCCCTCCTGGACCGAGCGCTACTACAGTGACCCGACCAGCGTCGGGAATGCCGACCTCCTTCCTGAGGAGTTCTGGAGCGGCGACCTCGGCATCCGGCTCGCGAGCGAAAGGGCCGCAGGGTTCGACCTCACGGGCTTCGTGCGCAAGGCCGACAACCTGATCGATTGGGTCAAGGGAGCGAGCGCCCCGAACGGGTCGCCCTGGGTCGCTACCAACGTCGGCGAAGCACACTACCGTGGCGTGGAAGCGAGCATCTCCTATCCGCTCGCCGCAACGCTTCAGGCCTCGGTGAGTGGCAGTCTGCTGCACTTCCAGGATTCACAGGGCGACGGACTCGTGGGCAAGTACGCCCTCCGGCCGATCACCCGGCGCGCGACGGCTCAGCTGAGCTACGCACCGCGCGGCGCAATCCGGGCGTCCGTCGAGCTGGTCGGTGCCCGTCGTGCGACAGAAACCGGCTATCTCACCGCCAACACGCGGGTCGAGTATCGACCCGGTCGGATCGGATTCACACTGGACGTGACCAACCTCGGCAACGCCGAGTGGCTCGACGCCTCGGGCCGGTTTGTGGCTGGGCGAGCACTCTATCTCGGAGCGATCTGGCGATGACATCACGAATTTTTCATGTGGAATCGGAGGACGAATTCAGCCGTGCCTTCCCGGTGATCGTTCAACTGCGCCCGCGACTCGACCTCGCGATGTTTCGCGATCAGGTCCGCAAGCAGATGACCCAGGGCTACCGGCTCGTCGCGCTCGAGGAGGCTGGCGAGATCCGGGCGCTCGGTGGCTATCGCCTGCTCGACTACCTCTGGGTGGGGCGCGCGATGTACGTCGACGACCTCATCACCGATGAGCGAGTTCGCTCACACGGTCACGGCGAGCAGCTTTTCGGATGGTTGCGCGATCTGGCCACGGCCGAAGGCTGCCTCCAGCTGCATCTCGACTCGGGACTGCACCGTGCGCGGGCGCATCGCTTCTATTTCCGGCAGGGGATGATCATCGACGATTTCCACTTCGTCCTGCCTCTGGGCTGATCAGCGCACGACGAGCCGGATGGCAAGCAGTACCAGCACGGCTCCGGTGACAAGCGCGATGCGTTGACGGACAACGGCGCTCGCGAGCGATTCGGTGATGTGGGCGATTCCCCCCACGAGCACCAGCATCCAGGTGGCCGCAATGGTGAGATGGACCGCAGCGAGGAGCAAGGTCCGCCGCAGGAGATTGTCGCCGGGCGCCACGAATTGCGGGATCACGGTGAGATAGAAGACGGCCAGCATGGGATTCAGCAGCGAAGTCGTGAGTCCGGTGCGATAGACGCTCGTGGCTGGCGGCGGAATGGCGCCGCTGCCGCCATCGATCCGCCACGCCGAGCGCAGCGTCGTGAGCCCAAGCCACCCGACATAACCGGCGCCCAGCAGCTGCACCGCGCGGAGCACTCGCGGAAAGGTGAGCAGCAGGGCGGCCAGTCCGAGCGCCGTACTGACGGCATAGAGCATCGACCCGGTCAGCAGCCCGGCGATCACCCGCAACCCTCCCTCCTTGCCGCGCTCGACCACAGTTCTCGTGATCACCGCGGTTCCGACGCCTGGCGTAATCACGAACATGGTCGCGACCGACGCGAAGCCGAGGGTGCGGGCATCGAGCAGCATCAGGGGAGGTCGCGGATCGCCGCGGCGATCGGCGAGTCAGCGTATTCGCCTGTGGCGCCGGCCCCAGTCATGACCTGTGCGACATAGAGTTCGCGCTCGCGCCAGAGGACCTCGAGATCCCAGACGCAGACCGATTCGCTGCCCTGCGCCGGTCGCCAGTCATGGCCTCCGTGTTCGGACACGAAGACCCGCAGCGGCAATTCGTTCTCGCGATCCCACCAGGCGAGAATCACGTAGTCGACGCCCTGGCCCTGATGAAAGATCGTGATCGCAACCCCGGGCCGCCCCGGTGCCATCGCCGGAGCTGGCAACGCGCCGAGGAGCAACGGAAACGCCGCGGTGAAGCGCTCCTTCTCGATCGGCTCCCGCCGCACATTGATCGAATACATCTTGATCGCGAAGCCGAGCATCTCGCCGCGACCGAGCCAGCGAATTTCCCGCGGTGCGAATGGCTCCACCCACCCTCCCACTGATTCGTATATCCATTATCCATCATCTGTCATCTGTCATCCATCATCCCCCGCACCCTCGCCGCGTACTGCCGACTCGCCCGCACCTTCGCCCCGCCCCGCAACTCGATCGCGTAGCCACCACTCTCGAGCGCGCGCACAGAGCCCACCTGATCGACGGCCACGATGATGGAACGGTGAACTCGCACGAATCGTTTCGAGTCGAGATCCGTCTCCGCTTCCTTCATCGTGCCGCGCCAGAAATACACCTGGGTTCCCACGTGCAGCCGGACGTAGTTGTGTGCCACATCGAGCCACTCGACTGCGGCAACGGGTACGAACTGATGGACGTTTCCCTGACGCACCACGAATCGGGTCCGCGTGCCACGCTCGCGTTCGGCACGAGCGGCATTGGCCAGCAGCACGAGTCGCTCCGCGGCAGAGCGCTGTCCGATGCGCTCGCGGGCGCGATCGGCCGCAGCTGCGAAGCGAGCGGGCGTGACCGGCTTCTGGAGATAGTCGATCGCACCGACCTCGAACGCCTGCACCGCGTATTGCTCATACGCCGTGATGAAGACCACGCCGGGGAGTTCGGTCGCGTCGAGCGATGCGACGACACCAAATCCGCTCAGTTCGGGCATCTCGACATCAATGAAGAGGAGATCAGGAGTCTGCGCGGCGATCAGATCGAGCGCCTCCAGCCCGTTGGCGGCTTCGCCCACCAGTTCGAAATCCTCGTGCGCCCGGACCAATGCACTCACCCGTTCCCGCGCGAGCGGCTCGTCGTCCACGACCACCACGCGGAGGACGCTCACTCCCGTCCCACCAGCAACGGCAGGTAGGGAATGTCGATGGCGACACTGGTGCCGCCACCAGCGTGCGCGCCGACGACAAGCCGCTGGTCGCTCCCGAAAGCCGCCTCGAGCCGGGCCCGCGTGTTGCGCAAACCGATCCCCTCGACAAGGGCACGGTCCGCCGGCAATCCGACACCGTCGTCGGCCACTTCGAGCCGCAGCCGCTCCCCATTGCGGCGCACGGTGAGTGTGACGCGACCGCCACGAATCTGCCCACCAATCCCGTGAGTGAGCGCATTCTCGACCAGTGGTTGCAGCAGGAAGAGGGGAACGCGTGCCCCGGCGAGCTCGTGCGGGGCCTCGATCACCACCTGCAGCCGATCGCCGAAGCGGAGCTGCGAAATCTCGAGGTAGGTGCGCGCGTAGCGCAGCTCATCGCCGAGCGATACCAGGACCTGGTCGCGATGTCGCAGCAGATCACGCAGAAGATCACTCAACTTCAAGAGCATCTCGTCTGCCGCGACAGGGTCACGATGAATCAGCGTCGAAATTCCCTGCAGCGTGTTGAAAAGAAAGTGCGGCTGCAACTGTCCCGTGAGTGCGATCAATCGCTGCTCGGCAACCAGTGCGCGCAGCCGTTCCCGCTCCACCGTGAATCGCTGGCTGCGTCGGCGACCTTCGAGTCCAGCTACGATACCGGCTACCGCAATCCACGGGAGCAGCGTCTGCCGCAGCGCGACGGGGAAATATTCGCGCAGCCCCGGCCCCATCCCGGTGCCACCATAGATCACCTCGTATTGCATGATTGCCGTGCTGACGACGAGCAGGAGCATCACGGCGACGCTGATCGCTGCCGCGCGAAGTTGCCGATCGGTGTCGAGGCGTCGCGCGAACCAGAGCAGCAGGGGCACGGCGAGCGCTGCGGCATACCAGACGGTCGAGCCCACCCCGAGGAAGTAGAGCAACGCCGGGAGGTCCGGTGGCGCCGCCGGGACGCGTGGCAGGGAGAGGCCGTGGTTGCCGAACGGCAACTCGGGCGCCTTCGCCAGCAGACCGAGGCCGAGGGCAACGAGGCCAAACGCGGCCCATCGCAGCGCCGATCGAAGTCGTTCGGACGCGGGCTCGGGCAAGGTGGGCATCGTCACGCTGGAAGGTGGGGTCGGTGGCTGGTCCGGGGCAACCGCACGCATCACGGTTCACCCCCGACTTCCGTTCACCTGTCCCCGGCCCGCTGGAATGGGAAACCCTGTCCAGCCATCCTGCGCACAGTGCTCGACGCCGCCGCTTTCCCTCGCGACCAGGAATCGCTTCCATGCTGGTAACTCGCCTCGTGGCCACCCTCTCCCTCCTGACGGTCGCCTCGCTCTCAGCGCAAGCGACTGCGCTCGGTCGACCCACGGGCCGGCTTGCCGAGGAATTTTCGGACATCCGCGGCGCGCGCGAACTCAAGGATGGCCGACTCATCGTGAGCGACTACATCGATCAGCGCGTCGTCCTGGTCGATTTCGACAAAGGGACCGTGACTTCGCGGATCACCAGGGGTGGCGGGCCGCGGGAGGTACGTCTCCCGACTCGATTGACCGCACTCCCGGGCGACAGCACGATGGTCGCCGACCTCGGGAACAATCGCCTGCTGATTGTCGACGGGGAGGGGCGCGGTGTGCGCACCATTCCGGTAACGCAGGAAGGGGTCCTCGGCACCCGCGGCGTGGACGCGTCGGGCGCCTTCTATTTCGCCATCCCTGGCTGGGCCGAGCGCGACAAGGAGTTGCCCAACGACTCCGTGCGCATCGTCCGCTGGAACCCGCGCACAGGTGCGATGACCAACATTGCCGTGGTACAGGGCGAACGGATGCGCTCGGACATTCGCTCCCCCGCGATGACACCGCGCATTCCAACGGTGGGTTACGCCGCGCAGGACAACTGGATCGTTACCGATGCCGGCGTGCTGCGCATCGTGCGCGGCGGCAACTATCAGGTCGAATCGCGCGCGCCAGGTGCCAAACCGGTGATTGGTCCCTCGTATGCCTACCCCACTCGGCCGGTGACCGCTGCCGAACGCGCTGACTACGTGCACGATTTCATCGCCGGCTCCCCGACCAGCGGGAAGGGCGAGAATGGCGGGATGGGACAGACGCCCATGCCAAGCGACGCTGAACTGGCTCAGCTCACGAAAGGCACCGAATTCGCAACCCATCATCCGATGTTCGACCCTGGCGCACTGAAGGCCACACCGAGCGGCGAACTCTGGGTCGGCCGTCGGGCCGGGTCGGGCAACACGATGCAATACGACATTTTCGACCCCGCCGGCCGCCGCACCGCGACCGTGATTCTCCCGCCCGACCGTCGCGTGGTTTCGATTGGTCGGCAAGGTGTGTATGTCATCGCCGACGTAGACGGGATCCAGCGGCTGGAGCGTTATGGCAGGCCACAGTAGGAGAGCGCTGGAACGAATTCATCCTCAACACTTACATCCGGGCAGCCACCTCGAGCCCGGCGACGGCTAACTTCTCCGGATGAACTTGCCCACCCCTGGAGGAGCGATGGACCCCACGATACCCGAGCGACTCCACGCCTGGCGCGATGCCACCCCCGGCACCCGGGCCGTGACGCACCTCAATTCGGCGGGGGCATCCCTGATGCCGCAGCCGGTCATCGATGCGATGGCGGCACAGCTTCATCACGAGGTGACGATGGGCGGTTATGAGGCCGAGGCCGCTGCTGCTGCCGACATCGCGACCACGTACGCGACGCTCGGCGAGCTGGTCGGTGCCGAGGCCCGTAACATCGCACTGGCGCCGAGTTCGTCGCAGGCATTCCTCAATGCGATCGCTTCGGTGGACTGGTCGCCGGGTGAAGTCCTGCTCACCTCCCGACTGGATTACACCTCGCAGCAGATCCTCTACCTCTCGCTCGCGCTCCGGCTGGGCGTTCGCGTCGTCACCGCGCCTGACCTTCCCGAGGGTGGTGTCGACCCCCAGGGCGTCATCGAATTGCTCGACGATGAACGACCGCGACTGGTCGCGATGTCCTGGGTCCCCACGCACGCAGGCACCGTGCAGGATCTGCCCGCGGTTGGTCGCGCCTGCCAGGCCGCAGGCGTCCCCTTCATCGTGGATGCCTGTCAGGCAGTTGGGCAGTTTCCGCTGGATGTCGCCGAACTCCATTGTGACTATCTCTCGAGCACCGGTCGTAAATGGCTGCGCGGTCCGCGCGGCATCGGCTTTCTCTATGTCTCCGATGCAGCGCTCGCCCGGGGAGATGCGCCACTTCACATTGACATGCGTGGTGCGACCTGGGCGACGGCGAATGCGATGACGCTTGCGCCGGATGCGCGGCGCTTCGAAGAGTGGGAACACTCGTGGATCAACGTCCTCGGTCTGGGCGCTGCGGCGCGCTATGCCCTCGACGTCGGGCTCGATGTCGCCCGCGATCGCGCCCGCGGCTTTGCCCGTGAGCTGCGGAGTTGGGCCAGCGAGATTGATGGCCTGCGTCCCATCGATCGCGGCAGCGACCTGAGCGCGATTGTCACCATCGAGGTCGCCGGACGCGAGGCGGCGCCGATCGTCCTGCAGCTGCGCAAGGAAGGCATCAACACCAGCGCAACGCTGCAGTGGTTCGGGCTCGCCGACCTGGGGCCCCGCGGAATCGAAAGCGCCATCCGGGTATCGCCGCACTATTTCAACACCGAAGCCGAAGTCAGCCAGTTCAAGGAGGGATTGCTGGCGGTGATGGGTGGTGGGTGATGGAGAAGGGGGAAGGGGGAAGGGGGAAGGGAGAAACCCTACCGTGTCGGGCGAAGAAACCCCGGCGTGCTCGCGCCGTATCAGATGCATTGCCTCCCGGAGATTGAGCCATCGTGGTGCACTTCATTCCGCTGGTCGTAGCTCTGACTGCCGCCGTTGCTCCCTGCACCGCCACCGCCACGCGCTCAGGCTACGCCATGACCTGGGATGCCGATCACAAACAGGTGGTGATCTTCGGCGGCGAAGCGCCTGGCGACGTCCTCTCGGCAGACACCTGGGGCTGGAACGGCACGGCCTGGACCTGCATCGCCGGGACAACGCCGTCGGGGCCGCGGCCGCGCAACGCCGCGATGCTCGCCTATGATGCGCGGCGCCACGTCCTCGTCCTTTATGGTGGGCGACTCGGTGGTCGAGAGGGTCTGCGCGATACCTGGGAACTCGGCCCCACCGGCTGGACGCAGCGCGATTCGCTGGGCCCGACGCCTGATCCGCACGGCGTCATCGCCTGGGATGAAGCCAGTGGGAGCGTCCTCCTCTACCACAGCAAGGGCGATGATGGGCCGGGTCGCGCGACCTGGCGCTGGAGCGGCAATGAATGGACCAAGGTGATCGACGGGCCCGACGAGGAATTCCCCAACGCGCTCTTCGCGAGCACATCTATCAGCCCGGCAACGCTCATCACGGCGAAGCGCACCGGCACAAGAGACTCGTTCGAAGCGGTGCTCTATCAGTGGCAGGGGAATCGTTGGGTGCTGACGCCGGCGACCGGCACGGTCCCGCTCTTCTCGCCCCAGGCCCCCGCCGCACGCACGGCGAGCGGTGCCATTCTCTATGCCGGCTTCGAACCCGACCGGACCGCAAAGAGCTGGGTACTCGAAGGAGTCCAGTGGCGCAGTGTCAGTGGCGCGCAGCCACCGCGTCGCAAGGGCGCGCAGATGGTCTTCGATCCGGTACGCCGTGTCGCGATCCTTCACGCTGGCGACGACGGTCAGCAGCTACTGAGCGATACGTGGGAGTGGAATGGATCGGCGTGGCGGCAGGTGCGCTGAAAAACAGGATGATGGATGACGGATGATGGATGGCGGATACGCCCGATCATTTGCTCGGAGCTAAACGGCGACACCTCTGTCATCTGTCATCCATCATCCATCATCCATTACTTCACCACCGCCTTCTGCAATCTTTCCATCGTCTTCCGCAGCGGAATCGATCCCTTCCCCGGCAGGATGTTCCAGCCGTTGAAGACCACCAGCAGGTCCTGCGACGGGAAATACATCGGCAGCTGTCCGCCGAAGCCGGAGCCACTCCAGACCAGCTTGGTAGCGTCGATCTGATCGGGATAGAGCCACCACTTGAGACCGTACTTCGGCGACGTCGGGCCGGAGCCGACGGCAATCTGTGGCGAGGTCGAAGCGGTGATCCATTCGTGTGACACCACCCGCGTGCCATTCCACATACCGTCGAGCGCGAACAGCTGCCAGACCCGCGCAAGATCGCGCGCTTCGAGATAGAGCCCACCCTCTGTGTCGGCGATCCCATTCGGCGTCCGCTTCCAGTACCAGCGCTCGATGCCGATCGGCGCGAAGAGATACTTCGCGGCGTATTCCTCGATGTCGACGCCGGTGGCCTGGCGGAAGATGTGCGCCAGCAGCGCGCTCTCGCCGCTGCTGTAGTTCCAGGTGGCACCGGGCTCGCGCGCCATCGGTCGATCAATGACGTACTGAATCCAGTCGTGGCTCCCTTCCATCACCACGGCCGTGTTGCGCGGATCGACGTAGGGCAGGTTCTCGTTCCAGTCGAATCCCCCGGTCATCGTCAGCAAATGCTTGACTGTCATTCGTCGCTTGCGTGCATCGATGTTCGCGACGTGCGTGGTGTCGAAGAAGTTGAGCACCGGCGTGTCGATCGAAGGAAAATCACCGCGCGCAATCGCCGCGCCGATGATCACGGACGTCACGGTCTTGGTCACCGACTGCAGCGTGTGCAGGTCACCGCGCCGGTAGGTCGGGTGCCACCAGGGGGCGTAGTAGTTGTAGGGTCCCGTGGGGTCGCCAGGGTTCAGTGCCGACTTCACTCGAGCCGAATCACCGTAGGCCTTGTCGTAGTCGTGCGGATAGCTCGCATCGAAGGCGATCTTGCCATGACGGATCACCAGCATCCGGTCGACGTATCCGTAGCGGCCAGCCTTGATCTCGCTATCCAGCGAGTCGAGCACCGCGCGATTGAGGCCGAGGGCCGCTGGAGTTGCGATGGGCCAGCTCTTGCCCGGTGCGGTACCCTGCGCGCCAAGCGAGAGAGCCGTTGTAGCGACCAGCGTGATCAGGACAGCAAGGCGTGAAACCCGCACGGGAAGCTCCTGGTAATTTGTCCACCATCTGCCATCTGCCATCTGTCATCCGTCATCTGTCACCCGTCACTTCCGTATCCGATACACCCTGATCACCGGCACATCATCGGCCTCGGCAACGACATACACCCGGTCACGCGCCCAGTAGGTACTCTCGACCTCCCTGAACGGCGCTGGCACCTTGCCAAGAAGCGCCCCACTCGCGGCGAAGACATCAAAGAATTCGCCATCACCACTTGGACCGGCGCGAAGCACCCAGAGATTGTTCTCTCCGTCGGCAATGAGATTGGTCCAGACCGGAAACGTGGTGGGAATGTCCTCGAGTTTCGCGATGGAGAGGAGCCATTTGGCATCCTTCACGGACTCGGCGAGGGTTGCACGACGCAGAGAGTCGGAAATCGGCAGCGCCTGCGCGATCCCTTCGACGATCAGCGATGTGTCCTTTCCGTTCCGCGAGAAGATCAGCCGGTAGCGTCCCTGATTCCCGGAGACCATTCTGCCGGCGCGATCGGTGATGGCGACCTGATCGGGCACGAACGGCACCAGCATTCCCAGGTCCTGCGTCTTCGTTTTCAGGCTCCACGTCTTCGGCTCCGGTGCCGAAGGATACCAGAGCGAATCGGCCACGGTGCCATCGGCGTGGAACCGAATCAACCCTTGTCCGCTGTTGATTCCACCTTCACCGAGTCGCACCCCGGTCGGCACCCGGCCACTATCGTCGGCGACTTGATCGTTGGCGTAGCGCGACAGCCCCGGCCAGCTCCGGATGAACGCGCCGGCAGCCGTGAATGCACTCATCCTTCCCTGTGAGGGGTCGAGGTGCACCAGCGTGTCGTTCACGATGTAGAGCCAGCCGTAGTCCTGATACTCACCGGGCCCACCGCCCGCCCGGCCGATCAATCCACCAAATGAGCCGTCGGCGTTGAACCACTTGATCTGGCCCGGTTTGCGGTCGAGCACAAAGACACGACCCGAATCATCGGCGACGATGGCGCGGGGTCCGCTGAGTGCACCAGGCGAGCCCTCGGCCGGATGAATCGTCCGCTCGAGCACCAGCTTCCAGCCACTGGTATCGGTCCAGGCAGTGGGGCCGAGATTCTTCACTACCCGCATGCCGCCCGGGAGCGTTTCCATGGTCGGCGATGCCAGGTGAGCATACGGATCGGAAGGTGTGCAGGCCGCAACCAGCAGGAGTCCGAGCATCGCGGCATGGAACACGGGTTGGATCTCCGTGATGTGACTCATGTGATACGGTGGTCGTTGCGGCCCGGCCCCACTTCCCCCCGGATTCGCGCGAGCAGCGGCGCTTCCCGCCGCCCGAAGAATGAGCCCCGGGGATGAAAGAGCTTCGCCTCAACACCGAGTTCCTCCAGCAACGATGGCTCGGCGCCTTTCGCGATGGCGCTACGGTACCAGATCGTCAGCAGTCGATAGTGGAATCGCCAGCACCAGCGGAACACCAGCGCATAGAGCGGCAGCACGACCAGCAACCAGATCGGCGACCGGAACGAACTCGCGAGGATGATCCCAAGGAGAAGGCTTCCAGCAATGCTTCCTGCGAGCGCGAGGAGGACGGGTGTGACCACGGCCCGCTTTCCCGCTTCGATATGTCGACGGTGGGCGACGAGCAGTGCTTCGAAGTCAGGATCCACTTCCGCCGGTGCATGCATCGCTTGGCCTCGCCTCATCCCTTCTCCATCATCCATCATCCATCATCCATGGCCCATCGCTGTATGATTAATATCTACTTTCCCTTTCCGCTCCCGGAGTCCTGCCATGCGTCGTGTCGCACCCTTCGTGCTGCTTGCGGGCCTGGTGGCCTGTTCTCCTGCCGAGAAGGCGGCGCCGGCCAGCGACCCCGTCAAGGCACCGGTGCCGGCCGAGCTGCTTGCTGCGGTCGATACCGCGACCATCATGAACCACATTCGGGTGCTCAGTGCCGACTCGCTGATGGGGCGGATGCCAGGGAGCGCGGGCGAGGAGAAGAGCGTGACGTATCTGGAGGGCCAGTTCAAGGCGATGGGGCTCAAGCCGGGCAACACCGATGGCACCTATATCCAGAAGGTCCCGCTGGTCGGCATCACGGTGCAAGGCGCGCCAACGTTGACCTTCACCAAGGGCGGCAAGACGACCACCCTCAAGTGGCGCGACGACTATGTCGCCTGGACCAAACATGTCGCGCCGGGCGCTGCGCTGAACAACTCCGAGCTGGTCTTCGTGGGATACGGCACCGAGGCACCCGAATTCGGCTGGGATGATTTCAAGGGTGCCGACGTGGCGGGCAAGACGCTGGTGATGCTCGTGAATGATCCGCCGCTCACCGACACCGCCCAATTCGGCGGCAACCGGATGACCTACTACGGCCGCTGGACCTACAAGTACGAGCAGGGGATGCGTCACAAGGCCGCCGGCGTGTTGCTGATCCACCAGACCGACCGCGCGGGCTATCCCTTTACCGTGGTGCAGGGCAAGACCGCCGAGCAGTTCGACCTGGTCACCCCCGACAAGAACATGAGTCGCGTCGCCGTCGAGGGGTGGATCAGCCAGGATCAGGCCAAGGCGCTCTTCGCGATGGCCGGGCAGGATTTCGACACCCTCTCTGCCCACGCAGCCACCAAGGAATTCAAGCCGGTACCGCTCGGCGTCACGGCCAGCGTGACCCTCACCAATGCGTTGCGCACGATCGATTCACGCAACGTGCTGGCGAAGCTCGAGGGAAGTGACCCGGCACTCAAGGATCAGTACCTCATCTACACCGCGCACTGGGATCATTTCGGCATCGGCACCAAGGTCAACGGCGACTCGATTTACAACGGCGCCTCCGACAACGCGAGCGGCACCGCCGGACTGCTCACCGTAGCGAAGGGGTTCGCGGCTCTCAAGACGCCGCCGAAGCGCTCAATTCTGTTCATCGCGGTCACTGCCGAGGAACAGGGCCTGCTCGGCTCCAACTACTACGCTGTTACGCCGGTGTATCCGCTGGCGAAGACCGTGGCAAACATCAACATGGATGGGCTCAATACCTGGGGCGTCTCGAAGGATCTCGCGGTGATCGGTCTCGGTGCGTCAGAGCTCGATGACTACGCGACCGCCGCCGCTACCGAGCAGGGCCGTGTGCTCATTGGCGATGCCGAGCCGGAGAAGGGCTTCTACTATCGCTCGGATCACTTCTCCTTCGCGAAGCAGGGCGTTCCGGCGTTCGATCCCGAGTCGGGCAGCGACTACATCGGCAAGCCAGCGGGCTACGGCAAGCAGAAGCGGGATGAATACACCGCTCACGACTACCACCAGCCGCAGGACGAGATCAAGCCGGACTGGGACCTCAGCGGCGCGGTGCAGGACCTGCAGCTCTACCTGATGATGGGGTACCGCATCGCCGAAGCGCCGAAGAAGCCCGAGTGGCGCGCGGGGAATGAGTTCCGGGCCACCCGGGAGAAGTCGCTCACGGCGCCGTGATGGCCTGAAACCTTGTGAGGGCGCTCGTCATACGGATGGCTCGTGATTCAAGTCACACCAACCCATTCCTGTGCCCGAGCGCCCGATGCGACCTGTACCAGCTTTTTGTTGGACCACGTTGTTTGCCTGTCTCACCACCCAGGCGGCAGTGCTCACCGGACAGCAGCCTGCAGCGCCGGTGATATTTGCGGAGGGGATCGTCTCGACGGGCCACGAGTTCACGGTGACGTTCACCCGTGATGGCCGCACCGTCTACTTCACGCGCAGCGACACGGTCGCGCGACGCAATCACCTGATGCAATCGGTGCGAGGTGCTGGTGGATGGGAAGCCGCGACACCACTCCCATTCGCCAACGGCGCGTGGTCGGATCTCGATCCGGCACTCTCGCCCGATGGTAGGCAGCTCTACTTCATCTCGACACGGCCGCGCCCGAATGCCCCGGCAGACACCTCGGCCAATATGGATCTCTGGGTGGCGGTGCGAAGCGAAAAGGGTTGGGGAGAACCGGTCTGGATCGAAGCGCTGGCATCAAAGGGAAAGGAAGGCGCGCCGACCGTCGACCGACGTGGCACACTGTGTTTTTTCTCCGACCGTGGCGGCGTGGCCAACCAGAATACGATCTATTGCTCACGCCCTGCCGCGCGTGGCTACACCGCGCCGGAGAAACAGGGGCCTGAGATCAACGCCGGGCCGTCCGACACATCGCCCTGGCTGGCACCCGATGGCAAGACGATGCTCTTCTATTCGACCCGCCCAGGTGGTCGGGGTGCGGCTGATCTCTACCTGAGCCGCAAGCACGACAACACCTGGCTCCCCGCGGTCAACCTCGGTCCGATCGTGAACACACCGGAGTTCGAATACAACCCATCGGTCTCCCCCGACGGGAAGACACTCTATTTCGGGCGGAAGGGACGCGTCTGGGAAGTACCCGTGAAGGCCCTTGACCCGCAGCTCATCAACAGCCGGTGGTTCCGGTAGCGACCACGACTGGCTTGCCGTGATGATGCCAGTCGCGCGGGAATCCTGATCCGTGACGATCGCTGCTGGAACTCAACGTATTCCGGACCGGTGCATCTAACCCCGAGAGGTGCACCTCAAGGGCATCGGCCCGCAGGAGGTGCGGCAATCGACATCTCCGCGGACACCGTCCGGATCGCACCGGGCGGCACGGTACTCGACGCCAGCCGACTCCCGCGCGGGGCGTGGGTCTATGATTTCTCGGTCGTACGCGGCGATGGCAGTACGTCGATGGGGAGCCAGGTGCGCGTCGGCATCCGTGACACGACACTTCCCGAGGGTCCGGGCCTCGTCATCCGGCGGTTCTCAGAGACTAGCCGAGGACCAGTTTCGATCGTCTCGTTGCTGCTGGTCGCGGGGATGCGTCCCCTCCGCGAAGCCTATCAAGGGCCCGACGGTGAGGTGAACGCTTCGTGGATCGGCTCGACGACGGCGGGTCAGTTCTCGCCAGATTCCGCGGCATTCTCCGACATGCAGCTGGTCACGCTCTTTGGCTCCGCGACCGGCGGTGCGGCGAACTTCACCACGACGCGGGCGGTACTGAACCCGGGCCGTACCAGTAGCGGCTCTGCGACCGTGACGAGCAAGATGGAGAGCGGCAAGCGCATAATGACACTGAAGTCCGGCGAGCTGGAGTACGTCCTGACCTACCGTGCCGACGGATTGCTGTTCAGCCGGACCACACGGATGTTCGACGGCGGGACCATCACCGAGCAGCTGGTGGGCGGATAGCGCTGATGTCGCGCGCTTCAATCCCGACGTGGCAATCCCTCTGGCAGCGGACGTTGGAGGCTGGATCGCGCTGCGACAGCGCGACTAGCCCCGACGCCACGCCCGTCGGGCGGCTAGGATCGGGACGACCACTACACTCAACCATCCCAGTGCGAGCACCACGACCTCGCCGCGCGCGGGGAGCAATCCTGCGTGCGGGCCTGCCAGGATCATCACGACCCCGAACGCCAGAGCCGCCACCACGATCAAGGTCAGGAGATAAACCAGCAGGGTCCGCAAGGATCGCATTGCCTTCCCCACCAGTTGCAGGGTGTGCCAGATCGCCATTCTCGCAGTAGAATATCCGCGATCACCAACCCGACACCACCGACACTCATCCGGACCACGGCATCCTCCGCGATGCTGCGGCACGCCCGAGGCCATCGCGAATGACCTGGCTCACCTCGTTCCTTGTCGGAGTCCTCACCGCCGTCGTGGCGCTTTTTGTCACCGGGTTCGTCGCCTCCCTCGCGGTCGACTGGTACCGGATCTCCTCGTTTGAGGGGGGCGCGGGCTATTTCGTGGTCTTCCTCGCGCTCGGCGGGATGATCGCAGGCTTCATCGTCGGCATCGTGACGGCGAGGATGGTGGCGGCCGGCGCGCACCCTGGCTTCCTGCGTGCCCAAGGGTTTTCTCTGCTCGTCGTTGGAGTGCTGGCGCTCACCATTGGCGGCGTCGCGCGGCTGCTGGCCGACGTGCCACCCACCATCGACGGTGAAGAGGTGATGCTGGTGGTCGAGGCGCGCTGGCCTGCCGATCAGGGTGAATCGCCCGCCACCGTGCCGGGGCTCGCCTACCTCGAACTCGGCTCCGTCAATTCCTCACACGTGCAGCGACTCTCCAGACGCGGAGCGCTGTGGAAGGAAGATGCCCGTCTCATCGATGGTCGCTGGACCGTGACCGGCGCGATTCCCCTGTTCACGTCACGGGGAACGCCATCGCTCGATATCGCACTGAACGACTCGCTGCGCGCGGGATTCATCCTGCCGTTTACAGGGTCACCCTCGAAGAAGGCGATGGCGTGGTCGGAATGGCTCCCGCGTGAAGGCCGCGGCGGCCCGCCACGCGCGACCGGAGTCAATTACCGGTACCGGGTGCAGAAGATCTCGGAGCCGGTCCGGACGGAGAACTTCGGGCCCTTCGCAGTGAGCGCGATCATCAGCAGCTTCAGCTACGACGCGGCACCGGGCACCACCACCCTCGACGCCGACGCCACCTTCCGGCTCGCCTTTCAGGGCAAGCCGGCCCGCTTCGCGAGCGACTCCGCAGCAAGTGACACGCCGCGAGTCGACATGGTCGCCGCACTCGCCGGGGCACAACCAGCGCTGCTCGCTCTCGTCGCGCCCGAGAGCGCTACGGCGCATTGCAGCATCCTCCTCGGTGGCAGTGATGCCATGCGTGAAGTGCGCATCGGTGAGTGCAGTCAGGGCTTCGTGCCGGAGGAAATCACCAATGACAACGCCCGCTTCCTGACCGCCCGCGCACCGAAGGTGCCGCGCGGTCGCCTCGACCGGCAGACCTGGTCGAGCGCGACCTGGCTGCTCTTCCCGAATGACGTGCTCGATACCCGCAGCATGACGCTGCATCACTTCACGGCCACGACCGACGCCTCGATCATCCCCGCGGTGCCTCCCCTCGGCATCTCGCCCGACGAGCGCAGTTTCGTTCGGTATACCCTCGGCTACACCGGCGGCGAATCGGAGCCCCTGCTCCGGGTCACCGATGTCGTGGCGGATCGCGCCTACCAGGTGCGGGTGGACCCGATCCGGATGCGCTACCCCAACCTCGAATCGCTCGACCCGAACTGGCTGGCGCACCACTTCCGCTGGCAGCGCGGCCACGACGGCGTCGATTCGCTGGTGGCGCGCACCGATTTCGTCCCGATCCCGTACCATGGCGTCGTGACCACCGACACCGCCGGCCTCCACGACTACCGCATCGAGAAGGCCGGACCCGCGGTGAGGCAGGTGCTGGTGGAGTTTCTTGAGAAGTCGTTCAAGGGCGAGCGCCAGCCGGCGGACAGCGGCGCGTACGAATTCCCGATGAAGATCGATGGGCAGACGGTCAACATCGCCAACAGCGGTGACTTCGATTACGTGCTCGTGTCACTCGCGAGGGAGGAGAAGCCCTCCGACCTGGTGCTGCGGATCGCCAAGGCGTTCGACGCCGCGCTCGCTACCGGCCGGTACGACGCCGCGTTCGTTCCGAAGTCCTCCTCACCGTGACGCCGCCGTGGCGAAGTAGGCCATGAGTCCGCCGACAACGACAACTGTGATCAGCAACATCGCCATCCGGCGGCGCATGGCGCGCACCGCCTCCCAGCTCAGCTCGTCGAGATACCAGCCGCCGCTGCTGGCTTGCCGTACCACGGCGCGCTGCTGCAAACGCCGGAAGGCGAAACTCTCCTGATTCACCTGCATCGACGAGAGACTCCGCGCCGTCTCGGCACTCGTGGCCCCGACTTCTCGCAGATGTGCGACCAGCTCCTTCTCTTTGCGGACGATGACGGCTGCGGCAGCGGCGCCCATAGGGTGCTCCTGGGTGCGGGTAGCGAACAAAAGAGGTGCATGTCAGCGCCCTGAGTCAGGGTCGCGGAGAACGGCAGACATTGTTCTGGCACTGCGACGCCCACCAGGGCCCGGGCGTAGACTGCTCTGGAGCCGAGCCTCCGGCGAGGCGGTAACTCACGGCTTGATTTACAACCTGGGCCGCAGGAATGCCATTGAGCGTCGCCGGGGAAAAAACCGACTCCTCGATTGCCCGGATGGAAGGTTGCACAAACGCCGGATCGCTGAAACTGGTGATGAGAATCGAACTGGGCTCAACTCGGCCGTCGCAGCGTACCACGAACAGCATCGCGACCCTTCCGGAAATCATGCGACGCTTCAGCTGTGGTGGGTAGGTCGGTGCGCTGCCACGTAGATACTGCACCGGTGTCACTCCCGGCGGAGGCACTCGTTGCGCGCTGTCGTAGGGAATGAGAGGACAGCCCGGCACACTGTAGTTCAGCAGGCTGTCCGCCTGCGCCAGCGATACCGCCGTGCCATCGCGCGTGTGATACCCGGCAGCCGCAAAGGTGACGCGCTGCAACACGCGCATCGCGACCTTCTTGCCATTGGAAGTTGCCGGGACAAATTCCGTCTTCGCCATCGCAAGCAGCGCTGGTGCGATGAAAGCGCTATCGGACGCGCTGTTCACCACGATCGAGGCCGAGTCAACCCTGCCGTCGCACCCAACCACGAAGCTCAGCTCGACCTTTCCGCCGACAGCCCGGAGCCTGCCATTCTGCGGCATCGCGGGCACTGGTCCCTGCAGGTACGTCGGCGGCTTCGCGCTCGCCGACTCGGTCGTAACGCTGTCGTCCTGATTGATGAGGCGGCACGACGTCGATTGCGCCGCGAGCGGAACCGCCACACCGACGAAGCAGAGTGTCAACCATCCAGGAGCGAACCTCATGGGCGGACGCACCCGCCCGGCGGGCACTGCGGTGTCCACCACGGCAGCGCACGCCCACCCAGCGACCCGATCGCGGTCTTGAAACTGATGCGTTGCTCGATCCGCATCGCGACGCGCTGGCCATCGACCGTCGCCGGAGCAAACCGGGTACCGAGGGTTGACGCGACGGCCGGCGCAGCGAACAGGGAGTCGGTGGCACCAAGCACCACCACCGAGGCCGAATCGACCTGGCCACTGCAATTCACGACGAATTGAAGCAGGGCATATCCCGGGGTGTTCTTGTTGAGCATGCCGGCGGGATACCGGGGCATCGGGCCACGGATATACCGAGGAGCGACAACACTGGAGCCCGACGCCGACGTGTCCGGGGTGAAGCTCCGGCACCCGGAAGCCTGGGCGGCCAACCTTGGAGCCACGATGAGCAGCCCGGCCGTAGCAAGCAGATGGATACGAGTCAGAAAATCACCCCCGGGGGTCAGGGTCCTGAAGTGGCGCAGTATGACGAGTGAGCCGGGAATCTAGCGCGGGCCCATCCCCCCGGCCCCATCCTCTCCCTTCTCGGTACTGGTACAGTTTGGGCAATCGGCCTGTAATGCCGTGGCACGGTGGGGGTTAGGTAATTGCGATGCTCCGAAATGTTATGGCGCAATAAAGCGATTCAACATTGAATCACTTTCCTAGCGGGATTTATTCAATTCTTTGGTTTTCCAATTTCCAGCCGAAAGTTACTATTCGTGACGAATAAACAATTAGTCACGTAACGTCACGTCGGCGTGTGTCACTAGGAACGTTGCCCACTCGTCACCCGTTAGGAGTGACGTGACAAAGAATTGATCAATTTTCTCAGAATTCGGGGAATATTCGCCCAATTCTTGCGAGTCAGTTTTTCAGGATATGGAAAAGTCAAAACTGGTAATTGCCTAAGTCCCTGTAACGCAAGGGTTTAGCTAGTTACGCGTACTGTGCTAGCAGGCCGCTAGCGTGTCGCTAGCACAACACTTTGTGACACAGGTCAACAAAACGACACACGTAGTATTTCGGGGATTATTCGGTTTCCCCGCGCTGGACTTAGAAAGGAGAACGATATGGCAAAGCCACTGACGCCTACCCCAGCGGTTAAGGGGAAGCAGGCCACAAAAATCCAGAATGAACTGCGGCGGGGCACGCCGGACACCGAACAGCGTATTCGGCAGATTGACCGCGCCGACCGTCTTTTCAAGCTGATTAACGACCGCAATTCGTCCAAGCGGGTCTAGTCTGGCGATCGACTTCGATCGGCTGGATATTCAATTATTGCCCTCCGGGTTTGTTGTCCCGGAGGGCTTTGCTTGTGAAAAAGCCGATATGAACGAATATCTCGCCGAAGATGCTGAGCGGGATATGAGGGCCAATGTGACCCAGACCTACCTGGTCTGGTACGAGGGCCGCCTCGTTGGGTACTTCTCCCTGCTGGCCGACTCGATCAGACTCCAATTCAAGGAACGACCCAAAGACGTTCACTACCCCTCCGCGCCTGCCCTGAAACTGGCTCGGTTGGCCGTCTGCGCATCCCAGGTTCGGCAGGGTATCGGGGAGGCGCTTCTCGACTACGTCGTGGGGATCGGGCGAAATATCGCGGGCAGTGTGGGGTGTCGGTACATCACCCTAGACTCGCACGTTGATAAGGTTCAGTGGTATATGAAATACAAGTTTGTCGCGAACAAAGGGGAGCGGCAGGCGCAAAAAGTCATTCGGAAATACGTCCAGAACCAGGAAGAACCACCCGAAAACCTCAGTATGCGATACGACATATTCAAGCAAACCGAAATTGGGGTGGCCGAAGAGTTCGACGAAGCCCTGCCGCTGGGACCGATCCTAAAAGAGAAGGGGAAGAAACGGTCCAAGAAAGACTAGGCGGTTACCCCAGCAAACCCACCACCTCTTCCAGCTTCCATACGTGATCTGCAACGCCAGCCGCCATCGCTGGCGTTGTGTGTATCCCGCCCTTGGCCTTGGTCAGTGTCTCATGCTTCCGGCAGAAGTTGTAGTACATGTAGTGTAGGGCGATAGCGTGGCCGTGGTTCTCGATCTTCTTGCTATGGCCGTTGGTGAGGCGCGTCAGCCGACGCACGTTCATCCGCATGGTCAGATTCTGGCGCTCAACATGGCTAGTGCTGACGAGTTCCGCGTCGGGGTTTCCCATGATGCGCTCCGCACGGGCGCCGACAACCGCCGCCGGTGAGTAGCGGTGAGTGCCGGTGATAGCGGGGCCGTAGATCTTTTGGAGCATCGCGTAGTCGATCTGGCCCCAACCGAACGCGCCTTCGACAGCCCGGAGATACTTCCGGAAACCATCGGTCGTCAGCTGAACCCGATGCGACAAGCGCGACGCAAGGTCCTCCATGAAATAGGCGGCCGCCGCCGCATCCCGCGCTCCGATGTGCCAGCACGGCACCAGCTTCGACTCGGAGTCCAACGCCACCCAGATCCACGCATCGCCACGGCCACGACCCTTCTCGTCATCTGGCACGTTCGCCTGCTTGCAGTGAACGAACGACCAGATCTCGTCACACTGAATCACCTTGCAATTCAGGTTGACGAACGTTGCCCGCTGGTACTCCAGGCACGCCTCTCCGATCTCGGCCAAGAGCTTCAAAATCGTGACCTTGCTCGCGCCGGTCTGACGGGCAGTCGCATTGACTGACGCCCCTTCGCAGAGGGCGGCAAGGATCTGGGTTCGGCGGGCAGTGGACAGGCGGTTCATGGTCTCGCTCAGTTATTGTAACTGAACTAATATGCTTGATGGTTTACCCAAAGTCAATGGACCACTTGGGGGCGGTTTGGGGGCGGTCGAAGACGGGGGACTTGCGGCGATGGGGGCGCTTCGCTTGATTGGTACTCAAGGGTACAACGCACGAAGGCTCCGGGGCGTCTTTTCGAGGGAAGCCCAGAGCCTTCGTGAAATCAGAGAGGAGGGTACTGATATGAAACCGTAGGCGGCGCTGGTTTGCCGCTCTCCTCGTCGCTGCCATCTCTGGCAACGGCAGTAAGCTAACCACGTTTGGCCCGAGGGAGTAGATCACCATGAACCACGATGATCTGGCCGAGAATCTGGCGCAGTGGCGCGACCAGTACGCCAAGATCGGGAAACTGATCGCTGCCGCCGAGGCCATCCTTGGCGAAGGCGATGGGTTTGAGGACGACGACGAGTTCGGGGAGCCTGCCGGACCCGTAAAGCGGTCCTCCTCCGGAGGCGGGAGCAAGAAGATCGCCCCAGATGAGTTCGTCGGCATGAGTGCAACCGACGCGGTCCGGGCCTACCTCGACAAGATGGGCAAGGGCAACCCGCAGGGGCCTCAGGACATGGCCCGCGCCTTTGTTGAAGGTGGCCGTGAACATGACGCGGCCAAGGCTTACAACAACGTGCGCGAGGCCCTGAAGCGCCTCAGCAAGAATCGGCAGATCAAGCAGGTGCGGCGGGGGATGTGGGGTCTGATGTCCTGGTATCCCAATTCCGGATCGGCGGCGGCGCCCAAGAAGGCCCCGGCCCCGTCGAAGCCGGTCACCGGGAAGAAGGCCACCGTACCACTTCCCGGCAAGCCGAAGAAGGCGAAGCCAACCTTGAGCGAGGTGCTGGGCGACGACGAATAGACGAACGGCCAGAGGGAGACCCGTGGAAAGGTCCTCTGGCCGTTCGGGAACCCCAACAGAGCGGGAAGCCCCGTGGGAGGTGGTACATGCAAAAAGTAGTTAGCTAGCGCCCTTAGCGCCTCGGGCGCCTCCTCGCGGGGGCGCCCTTGGTGTTTCTAGCCTTTATCGTGCCATCGGGCGTCAGCGGCCTTCTTGGCGATGGCTTTCCGCTCCTCCGGCGTCAGCTTGGCCGACCGCGCCTCCCCCCGCTTGACGGCCTTCTGGTCCACCGTTGGCGACTCGTCCGACTCCTCGCCGGTCGAGATCGCTACGATGCGACGGGCTAGCTCATTTACGTCGGTCGGGCGGGCTGGCGTTGTACGACGTTTGGGCATGACAGAACATAGCACCACGCGAATCGTCAGCAACGGCGCCATTTCGTCAAACTGTACCAGTACCCCCTTCTCCCTTCTCCCTTCCCCCTTCCCGCTTCCCCCTTCTCGCTTCTCGCTTCTCGTCCGCCGCTTATCTTCCCCATCTATACGACTCTGACTGACTTTTCTCGCTTCAAGGATCCTTCCCTGCCGTTCTCGAACCTCAAGCTCAACCCGTCCCTCCTCAAGGGGCTGAAAGAGCTCGGATTTACTCGCCCCACGCCGATCCAGGCCGAAGCCATCCCGCAAGCGATGGCCGGCCGTGACGTCCTCGCCTGTGCCATGACCGGCTCCGGCAAGACCGCTGCCTTCCTGCTCCCGATCCTGCACCAGCTCATCGACAAGCCCCGGCGCACCACCCGGGCCCTGGTCCT
The DNA here is from genome assembly GCA_040388535.1 of Gemmatimonadota bacterium. Classification (NCBI taxonomy): domain Bacteria; kingdom Pseudomonadati; phylum Gemmatimonadota; species Gemmatimonadota bacterium. The sequence goes on along the minus strand of JAZKBR010000002.1, from coordinate 699,211 downwards.
GACGCCCACGCGTGAGCTCGCTGCCCAGATCCTTGAGGATCTCAACTCGTTCGCGGTCCACACCCCCATCACTGCCGCCGCCGTCTACGGTGGTGTCGGCATGGGTCCGCAGGAACATGCGTTTCGTGCCGGAGTCGACGTCATCATTGCCACACCGGGACGCCTCCTCGACCACTTCCGCGCCTCCTACGCCAAGCTTCCGGGGATTGAATATCTGGTCCTCGACGAAGCCGACCGGATGCTCGACATGGGCTTCCTGCCCGATATCCGGCGCGTGCTGAAGCACATCCCGGCCAAGCGGCAGACCCTCTTCTTCTCCGCCACGATGCCGCCGCCGATCGCGCAACTGACGCGCGAGATGCTGATCAACCCGGCGACCATCAACCTGCAGCGCGTGTCGACGCCAGCCGTCGGCATCACCCAGGCGCTCTACCCGGTGCCGCAGGACCTCAAGTCACTGCTCTTCCTCGAGCTGCTCAAGCGCGGCGAGATGGACGAGGCGCTGGTCTTCACGCGCACCAAGCATCGTGCCGACCGGCTCTCCAAGTTCCTTGTCAAGAACGGGATCGAGGCCGACCGCATTCACGGCAATCGTTCGCAGGCGCAGCGCACTGCCGCGCTTGCGGCCTTCAAGAACGGCAAGACGCGTGTCCTCGTCGCCACCGATATCGTCGCGCGCGGCATCGACATCTCCGAGCTCGGCCACGTCGTGAACTTCGATGTCCCCGTGGCGCCGGAGGATTACATCCATCGCGTCGGCCGCACCGCGCGAGCCGAGGCCACTGGTGATGCCTTCACCTTCGTCGCACCGGAGGAGGAGGAGGATCTGCGGCGGATCGAGAAGGCCGTCGGCAAGCGGCTGCCGCGCGTGACGCTTCCCGATTTCGATTACAAGGCGAAGGTGGAAGGGAAGCTCGAGGTGCCGTTGGCCGAACGGATCGCCAAGATCCGCGCCGAAAAGGCCGAGGCGCGTGCGCGCACCAAGGCCAAGGAAGCGCGGCGGCAGCAGGCCGGGCAGCCGTCGGCGCCTCGGCCCAACACGCCCCGGCCAAGTGGCGGCGGCGCGTCGAGCGGTGGTACCAGCAGCGGTGGCTCGTCTCGTGGCGGGACCGGTGGCAGCTCACGTGGTGGTGGTGGTCGCGGCCGCGGGCGCGGACCGGCGCGACCAGGCTGAATCGCACACGAAAAGACCCCGGCCACGCGTGAGCCGGGGTCTTTCGCTGATTCTATCGTGCAATGGCGTCCCCCGGTTCGGGTGGCGCCATTTTGGCGTATTACAACGTGAAGTTGAGTCCTGCTGCGAGCGCTGCGGTGGAACCGTCACCGACGGTGAAGCGCATCTCGCCGAACGGATGCACCTTCCCCTTCAGCGATTCGGCGCCGAGGAAGAGGTTCAAGCCGGCATCACTGTGCGAACTGCCGTTGAAGCTGCGCCGGGCGATGTTGAGTCCGGTGCCGATGTAGAGCCACGAGATGTCGGCCTTGCCGATGCGGTACTTGAGGTCGGCGTTGATGCCGAGCAGCGAGCCGGCATCCACGAAGAAGACATCGACCGATGGATAGAACTCGAGGTGGTGCGCGACCGGCAGGCTGAGCTGCGCCCCGAGCCCGGCCGCTTTGGCGTCGAAGTTGTATGAGAGTCGGGGACCGAAATGGCTGCTGTGCGTCTGCGCCTGCGCAGTGGCGGTACTGCCCACGACCAGTATGGCAGCAACGAGCGCGGCACGAATGCGTTTGGTCATCTGTCTGTCCCTCCGATGTGCGGCCAGGCGGAAGCGCCGGACCGTTCGAGCGGGGGGACGACACGGACCGGATGGCTCACACACCGGAGTGAAACGTCGCCTGCAGGCACTCCACCCTTGGGACCAGGGATACCTTTTCCGTTTCCCGCAGCCGGACCGACTTCATGACGCTCGACCAGTTTACCGTGCAGTCCGCCGATGGCACGGCCGTGCCGCTCGACCACTATCGTGGTCAGGTGGTACTCGTGGTGAACGTGGCATCTGCGTGCGGCTTTACCCCGCAGTACGCCGGCCTCGAACAGTTGCAACGCAAGTATCAGGAGCGTGGCTTCTCGGTGCTCGCGTTTCCCTGCAATCAATTTGGCGAGCAGGAACCCGGCAGCGCCGAGGAGATCGCCCGGTTCTGCGAAACCAACTATCAGGTCTCGTTTCCGATCTTCGACAAGGTCGACGTCAACGGGCCCGATGCTTCGCCCCTCTGGACCTGGCTCAAGGAGGAACGCCCCGGCATTCTCGGCACGACCGCCATCAAGTGGAATTTCACCAAGTTCCTGGTGTCGCGACGCGGGGTGGTCTGCAAGCGCTTTGGCTCGCAAACCACCCCGGAAGAGATCGAACCCGAAATCGTCGCGCGACTTACGGACGATTCTTGAACGTGTCGTAGAGCTGGGTGTGCTTGGTCTCGAGGGGCACCGGCCGCCCGTCGATGAAGAGATACTTGGTATCGCTCCGGGCCTCGAGCATGTCGCCGTTGAGCACGACGAGGTTGGCGATCTTGCCCACCTCAATAGTGCCCAGCTTGTCGCCGAGTCCGGTGATCTGCGCCGGCCAGAGCGTCACGGCCTTGAGCGCATCCGCCTTCGACAGCCCGAATGATGCCGCCATCCCCGCCACGTACGGCAGGTTCCGGATGTCGGGATTCGGCTCACCCGAAATGATCGCGAAGCGCACGCCCGCGGCCGCGAGCTTCGCCGGCGCCGAGTAGTTCGCGTCGTAGGGATCGTCCTCGCGACTCGGCAGGTCCATCGTCGCACTGAAGAGCACCGGCACATCGTGCTGCTTCAGGAAGTCGGTGATCTTCGGTGCATCCCGCCCACCGATGATGATCGGCTTGATCTTCATCTCCTCCGCAAACGCGACCGCTTCCTTGATCTCGGCCGACGTGGCCGCATTGAAGAGCGCCGGCATTTCACCGCGCACCACCGGGAGCAGTGACGCCAGCACCAAGTCACTCTTCGGCCGCGGAAGCGTCTTGTCCTTGGCGTAGGCGTCGAGAGTCTTGCCGTAGACCTCGGCATCACGCAACAGCTGCTTGATCGAATCGGTTGGCGTCATCCGGCCCGGTGTGGCAGCTGCAGTGGCGGCCGGGGCACCGAAGCCGCCACCCTGCCCCCGTCCACCGCCGCGTGCGCTCGGCAGGTTGAACACCATGCCGGCCCGCGGCACCAGCGCCATCTCCGGCACCGTATAGCCCGCCATGTTGATGATGGCGGCCTGACCGGAGATCAGCCCACCGCTCGGCCGCGACATCACGTGAGTGATGCCGACCACGCGCGACACACCGATGTGGGCGCTGTGCGGATCGATCCCGAAGAAGGCCTGCACATTCGGATTGAAGCGACCAACCTCGGCATCATCGACCGTGGCATTGGCGCCTTCGGTGATTTCGGCGAGTCCGATCGCGGTGCCGGCCTCCATCATCCCCGGGAAGACCGAGAGGCCGGTGCCATCGATGATTTTCGCGTCGGCGGGCACGGCCACATTCGCTCCGACCGCCGCGATCTTGCCATCGACTCCGATCACGATCGTGCCATTGGCGATTTCGGGACCGGCCACCGGGACAATGTGCGCATTACGAATCACGTAGACGCCACGCGCGCCAGGTGCCGGATTGTAGCTGCCCAGCTGCGCCGAGAGCGGCGGGACTGCCGCGGTGGCGAACAGGGCAGCGAGACAGAACGTGCGGTTCATCACCGGTCCTCCTGAGGCGGGGTAGTGGCGGGCGGGCCAGTGCGTCCGGGACCACCACCACGCGCGGGCAGCTGGTTCGGTTCGGCCTTCTCGAGTTCGGCGCGTTCGAGCGCCAGCGCCTCGCGCATCGCCTTGTCCTTCGCCTTGTCGAAGAAGATCTCGCCATCGATGAAGGTCGTCTCGACCGAGGAGTACACCGACAGCGGATGACCATTCCAGATCACCACATCGGCGTCCTTGCCGACTTCGATCGACCCCACTTTATCCTGGATGCCGAGCTGCACAGCCCCGTTGTAGGTGATGGTCTTGAGTGCCTCGTCATCGGTGAGGCCGCCATACCGGATCAGCTTGGCGGCGTCGATGTTGAGGCGACGCGCCCGGCCATCGTCGTCCGAATTGATCGTGGTCACGACGCCGTGCCGCATGGCGATCGCGACGTTGTATGGGATCGCGTCGTATGCCTCGATCTTGTAGCCCCACATGTCGGCGAAGGTCGAGAGCCCGGTGCCGTGCTTCGCGATTTCCGAGGCGATCTTGTAGCCCTCGAGGCCGTGCTGCAGCGTCTGGACGTGGAACTTGAATTCGTCGGAGAGCTCGAGCAGCATCAGCATTTCATCGGCACGATAGGAATGCGCGTGCACCAGCCGCTTCCCTTCGAGCACTTCCACCAGCGGCTCGAGTTCGAGATCGCGGCGCGGTGCCACGAGATTCGGCTCCTTCTTCGCCACCCGGGCGCGGTACTCGTCCCAGTCGGCCTTGTAGTCACGAGCGCGCGTGAAGGCATCACGGAGCACTTCCTCCTGCCCCATGCGCGTGGTCGGATACCGGCGTGCAGCCTGCGGCTGCCCCACCACCACGACGTTCGCGCTGTTCTTGCGCGTGACGTTTTCGCCAAGGGCGAACTTGATCCCCGGCAAGGCTCCCGGGAAGACCATCTCTTCGCCTGTGCGGCCCCACTTGAGCTTCACGACGGTGTTCTGGCCGCCAATGGTATTGGCCGAGCCATGGAGGAGGTTGAGCGTCGTCGTGCCGCCGGCCAGCGCGCGATAGATGTTCGGTGCCGTGGGATTGAGGACATCACGGATCCGGACCATCGAAGTGACCGAAAGGGTCCCTTCGTTCAAGGCATCGATCATCATGTGCGAGTGCGGATCAATGATGCCGGGCATCACGAACTTGCCGGTAGCGTCGATGATCGTGGCGTTCGCCGGGGCCGTGAGGTTCTTGCCGATCTGCGCGATCTTGCCGTTGACCAGCAGCACGTCGGTGTTCGGCAGCGTCCCCTTCGTGACCGTGAGGACGGTGGCATTCCGGATCAGCACCGGACCCGGCGCGGCGGCAGGTAGGCGCCGCGCTTGCGCGGCGCGGTTCTCGCCGACGCGGAGAATCGGCGTCGCGCTCGACGCGACGCCAGCGGTCGCGAGGGCGAGTACCGCGAAAAGAGCGGAGTTCATGGCGTCCTCGAATTCGGCGTGCCGGTGGTCGGCGCCGGAATGGTGATCTGCTTGCCATCAACGAAGAGTTGCGTCACGCGCGCACTCTTGTCGAGCAGGTCGCCGCGGGTGATGGTGAGATTCGCGATCTTCCCCGCTTCGATGGTGCCGATGCGATCGCTCACACCGAACAGCTCGGCCGGGCCCAGCGTCATCGCCCGGAGCGCCTGATCGGCCGGCAACCCGGCGTCGACCGCGCGACGGACATTCGCGAGATATTCGGTGAAATTGGCCGACGACTGGAACGCGAAACGCACCCCGGCCGTGGCGAGACGCCCTGGCGACTTGGGCGCTTCCACGCGCTCCCGCAGCGTGCGCATCAGCTCCGGCTCGTCATCGGCCGGGGCACCACCGCGCCCGCCTCCGAATCCGCCGCCCGCGGCACCACCGCCTGCAGCGGTGCGTCTCGGAAAGTTCACCGAGAGCAGCACCGGCACGTTCTCCGCCTTGAGCCGATCGGTGACTTTGTACGCCTCGCTGCCGCCCGCGATCAGGACGCGGAGGTTGAACTCCTTGGCGAGGTCGAGGGCGCGGATGATTTCCCGTTCCGTGTTGGCGAACATCACCACCTGCTGCTGCCGCGCGAGCACGGGCTGCAGGGCTTCCAGCGACGGATCCCACGCTGGGCGCTGCAGCCCTCGCGGATTCCTGTCGTAGGCTGCCTTGAGGTCGTGATAGCGCTGGGCATCGAGCAGTTCCTGGCGCAGCGCCGCGAAGACAGCGAAGAGCGAGCCGGGAAAACCGCCGCCGCCACCGCCGCCCCCGAAGCCGCCGCCACCACGCGAAAAGCCGATGGACTGCGCCACGCTCGGCTTGAGGATCATCGCCGAGACGTCGGTGCCGTCGAGGTTGATGATCGCCGCCGTGCCCCGGAAGACACCGGTCGCGGTTGCCGTGAACGCAGCCGTGATTCCTGCGGCGTGCGCGGCAGTGAACGAGGACTCATCGGGGTCGAGCGCCTCGACCACCGTGACCTCGGGTTGCAGCCCGACCGCGTTGGTGGAATTGGGAGCCCCGGCCGGGCGGGCTGCAGTCGTCGCCGCAGCGGCACGGCCCGCAGCCCCGCCACCAGCGGCATTGCCCGCCGTCGCCGTGGGCAGGCCGAGAGAGCCGTAGGCATCGATGAAGCCGGGATAGACCGTGAGGCCATTGCCGTCGATGATCCGGGCATCGGCCGGAACGACGACGGTGGCGCCGACAGCGGCAATCAGTCCGTCGCGAATCACCACGGTCCCCGACGCGATGGTCGGGGCACCCACCGGGACGATCCGGGCATTGGTGATGGCGTAGGTCGCCGGGACATTGCGTTGCGCGGCCATGGGCACGGCAAAGAGGACGCCGACCACGACCGCCCACGCGGGGCGGAGCGAAAGTGCCATGAGAGATCTCCTGAGGGGTCGGACACGGTGGAAGCAGCGCGTCCGGTACGGATACGATAACCTCCCGCGATTCGTTGGGCGGGGCGTCCTCCTGCCGCTACAATTATCGGCATCCTTCCCACCCCGCCCCGGGGCGCAAATCGATGAGCCTGATCTTCCCGTTCAACCCCGACATTCATCGGGCCGCCACCATCCCGGCGCGGCTCTATGTCGATCCGGTGTACCTCGCCCTCGAGGAGGAGAAGATCTTCGGCCGCACCTGGCAGCTGGTCGGCCGCACCGCCCAGGTGACGGAGAGTGGCCAGTTCGCGACGGCGTCGATCGCCCAGGAGGCGATCGTGATCCTGCGCGACAAGGCGGCGCTGCGGGGATTTCACAATATCTGCCTGCACCGCGCCGGTCCGGTGGCGCAGGGATGCGGCACCCGCCAGACCCTCCAGTGCAAGTACCACGGCTGGACCTATCGTCTCAACGGCGAGCTGCTCCGCGCCCCCGAGATGGAATCCGCCGAGGGATTCCGGCCGGAGGAGATGCGACTGATGCCGGTGCAGGTCGCCAGCTGGGGCCCGCTCGTCTTCGCCAATCTCGACCTCAAGGCGCCACCACTCGAGCACTTCCTGGAAGACATCCCGGCCCGCACCGAACGCTTCCACCCCGACGCGATGCAGTTCGTGATGCGCAAGACCTGGACGATTGCGTGTAACTGGAAGGTGTACGTCGACAATTATCTCGAGGGATACCACCTGCCGATGGTACACCCGGGGCTCCACAAGGAACTCGACTACGACCAGTATCGCGTGGAGCCGCATCGCTACTGGTCACTCCAGCACGCGCCGCTGCGCCCCGTCACCAGCGCCGATCGTCGCTATCTCCCGAGCGAGGGCGACAGCGACGCGCAGTACTACTGGCTCTTCCCGAACGTGATGCTCAACGTCTACCAAGGGCAGATGCAGACCAACGTGGTCATTCCGCGTGGCACCGACCACTGCGAAGTGGTGTTCGAGTGGTATTCCACGCAGCCACCAGACGATGCGACGAACGATGCCAATTGGACCAGACTGGTCGCCTTCAGCGACGAGATCCAGGCCGAAGACATCGAGATCTGCGAGCAGGTGCAGCAGAATCTCCGGTCGCGTTCCTATGACCGCGGACGCTACGCCCCGACTCGCGAGAACGGCGTGCACCATTTCCATTCGCTGCTGCACGAGTTCCTGACCTGAGGACCTGGCAATGAGCTTCGATGTCGCGGCGCTGCAGCAACGCCTCGTGGCCGCCTATGCCGGCGAACTCGAGATCATCGAGTTGCTCGGCGTCGGCGGCTTCGCGGCCGTCTTCCGGGCCCATGACCCGGTGCTGCAGCGCGATGTCGCCATCAAGGTGATCGATGCTTCCTCGGCGCCGCACGCCGACAAGCAGGAGGAATTTCTCCGGGAAGCGCGGGTGGTTGCCACCGTGGAGGATCCGCACATCGTCCCGCTCTATGCGGCCGAGGTGCGACACGGACTGCTCTGTCTCACAATGCGGCTCGTCCCCGGCCAGTCGCTGGCCGAGCGGATCACGCGCGACGGCCCGCTCCCGGCAGCGGACGCAGCGCAGATCGCGCGCGAGGTGGCACAGGCATTGGCGAGCGCCCATGCGCACGGCGTGGTGCACCGCGACATCAAGCCCGAAAACATTCTACTCGATGGCCAGGGACACGCGATCGTAACCGATTTCGGAATCTCGCTCGTCACGGGACGAGCGAGTGAGCGTACCACGGGAATGGTGATCGGGACGCCGCAGTATCTCTCGCCCGAGCAGGCCCTCGGCGAGGAGGTCGATGGCCGTGCCGACATCTACTCACTGGGCGTCGTGCTCTACGAGATGCTGGTCGGTCGCCTGCCGTTCGAATCACCGACCACGGCCGGGATGCTGGCGAAGCAGATCCTGGAAACTCCGCCGCCGTTGCATCGGCTGCGTGCGGATATCCCCGATCCCCTTGTTGCGTTAACGACTCGTGCGCTCAGCAAGGCGCGCAACGAGCGGCCCGACGCCGAGACATTGGTCCGCGAACTCACGGCGGCCAGCACGCCGGAGGCGCTGCTCTCACCAGCGCTGGTCCGCCGACGCAAGCGCTGGCGTCGCGCCCGACGCATCGCACTTGCCGTGGTGGTCCTGGTTGCCGCGCTGGGCCTGGCGGTGTGGGCGGGCTACTGGGGCGCGATGACCTTCACCGGTGGGCGGCTGCCCGCCCTCAGCGCCACCCGCGACAATGTCCCTCCGGCACTGATCGCCGAGGCCCAGGCCGACGGCACGCTGCTCCCGGGAGAGGTGGTCGAGTACGCCTTCATCCCGGGGAATCTGAGCTGGAAGGAAGCGATGCTCGTGACCAATCGCGGCATCATCCGACGGACACCGACCGGGGCGCGCCGCTTCGATATCTGGCTTCACGAGGGCAATTCACTGACCTCGTTCCGCCGGGGCAGTGCCCGCGGATTCATCGTCATCGATCATCCCGGTGCCGTGCCCGATACTATTTACAGTGCCCTGTCGGGCGGAGAGCTGGGTGCGCTCTCCTCCGCGATTGGCGTAATCGCCGACGCACACCGCACCACTCCAGCCACTGCACCGGCACCTGCCGCACCCGCTCCGAGGACGCCATGATCCGATCCGCCCCACTCGTGCTCCTGCTCGCCGCCACGCTCGCCGTGACCGGTGCAGCACAGACCAATCCCAACCCGGTGCCGAAGGATCCGAGTGAATGGAAGCAGCACTCGCTCACGCGCCCGAAGCCGCCAGTCATCACACCGGGCGCGATGGGTTCGACCGGAGCTCCCTCGGACGCGATCGTCCTCTTCGACGGAACATCCCTCGATGCGTGGCGCGTCGCCGATACCGCGCTCAAGCCGGCACGGTGGACCATTGTCGATGGCGCGATGGAGGTCGCCCCCGGCACGGGCTCGATTCAAACGCGCCGTTCGTTCGGCGACGTCCAGCTGCACATCGAATGGATGACTCCCACGCCGCCGAAGGGCGAAAGCCAGGAGCGCGGCAACAGCGGTGTCTTCCTGATGAATCGCTACGAAGTCCAGGTGCTCGACTCCTACAACAACCCCACCTACGCCGATGGCCAGGCCGGTTCGATCTACGGGCAGTTTCCGCCCAAGGTCAATGCCACGCGCCCGCCGGGTGAGTGGCAGTCGTATGACATCGTCTTCCATCGCCCGCACTTCGACACCGACGGGCGACTCACCGTGCCAGCACGCCTTACCGTATTTCACAACGGCGTGCTCGTGCAGGAAGACCAGATGCTCCTCGGGCCGACATCGAACTCGGTTCGCTCTGCCTATCTCGCACATCCCGACGCCTTGCCGTTGCAGTTGCAGGATCACGGCGTGAAGGTGCGCTTCCGCAACATCTGGATCCGCGAGCTCGGCGATGGCTAAGATGGGAGTCGTCGTCATCGTGACCACCATCACCGGCGGCATCGGCTGGTATCTCGGCTCCCTCGTGGGCTTCATGACAGCGTGGATGCTGAGCTGCGTCGGGACGGCGATCGGGATCTACTACGCACGCAAGTGGGTGGCCGAATACCTCCCCTGAATCCCGTCCTCACCGAGGTCACCACTGGCGCCACCGGAGCTCTGCTCGGCGCGGTGGTGATCGCGGGAGTCCGTTCGTTGCGCCGCGCTGTGCCCCCCTCCCCTCGACTCGCCGTCTGGACCGCCGCCTTCTCCGCCTTCGCGGCGGCGGCCTTTCTTGGCACCATCGTCCACGCCCTCGACCTCGATCCGGCCCTGACCGACCTCCTCTGGCAGCCCCTCTATCTGCTGCTGGGTGTGGCGCTCGCGCTCTTTACTGTGGGGGCCCAGGCCGATTGGCGGGGGTGGCCGAGCGCCCGGCGCTGGCTCCCCTGGGCACTCCTGGCGGCCCTCGGCTTCTACCTGATGACCCGGCTGCAGCACGGGAATTACCTGGTATTTGTGCTGTTCGAGGGGGTCGCCCTCCTCTGGGCACTGGGGGTCTATGCCGCCCTGGCCAGGCGCCGTTGGCCCGGTGCGACAATGGTGGCACTAGGCTTGCTACTCAGTATTGTTGCGGGCGGGCTACAGGCGACGACTCTCGGATTCATCCTCGTCTGGCCGTTCGATCACAACAGCCTCTATCACCTCGGCCAGGTGGTCGGCGTTCTGGCCCTCATTCGCGGGCTGAAGCGGCTGTTGCGCACGTCACCCTGAGCTGGAGCTACCGACGCGATGCCCTGGTACCAGACCGCTGAACGGGCACCGACCTCGTGGCTGGTCATCAAGACCGTCGTCCACCTCACCGTGGTCTGGACCATCGGCCTCTACCTGCTGCCGCACCTGATCATCTCGTGGCAAAGCGCGATGGAACTTCACGAACTCTTCTTCGAACCGGAGCAGAGCCTCGCCGTGGCCGTGATGGTGCTCGCGAGCGTTGTCTCGCTCTGGAGTGCACTGCTGCTGGCGGTGAAAGGGCGCGGGACGCCGGCACGCGTGGATGCACCGCGACACCTCGTCATCGATGGCCCCTACGCCTGGGTCCGCAATCCGATGGTGGTGGCCGGGTTGGCGCAGGGTATTGCGGTGTCACTCTACACGGGCTCCGCCCTCATCCTCATCGTGCTCGGAGCGGCCGCCCTCTTCTGGCACCTGGTACGCCGCCGCGACGAGGAGCACGACCTGCAGCGTGTCTTCGGGCGCAGCTATGAGTTGTATCGTCGGAGTGTGCGATGCTGGATGCCGCGCCGTCGGCGCTGGGCACCAGCAGAACCCGAGGCCTCGATCGCGGCCCAGACGCTGCGCGTCGCGTCATCGGGCCGCCGGCGCAGTCGCTCGCGCTAGCGTCCTAGCGAGACTTCAGGATAGAGGGTTCGCACCACGTCGTAGCCCTGGTGCGATGACGCGAAGGCATCCCGGAAGAATTGCGACGTCAGGTCAATAGCGAGGGCCAGTCCGCGTGCGCCATCGATGCTGCCGAAGCGCGGGCGCCGGCGATCCGGCGACATGGCCGTGCGCGGAACCAGGGCCGCATCAAGAAAATTCCACTGGTGCATCCCGGGAAGGCGAACGCGCTCCGGGCGCCGCGAACCGCCCGACAGTTCGTCCCACTGTTCCCCACGCCGCCGCTCGCTCCGATCCTCACTCCAGCGATCCACCGGCACCCGCGCCATGGCGAGTGGTTCCGTCGTCGCGAAGAGGATGGGCTGCCCGATCACCGTCTTCTCGAAGCCGAGCAGCAGGTCACCATCGAGATTCGCAACCGCGGTAAGCGTGGTGTCGCGCGCTGCCGCGCGGACGGCCGCGGCGCCACCGACTCCGTGCCCGAAGACACCCACCGAGCCGAGCGCGAGCCGTTGATGGAATCGCGAGTCGCGGTCGTTGTTGAGCACTGCCACCTGCTGATGCAGGAAGGCCAGATCCGTCGACAGCCGTGACACGGTGCCATCGTCAGGAATGCGCGGCCGCACGATCTCGCCGTTGGGCAGGCGCAGTGTGCCTGACTCGCCTGGCGCTGCGACCGCGATGACGACGAAGCCGTGGCTCGCAATCCCTTCGAGGAGGCTCGAATAGTCTCCTGGAAGCCAGCCCGCCGCGGGCGCGAAGAGCAGCACCGGAAAACGTTCATCCCACGGCGCGACCGGGGCATCGGCGCCGGCGCGCGTGTGCAGCGCGACCAGCCCGCTCGCGGCCGCGGGTCCAAGCTTGCGACCCAGTTCGTCGCGATGCAGGATCGCGTCAATCGAATCGCCCGCCACGACCTCACGGCGCGTGGTATCGAGCATGAGTGCCGGGTAGTACGTGGTGACCAGCAGCGTCCGGCCCCGGCTCGAATCCGTCCACGCCGCGCGCTCGCGACCGACATCGAATCCGCCGCGCCACGCGGGGAGCGTGAGTGCAGGGACCACGAACGGTGGCGAGGAGTCAACCTCGGGCGTGTCGCATCCGGTGGTGACACACAACAGGGACAGCAACAACGACCAGCGCACCGCCACGCGGAGAGGCTCCATTCATCTGTGGATCCTCTCCGGGGGCAACATCCGGACCAGCGACGCGAAGCCGCGCCAGATCAGGAGTCCTGATATCGGTGGCCTCGCCGGCGTGTTGCGACGAGGCCACACGATGGCGGCTCAGCGCCCTACTTTCGCGCCTCGAGTGTTTCACCGATGCGCGCGATGGCATCTGCCAGGTGGCGCCGGGTCGCCTCATCGCCACCACGCGCAAGTCGGGCCTGGATCGCGGTGCGCAGCGCCGCGAGCTCGCCACGCGCGAGCGGGCGCGCATCGGAGGTCTTCGGATCCGGGCCTCGGGTAGCGGGGGCACCGTCAGCGATCGCGAGGGTCCGCAACCGCTCCAGGTGAACCCGCTGCAGCTGCCGGCGCCACGGGTCGATCGATCCGCTGCCACCGAGTTCCTTCCAGATCGCGCTCCGGACATCGGCGAGCATCGCGATCGGCGTGTAGACACCTGCCCCGCCGAAGACGCTGTTCTCGTTCATCCGGCCGAGGCGCGAGGCATCGAGCAACTGGTTCACCACGAAGCTCTGCTGTGTGCGCACGCGCTCCATCGCACCGCCACCTTCGATCCGCGAGAGAATCGCCGGGTCGACCAGCCAGATCGGCGTGGTGAACACCATCTGGTCGAAGAACCGGATGGCGTCGCGCTGCTTTGCGGCCGGCACCGGTTCGAACACCGGACCGGCCTGGTCCGTCATCTTGGTGGTGCGGTAGACACCGCCGACCAGGGTGACCACGTGCCCGAGGTAGCGCGTGTAGCTCTGCACCAGTTCGCCGTAGAGTTCGCTGAGGTCGCTGTAGTCCTCTCCCGCCGTCGCTGTCCAGGTCGGCAGCATCGGCAGCACCCGCTTGAGGTTCGCGATTCCGAACGTCGAAGCGCGCACCGGATCGTCGCCGATGTCTTCCGTCTGCGCTCGCGGATCGATCCCGTCACCGCCGGCAAAGCGATACATCGGGTCACCGGCCTTCTCGCGAATCCAGCGGTCGAGGGTCGGCTTCTCTGCCTCGGAGGTCGGCGCGTTCGGCAGGACGCGGTAGCCCCAGTTGATGGCGTAGAAATCGTAGGGCCCCATCATCCGCACAAAGCGCGTCACCCCGTCGCCTGGCTGGGCGACGTAGTTCTGGCGCGCATAGTCCATGATCGACGGGCTCACACCGTGAGCCGATGTGAAGCTCGGACTGCGCAACGAGTCCACGGGAAACGACGACGAGCCGATCATGTTGTGCGGCAGGCCGAGCGCGTGGCCGATCTCGTGCGCGATCACCTCTCGCACCGTCTCACCGATCAGGGTGGCACCGGTGTGCAGCGAGCGTGCGTCCGCATTGGCCGCACCGGTTTCGACCATCAACCGGTTGCGGTACGACCGCAGATGGTTGTGATACCAGATGATGTCGCTCTCGATGATCTCTCCCGTGCGCGGATCGGCCACGCTCGGTCCCATCGCATTGCGGGTCATGTTGGCGACATAGCGAATTGACGAGTAGCGGACATCGTCCGGATCGAAATCGGGATCCTCCGCCTTGCTCGGTGGATCTCTGGCGATGATCGCATTCTTGAAGCCGGCGACCTCGAACGCCTTCTGCCAGTCCTGCACGCCCTGCTTGATGAAGGGGCGCCACTCGGTCGGCGTTCCCGGATCAAGGTAGAACACAATCGGCTTGACCGGTTCCACCAGTTCCCCGCGGGCATACGCCGCCGGATCCTTCGGCTCGAGCCGCCAGCGGTTGATCAGCGAGCGCGAGGCGGCCTTCAGTTCTTTCGAACCGAAATCGATCTGGTCGGTGGTGAACCAGCCCACCCGATCATCGGCCGCGCGCGGCCGCATCGGCTCCTTCGGCAGCAGCACCAGCGATTGCGCCACCTGGATCGACACCGTCGCGGAGGCACCCTGTGATGGCGGCTCCGCGGCATCGAAGGTCTGGACCTGGCGGACTTCGATGTTCAGTGGGAAGGACTTCACCGACTCCACGAACGAGCGGGCCGGATCCATGCGCCGCACCTTGAACTGCGTGCGCATGCCCGGGCCCATGCCGCTGATCGCGGCCACATCGTCGTCGAAGAACGACGTGACATCGATAACCACGGCGTGCGAATCCTTGGCGAAGGCCTCGATCTTGAAGCTCCGCAGGATCGGCGCAAAGGTGTTGGCCGCGACCGACTTCGCGATCGGCAGGCTGCTGTCGGCGACATAGCGGAAGGAGTAGCTGCGCAGCAGGATCCGGTCGCCTTCGCGCGACCAGCGCACCAGCTGCTCGTTGACGTTGGACCCGGCGTTCATGAACGGCGAGAGGTCCTCCGCAGCGGCGGCCAGCCGCGTGAGCCAGAGCATGTCGCGATCGAGCAGCGAATCGGGAAGCTCGAACAGCGTCTTCGCCTCCACCTTGTGCACCAGGAAGAGCCCCGGATCGCTCTTCGCTCCCTTCACCACCACCTTCTCGTAGGGCTGCGGCCCCGTCGGTGGGCGCGGTGGAGTGATCGCTGCGCCGGGCGCAGGCGTGGTTCCGGCCGGAGCGGCGGCAGGGAGTTGTGCCGGGGCCGGGGCAGCGACCGGCTTCGCCTTGGCACAACTGGCGAGCAGCAGCCCGGGAACGAGGACGTACGCGAGAAGGCGCATGGGAGGTCCGGAGCGGATGGAGAGTGAGGGAGAACGCGCGGCGCGAAATCTAAAAGGACGCCTTGCCTCTTCCCCAACGGGTGGCAAGCCGCCATCGTTTCAGCGCTCCCCCGCTGTGATTCCCGTCTGGAGTTCCCATTGAAAGACCCGGTCGGCCGTCTTCTCGCTGCCTGGCAACGACTCGCACCACTCCCCGGCGGGAAGTGGCTCTTCTCTCGACTGCTCGGGTTTGTGGCGCCGTACACCGGTTCGATCGGTGCCCGGGTCGAGTCACTCGAACCCGGGCACGTGCGCGTCTCCCTCCGTGACCGGCGCGCCGTCCGGCAGCACCTCGGATCCATTCATGCGGTCGCGCTCGTGAATCTCGCGGAGGTCACCAGCGGACTCGCGATGCTGAGCGCCGTCGGTAGCGGAGCCCGTGGTATCGTCACGGCATTGGGAATCGAATACCGGAAGAAGGCGCGGGGGACTCTTCTGGCCGAGAGTCGGGTGTCGCCGCCGCCGGTGCACGAACCCGTCGACGCCGAAGTGACGGCGACGATCACCGATGCGTCCGGCGACATTGTCGCGGTGGCCACCGTGACCTGGCGCCTCGCTCCCCTGTGACCGAGACTGCGTTCACTCGAGCGGTCGGCATTCGCGTCCCGCTCATCTGCGGGCCGATGTATCCCTGCTCCAATCCGGAATTGGTGGCTGCCGTGTCGGAAGCGGGCGGGATCGGTGTCGTGCAGCCCATTTCGCTCACCTATGTGCACGGCTACGACTTTCGTGAGGGGCTCCGCTTCATCCGCTCACGCACCGACAAGCCCATCGGCATGAACGCGCTGATCGAGCAATCGTCGCGCACCTATCGTGACCGCATGGAGAAGTGGCTCGGCATCGCCCTTGAAGAAGGCGTTCGCTTCTTCATCACGTCGCTCGGCAATCCACGCTGGGTGGTGGATCTTGTGGCGCCCCACGGCGGCGTGGTCTATCACGACGTGACCGAAGTGAAGTGGGCCGAGAAGGCGGTAGTCGGCGGCGTGCATGGGCTGATCGCCGTCAATCGCCGCGCGGGAGGCCATGCCGGGCGACTCGACGCCGCCGCACTGCTGACCGAGTTGGCCCACTTCAACCTGCCGGTCGTTGCGGCAGGCGGGGTCGGTGATGCGCCGGCCTTTCGCGAAATGATCGACCTCGGTTACGCGGCGGTGCAGTGTGGGACTCGCTTCATTGCCACCACCGAATGCACCGCGAGTGCACCCTACAAGGCGGCGATTCTGGCCGCCGATGCAGATGACATCGTCCTCTCCGAACGAATTACGGGCGTCCCGGTCGCCATTATCAATACGCCTTACGTTGCCCGGATGGGATTGCACGCGGGGCCCCTCGCCCGCGCGCTCTTGCGGGGCAGGCGCACCAAGCACTGGATGCGCACCCTCTACGCCCTCAAGTCGCTCTGGCAACTGAAACGATCATCGCTCGAGAGCTCCGGCAGCACCGAATTCTGGCAGGCGGGAAAGAGCGTGGCCGGGATCACTTCGCTGGAAGGGGCGGGGGATGTGGTCCGACGTTTCGAGGCCGCACTTCGGGGGTGACTCTTTCCTCATTCGCGATTCGTCCCCATCTTTTATCCAGTACCGGGGTTCCCCCGGGCATCTCCCCCGCTCCGCAGCTCCCTCTTTCTGAGGATCCACGCATGTTCCTGAGGAACGTTCGGGTCCACGGCCTCGCCTTGTTCGCATTCGCTGCGATCGGGGTCAATGCCGCGGCAGCGCAGTCCATGGGCACGGTTCGTGGCACGGTCACTCGCACTGGTGACAACGCGGCCCTGGCCGGCGTCCAGGTCACGGTTCGCGGGGTCGGTGTCGCCACAGTGACCAACGCCAATGGCAAGTACATCCTGCAGCGTATTCCCTCCGGTGCGCAGACCATCGTCTTCCGATGGCTCGGCTATGCCCCGGTGGAGAAGACCATCACCGTGAACGGCGAGTCCACCGTCGACGCGGCACTCGAACCGAAGCCGGTTAGTCTCGCTGACCTCACCGTTTCGGCCGTCTCTCGTGAGCCCGAGCGCAGCGTCGAAGCGCCGGCGGCCTCGACCTCGATCGAACCGCGGGTCCTGCAAAACACCGGTGCCACCGGTCAGGTGCCGCTCGCGCTGGCCCAGGCACCCGGCGTTGACCTCGTGCAGAGTGGTGTCAACGACTTCAACATCAACGCCCGCGGCTTCAATTCGTCGCTGAATCGTCGGGTACTGACACTGCTCGATGGTCGTGACCTCGCGATCGCCTTCCTCGGGTCGCAGGAATGGAGCTCGATCCCGACTTCCACCGAAGACCTCCGCGGCATGGAACTGGTGCGCGGACCGGGTTCGGCGCTCTACGGCGCCAATGCGTTCGCCGGCGTCATCAACATGACCACTCTCTCGCCGCGCGAAGCCGAAGGCGCGAAGATCTCGGTCAGCGGTGGTGAGCTGAATTCCTTCAAGGTCGACGGCCGTGCAGCCAAGACCTTCGGCGAGGGCCGCTGGGGCATTCGTGTCGGCGGTGGCTACGGCCGCAGCGACAGCTGGAGCCGTGCACGGACGCAGGTGGACTCGGTGGGCGCCGGTGGTGCCTTCACCTTCTCGATGCGTAACGAATACAAGGACGCCGTGAAGGCTGCCGATGACTTTGTCGTCAAGGCTGCCGGCGTCGAAGCGCTGCCGCTCCACGGGCAGACGCTGGCGGCCGGGACCCGCGCCCCGCTGGGCGACCCCGACCCCCTCAAGTCGGCGTACGGCAGCGCCAGGCTCGATCGCTACTTCACGTCGGGATCGGTGGTCACGCTGGAAGGCGGGGCCTCGCAGTCTGAAAACGAAACTCTGGTGACGGGCATTGGCCGGGTGCAGGTGCGCAAGGGATTCAAGCCGTATGCCCGCGCGGCCTTCAACAGCGAGCACCTCAATGTCTTTGCCTACGCCAACCGCCGGACATCCAAAGACACCACCGCGCAGTATTCACTCGCCAGCGGTGCGCAGCTGATCGAGCGCGCCACGATCACGCACGTAGAGGCGCAGGGCAACACTGCCTTCCTCACCAACGGCAAGGCGATCGTCGGCGCATCGTTCCGGCAGTACAACGTCAATACCGACGGCACGCTGATGCGCCCGGTCGACGATGACCGTCACGACAAGGTCTACTCGGCATACACGCAGCTCGAGTACAAGCTCTCGCCGAAGCTTCGCCTCGTCGGCGCGGCGCGTTACGACAAGGGTGATCTCTTCGAAGGGCAGTTCTCGCCTAAGGCGGCGCTGGTCTTCTCGCCCAGCCAGAACCACTCGTTCCGCGCCACCTTCAACAAGGCGTTCCAGACGCCGAACTATTCGGAGTTCTTCCTCCGCGCAGCAGCGGGCGTGCCAGCCAACTTCACCAACCTCGAGGCCGGACTCCGTGCGTCGGCGCTCGGGCCCGCCCTCGCTGGTGTGCCGGTCGGCACGCTCTTCACCACGTCGGCGGCCGTGCCGATCGTCGCCCGCGGCAACGCCGACCTCACGGTGGAGAAGACCAACGGTTACGAACTCGGCTACAAGGGCAGCCTGACGTCGAAGTTGTATGTCACGGTCGATGCGTACCAGAACAACATCCGTGACTTCGTCACCGACCTGCTCCCGGGCGTCAACCCGACCTTCGGCGCGTGGACCTCGCCGGCGGCTGTGCCGGCGCAGTTCCGCCCCACACTCGAAGCGACCGTGAAGTCGAACCTGGCCGCGGCCGGGCAGTCACTCGCAGCAGCCGGCCTCACGCGTCAGGAAGATGGCAACACGGCGATCGTGGTTTCGTACACCAACGCCGGCAAGGTTGACCAGAAGGGCATCGATGTCGGACTCGGCTATCAGCTGACCAACGAGTTCCGCATCGACGGCAGCTACTCGTGGTTCGACTTCAAGGTGAAGGAAGCATCGGCGGCAGGGGATCAACTCCTTCCCAACACGCCGAAGAAGAAGGGCACCCTCACCCTGGCCTATGAAGGCGCCCACAACGGCCTCGACGCCTCGATCTCGGGCCGCTTCGTTGCCTCGTATGACTGGGCCGCTGGCGTCTTCGTCGGCAAGGTCCCTTCGTCCGAGTCGGTCAGCGCCAACGCCGGCTGGCAGATGACCCAGCGCTACCGGGTCTTCGTCGTCGGCACCAACATCTTCGACCAGCAGCGCTACCAGCTCTACGGCGGCGCGGTGATTGGTCGTCGCGTGCTGGCGGGGCTGACGGCCGCCTTCTGAACTGAGGCAATCGGCAGTTGAGGCGGGGGCGGCTCCTTCGGGGCCGCCCCCGGTTCGTTTCCCCGATTATCCTTGCCCCGCGTGAGCACGCCACTTCCGTTACCGCTTCCCGTCGATCTCGGCGCTGGACCCACCCCCACACTTTGGCGCCTCGCCCAGGTACCGGGACCGGGCACCGCCGTGCGCGATATCCTGGTAGCACTCCCCCCAGGATATGCCGAGGGATCGAGTCGTTATCCGGTGGTCTATCTCCAGGATGGCCAGAACTGCTTCGACCCGGCCACCTCCTTCGCCGGGCACTGGCAGCTGCTCGAGACCCTCTCGCTCCTTGGCGCGCGTCGACCCGTGATTCTCGTGGCGATTCCGAATCTCGGCGTCGAGCGGCTGCACGAGTATTCACCGTTCGACGACATCATTCGCGGCCCCGGTGAAGGCGCGGCGTACCTCGCCTTTCTGTCGCAAACGGTGAAGCCGCTGGTGGATGCCTCCTTTCGTACCCTGCCCGATCGCGAATCGACCGGCATCGCTGGTTCATCGATGGGCGGACTGATCGCGCTCTACGGCGTCATCGCCGGCGCGGCAACGTTCGGTGTCGCCTGGTCGCTTTCACCGGCGCTCTGGTATGCCGACGCAGCGATCTTCGGATGGATCGCCGAGCAGCCCGCGCCGGTCGGGCGGATCTGGCTTGATGCCGGCGCGCTCGAGGGCGACGACGAGATCGCCGACGTGCGACGGATGCGTCAGCTCCTGGTTCGGCGCGGCTGGCGGCTCGACGATTCCCTGCGGGTCCTCGAGGATCCCGACGGTGATCACGACGAAGCGTCATGGGCGCGCCGGGTCCGGGCCCACTGGTCGACATTGGTGGGGATGCTGGCGGAGCGCCGTCCGATACGGTAGATCTGGGGCTCCCATTCTCTCCGCTGGAGCACCCCCATGACGACCCGATCTCTCCTCGCCTCCATCGCCTTTGCCGTCGTGGCGGCGTGTTCTCCTGCACCAGCCGCGGTAGGCTCGGCAGCCGATGAAACTGCGATCAAGGCGCTGGGCGCCGCATACGCAGATCTCTGGAACAAGCACGATGCCGCCGGTGTCGCGGCCCTCGTCGCCGATGACTACCACACCATCGACGCGACCGGCGCCGACATCCAGGGGCGCGCGGCCTTCCAGAAGGCCGCCGCCGATCAGTTCGCGATGAGCCCGGCGGGCCAGACGCTCACCATCAACACCGGCTTCATCACCTGGATCAACGCCAATGCCGCGACGGCTGGTGGTACCTGGAGTGCACCGGGTGGCCCTGCCGGCAGTCCCGACAAGGGCGCCTGGTCGAGCACGGTGATCAAGAGCGGCGGCAAGTGGCTCATTGCCAACTCGCTCTCCGCCAACGCACCTGACGCTCCGGCCCCACCGATGGCCTCTGATACGGCGAAAGTCGGCAAGTAGCACCTTGCTGCTCGACGCAACGACGCCCCGCGACCGAAAGGCCGCGGGGCGTCGTTGTACGAGAGACCAGTGCGAGGCTAGTGCGATGAGGGCGCCGGATCGACCGCCGGATGCTCGGCCGTCTTGGAGCGCCACGATTCGGTGTTGCCGACCCAGCGACTCGCGAACGTCGCGAAACGATTCCGCATCCCGTCCACGATTTCATAGAAGGTCGGGATCACCAGCAGGGTGAGCACCGTTGAGGTGATCACGCCGCCAATGACGGCGCGACCCACCGGCGCGTAGAAGTCGGCACCTTCACCACCGCCGATCGCCACGGGCAACATGCCGGCGATCAGCGCGAAGGTCGTCATCAGGATTGGCCGCAAGCGGATCCGGCCTGCCTCGATCAGTGCTTCACGCAGCGGGGTGCCCCGCTCCTCGCGCGACCACTTGGCGAAGTCGATCAGCAGGATCGAGTTCTTCGCCACGATCCCCATCAGCAGCATCACGCCCATCAGCGACATGATGTTCAGCGTGTCACCCGTCACGATCAGCGCGATCACCACGCCGATGAGCGAAAGCGGCAGCGAGATCAGGATCGCGATCGGATCGAGGAAGGATCCGAACTGCACCACAAGGATCAGGTACATCAGCAGCACGGCGATGCCGAGCGCCGTGAAGATGCTCGAGAAAGTGTCGTTCTGCTGCTGGTTCCAGCCGCCCTCGGTGACCTGGTAGCCGGGCGGAAAGGTGATCCCGGCGAGCTTCGCCTTCATCGCCTTGGTGACTTCGTCGAGCGGCCGCCCGTCTGTGTTGGCTTCGAGGGTGATCACCCTGCTGCGGTCGAGGTGGTCGATCTGGGCCGGCGCGCGCTCCAGCGTGATCCGCGCGACCTGGCCGAGCGGCACCGTGCGCTGGCGACCATCGGTGCCAATCACGGTGAGTGGCAACCGCTCGAGATCGGAGGGACTGCGCCGCGCATCGGGCGCGAGCCGGATGCGCACGTCGCGCGTCTTGCCAGTGCGATCGACCCAGTCGCCGGCATCGATGCCGGCAAACGCCACGCGCATTGCCTGACCCACCTGACCGACCGTGAGTCCGAGCGAGCCGGCGAGTCCGCGATCGATATCGACGGTGAGTTCCTCACGCGGACCACGCGCCGAGAGGCTCACGTCCACGGCCCCAGGAACGGTGCGCGTCGCGGCAAGCGCCTGCTCGCCGAGCTGCGCCAGTACAGTGGCGTCGGGTCCGCGCAGCTGGAGCTGCAACTCCTTGAACGCCCCGCCGAAGCCGCCGCTGAACACCGACACGTTCACGCCGCCGATTTGCTTGAACTCCTCGCGCAACTTCACGCCCATCGCCGCCGCCGAAATCTTCCGCTCCTTGGCGGGCGAGAGCTTCATGTAGATGTGCGCCTGGTCCACCCCCGGCGTCCGCAACGGCAGCGGCGTGCCCGCGGTGACATAGGTATAGAGCACTTCGGGATGCTTCCGCGCAATCGCGGCCACCGCCTCGGTACGCTCCATCGTGTAAGCGAGGTTCGCGCTTGCCGGCGCCTCGACAATGACTTCGAGCTCCGCGCGGTCGGAGAGCGGCACGAAGCCGGCTCCGCCGGCGACCGTTTGCAGCGCAATCGCCCCGACAAAACTCAGGAGGGCGAGCCCCACCATCGACCAGCGGTGATCGAGCGCCCAGGCGATGATCTTGCCGTACCGATCGGTCATCTTGTGGAACCAGACATCGAACTTGTCGAGTGCCCGGGTGACGAAGCTCTTCTGGTGCTCTTCGAGATGCGGATCGGTCCAGTAGGCCGAGAGCATCGGGTCGAGCGAGAACGAGACGAAGAGAGAGGCGATCACGGCGCCGGTGATGCTGAGCGCGAACGGCGCCAGCCACTGCCCCGACTGCCCCGATACGAACGCGATCGGCACGAACACCGCCACAATGGAGAACGTGGTCGCCGCCACCGCGAGCCCGATCTCGGCGGTCCCCTCGCGTGATGCGTCGTAGTGACTCTTTCCCATCTTGATATGGCGCACGATGTTCTCTCGCACCACGATGGCGTCATCGATCAGGATACCGATCGCGAGCGAGAGGCCGAGCAGCGACATCGAGTTCAACGTGAAGCCGAAGACCCAGACGCCGATGAAGCCCGCGAGCACCGAGACCGGTAGTGCGAGGCCGGTGATGACGGTCGAGCGCCACGAGTTGAGGAAGAGGAAGACCACCAGCACGGTGAGCAGTGCTCCCTCGACCAGCGTCTCCTTCACGTTGTTGACCGAGCCGGTGACCCGGACACCGGCGTCCTGGACGATCTCGAGCTTGGTGTTGGCCGGCAATGTCGCCTGCAGACGCTTGATCTCGTCACGCAGCTTGAACACCACTTCGTTGGTCGAGTAGCCCTTGGCCTTGAGGATGTTGATGCCAACTGCGCGCTTGCCGTTGAACGCGGCGCCAGTGCGCGACTCCTCGACGCCCTCGGTCACATCGGCCACATCGGCGAGGCGTACGATGGTGCCGCCACGCTCTGCCACCACCAGCTTCCGGAATTCGGTCGCCCCTTCGAGCCGGCCCTTGAGCCGGATCGCGTGCTCCTCGAGTCCGGAGTTCACCCGGCCCACCGGCGCGGCAAGATTCTGGCTCCCGACTGCGCGCACGATCTCATCGACGCCGACTCCAGCCGCCTGCATTGCCTCAGGGCGGAGCTGCACGGTGAGTTCCGGGTAGCTGCCACCCACCACGGCGGCCTGCGCAACACCAGGAATGGAGCGGAGTGAACTCACCAGGCTCGGGTCGGTGATCGTCGTCAGCGTCCGGGTATCGAGCGTCGTGGAGCTCACCGTGAGCGCCATGATCGGCTGGGCGCCCCAGTCGAAGCGCGTGATGATCGGCTCTTCGATTTCCTGCGGCAGGTCGCCACGAATCGTCGCGATTGCATCGCGCACATCCTGCGATGCCTCGGCCACCGGCTTGGTGTAGGCGAAGGTCACCGTGAACTGCGCGAAGCCGTCAACGGCGTTCGACGTGGTCAGCCGTCGCTCGACTCCGGAGAGGCCGAAGATCGCTTCTTCGATCGGCTCGACGACTTCACGCTCGACCGCGTCTGGCGATGCGCCCGGATAGGCGATCTGCACCATCACGACCGGCTGATCGAGGTCGGGGAACTCGTCGACCTTCAGGTTCATCAGGGCAGCGAGCCCGAACGCCACCACCGCCAGCATCACCGTAATGGTGATGATCGGGCGGCGGATCGCAAAATCCGAAATCCACATGGGTCAGTTCCTCAGCGGTCGCGGCGCGTGATGCGCAGCATCACCCCCGCAGGCGTTCCGAGCACGCCACCAATCAGCAGCGTGTCACCCTTCGACAATCCACTCAACACCTGCACCTGTTCGGCGAGCTCGTCCCGCAGGCCGAGGGTCACCGGCACCGACTCGACCTTGCCGCCGCGCACGCGCTTGACCGATGGTGTTGTCGCCGCCTGATCGATCGCCGTGAACGGAATCGCCAGTCCGTGGAGCGACTTCAGCGCCACACGTCCCTCGGCGAAGAGCCCCGAGACCAGTGCGTGGTCGGCGTTCGAGACGCTCACATAGACGCGCACCTGCCGAGTGGCCGGATCGACCGCCGGATTGATTCGCGAAATCTTGCCGGTGAAGGTCTTGTCGGCGCTTCCCTGGATCGTGAACTCGACCTTCGAACCAGCCTTGAGCGCGGCGATATCTTCGGCCGGCACCGATGCCTCGAGCTTCAGCAGTGACGGGTCGACCACGGTGAGCACCGGGCTCCCCGGCTGCAGCACATCACCCACGCTCGCTGGCCGCTCGCTCACCACACCGCTGAACGGCGCGCGTACCGTGGCGTTCGCGAGCATCTTCTCGGCCGACGCGAGCCGGCTGCGGGCATCGGCGAGGTTGGCATCCGCCGCCACCGCGCTGCTCTTCGCGGCCTCAAGATCGCGATCGGCGATGGCACCGGCCTGATGCAGTGCGTCGGAACGCTCGGCATTACGCTTCGCCACGTCGGCCGATGCCTGCGCACTCCGCAGCGCCGAGCGTGCCGACCGTGCCGATTCGGCAATTGCTGATGTGTCGATGAGCGCGAGTGCCTGGCCCGCGTGGACCGCGGCGCCCTGATCGACATAGAGCGCGAGCACTGCGCCACCGATCTGTGCCCGCAGCTGCGCGGCACGTTCAGCCTCGAGTGAACCCGAGAGTGCGGGGCCGCTTTCAAGGCGGCTGCTGTCCACCACGGTCACGTTGTCGGAAGAGACCTGCACCGGCAGCACTTCGGCCGGAGCGCCGCTCTTTGCCTTGCCGCCGCATGCAGCAAGCAGGAGGAGCACGGGGGCAGCGCGCAGCGCCGCACGAATGGTCGGACGATTCATCGTCATGGCTCGGTCGCTGCCCGTCGGAGTAAGGGTCGAGGTGGTCATCATCAATTGCCTCCCGAGCCGGCAATCCCGGTCCCGAAGGGGAGATCGCGCAACAGCGCGGCGCGCACGCGGGCAACCTGCAGGTCACGAGCCGCCTGCGCCCGGTTGGCCTGGGCCTGCTCGAGCTGGATCCGGCTGTCGCCGAGTTCGGTGAGCGTGGAGAGGCCGTTGCGATAGCGGACATCGGCAATGCCGTAGGCCCGCACGGCGAGTTCCGCCGTCCCACTGCTTGCTTCCCACGTCGCTTCGGCTGCGGACAGATCGCTCTGCATGTCGGCCGCTTCGCGCGCGGCATCTTCGCGCGCCTGCTGCAGCCGCAACTCCGAGGCATCGCGCGATGCCAAGGCGCCCATCTTGTCGGCGCGGAGCCGGCCGCCGGTGTAGAACGGCACGTCCATCCGCAGCACCACACTCCAGTCGGTCACGAACTTGTCGAGCCCGAAGACACGAGCCGGGAACGCGATCTTGGCGTACGTGCTCGAGAGCGAGAGCGATGGCAGCTTCGATCCGTTGGCGGCGCGAACCAGCGCCTCGCTCGCCGCAAGAGCGGCGGCGGCCTGGCGCACCGGAGCCCGTGCTGCCGTGCTGGTGTCGCTCGCGCCGCCCGCTACCGACGATGGCAGTGCTGTCCGGGTGGTGTCGCCGAGTGGTGTCGTGAGCGTGAGCGCACTTCCCGCAGGAAGGTCGAGCAACTGGCGCAACTTCAGCAGCGTGCGGTCGCGGGCCGCGCGTCGCTGAATCACGATCGGCCGCTGGTTGTCACGCGATACCGTGGCGCGCAGCAGGTCGAACTCGGCGGCGTTGCCGACATTCTTTTCCAGGCGCGTCTGGTTGAACGCCCGCTCGGCCTGCGCGAGCGTCGAGTCGGCAATGTCGAGCAGTCGCTGCGCGAGCTGGGCATCGAAATAGGCCTTCGCGACATCGAGCACCGACTTGGTGCGTTCGGCGACCAGCGCCACTTCGGCTGCTTCACGCGCCGATGCCGTCGCGGCGAATTGGCCGCGCAATGTCGAGTTGAAGAGCGACTGCGACGCCGAGAGGCCGAAGTTGTACGTGTTGGCCCGGCCGAACGGCAGATTCGAAAAGTCGACCCCCCCGCCGCCGTTCGCGGAACAGTCGAGTCCGCGCTCCAGCGAATCGAGCCGTTCGCCCAGCGGCAGCGTCGGGTTCGGTGTGAAGTGCCCGCAGTTGACCGGCGCCGGGAAGGTGTCGCTCGAGCTGCTGGCGAAACCGGCGAACTGGCTCTTGATCGTCCGGCTGTAGGTCGCGGAGCCGTTCAGCTGCGGCAGCAAACCCGATCGCGCCCGCAGGCGATCGGATTCGGCCTTGGCGACGTTGGCGCGCGCAATGCCCACCGATTCGCTCGCGGAGTCGGCGCGATTCAGGGCGTCGCTCAACGAGAGCGGTAGGGGCGCAGGTAGGGGCGCAGCATGCTGCGCCCCAACGACGGGCACCTGCTGCGCGCGAAGGCTGGTGAACGAGGCCATCATCACGAGAGCGGCCAATCTCAACCTCACGCCCCCTCCACTGCGCCCAGGGCGCGCAGGACAAGATCCACGAACATTTCCACGACCTCGGGTACGGTATGGGGTGGCGACAAGGGTCCCACGTCGCGCGTCATTGCATCCATGAAAACGGCATTCATCAGCATCACTGTTGCGGCCTCGAGTGAACCTTCGGCTCCGAGGAGTCCACCAGCGCGTGCTGCGGCGAGGTAGCGGGTGGTATCGGCAAAGGCCTTCATCCCGCCCTCACACACCACCGGGGCGAGCTCCGGATGCTCTTCCCACTCGGCCAGGCAGTTCCGGATGATCTGGCGTTTGGAACTGATTTCCGTGTGATGCGCCAGCGCCCACGCGACCAGTTCGCGACGTAACGCCTGCGGCACCTCGGGCAGGTGGTTGGTGCTCTCCTCGCGGGAGGCCGACTGGATCGACTCCAGGAGCAGTGCCTCCTTGGAGCCGAACTGCCGGAAGATCGTGACTTCGTTCACACCGGCCGCTTCCGCGATCCGGCGGGTGGTGGTCCCCCGCCAGCCGAACTCCGAATAGATGCGGGCGGTGACATCGAGCAGGGAGCTTCGAGTAGACATGAAGGAAACCTTAGCGTAGAAACACGGAGGAAGCAAGTAGGTACTTACAACGACTTCGGGCCATGGGTGATGGGGTCATGGCATTGGGGGATGGAGCCTGTCGCGTCTGGCCCCGCCGCCTATCGTTCCCATGACCCATCACCCATCACCCATGATTCTTTCGTCCCGCTTGACTCCTCGTCTCGGCTAACATAGTCTCTCTATGTAATGACTCCTTCCCGCGACCCCATCCCCCCCGGCACCCTCGACATGCTGATCCTCCAGACCTTGGCCCAGCGTGGCGAGGCACACGGATTCGAGATCGCCGAATCGATCCAGCGCCACTCGGCCGACGTCCTCCAGGTCGAAGAGGGCTCGCTCTACCCCGCCCTGCAGCGGATGCTGATCAAGGGATGGCTCGTGGGCGAGTGGGGCCGCACCGCGGAGAATCGTCGGGCGCGCTACTACCGACTCACCGCCGATGGCGAGCGCCGACTCGAACAGGAAGTCACCTCCTACCGCCGGGTCGCTCACGCGATCGGGCGCATCCTCCTTCCGGCCTGACCCATGATCATCGGCGAGTGGTGGCGGCGCGTCCGTCTCTTTCTCTTGCGCGATCGTACCGCCGATGAACTCGCCGAAGAAATGCGATTCCATCAGGAGCTGCGCGCCGAGCAATTGCGCCGCGACGGCGTGCCGCCAGATGAGGCGTTAGCCGCCGCCCATCGCCAGTTCGGTCACAACATCACCCTCCAGGAAGCGAGTCGAGCGATGTGGGGATTCGGCAGCATCGACGAAATCCGACAGGATCTGCGCTACGCCTCACGCCGTCTCCGGCAGCGGCCAGGGTTCGCCCTCAGTGTGGTTGGCGTGCTCGCGCTCGGCATTGGTGCCACCACCGCGATGTTCAGCGCGGTCGATGCGGCGATGTTGCGTCCGCTGCCGTTCCACCAGCCGGCACGACTCGCGGTCCTTCCCAACGTGCAGATCGGCTCGGACATGCGCGACGTGCGCTTCCCCGCCGACAAGCATCTGGTCTACATCGACGACGTGCGCGCGATGCGCGACCTCTTTTCCGACGTCGCGGCATTCGCGTCCGGCGGGCTCAATCTCTCCGACCCCGAGCGGCCCGTCCGCGTAAAGGTCGGCGTCGTGACCGCGAATCTCTTCAGCACACTCGGCGTCACACCAGTTCGCGGCCGTGCCTTCAACCCGGCCGAGGGCGCCCCCGACGGACAATCCGCAGTCATGCTGTCGTGGCGAATCTGGCAACAGCAGTACGGCGCCGCGCGAATGGAAGGGAAAACCATTCAGTTGAATGGGAAGCCCTACACCGTGGTCGGGGTGATGCCTGAAGGGTTCTCCTTCCCTTCGGAGAGCGATCTCTGGATTCCGCTCACGGTTCCCACCACGAGTTCCACGTATGAGCCGTTCCGCGGCTACTTGCCATCCGCCATCATCGCGCGGGTCATGCCAGCGATCGCCATGCAAGATGCGTCCGCCCGCCTGACGACACGCTGGGAACAGGCTGCCTTCGGTGCCTCGACATCGGGCCGCCGCAGCATCGCTGAAGACGTGGTCAAGGAGGTGAAGTCGACTGGTGCGGTCCTTCCCTTGCAGCGCGAACTGGTCGGCGATCGCCGTAATGCGTTGCTTATGCTCCTCGGCGCCACCGGGCTGCTGCTGCTGATTGCGTGCGCCAATGTCACCAACCTGCTGCTATCACAATCGGCAGCGCGCGGCCGAGAGATGGCCGTACGCGAGGTCCTTGGTGCGTCACGCGGGCGCGTCGTGCGCCAGTTGCTCACCGAGAGCGTGCTGCTCGCGCTCGGCGGTGCCCTGCTCGGGATCGGCGTCGCGCCGCTGGCGCTCGAGTTGATCGGCTCGATTACTCCCACTCAACTGGCCGGGCTCGCGCCGGCACGCCTTGATCTCCGCGTGCTCGCATTCGCCACGATCCTCGGTCTCACCACCGGGATCGCCTTCGGCATCTGGCCGGCCTTCGGCTCGACCCGCCGCGCTCCGGGAGAAATCATCAAGGCCGGGAGCCGCAATGCGACGGCCGCCGCCGCGGGGCGGCTTCGTCGCGTGCTCGTCGGTGCTGAAATCGCGCTGACGTTGATTCTGCTGGTGGGTGCCGGTTTGATGCTCCGCAGTTTCGGAGCGGTCATGCAGATCAACACCGGCATGCACGCGGAGCAAGTCGCCACCGTGCAACTCTCCTTCGCACGAAGCGAGGGCGGGCGGGCCGATCGACTCGGCCGAATCGAGCAGATGCTCCAGAACCTCGGCGCCACGCCGGGCGTTTCGCACGCCGCCGTGGTCAATGATCTCCCGCTCCGTGACAACGGCGGGATCTCGCTGAGTGTCGTGATTGATGGTGTCGTCCCCGCGAAGGGGAAGGAGATGCTCTTCGCGCGCTGGCTGCAGGTGTCGAACGGCTATTTCGCGACGCTCGGCATTCCGATGTTGCGGGGTCGCGACTTCACTGCCCTCGACGATTCGCTGGCACCGCGCGTGGCCATCATCAACAACGCGATGGCCAGCGAGTTCTGGCGCGGAGTCGATCCGATCGGTCGCACCTTTCACATGCCGGGCGACTCGGTGCCAGTGACGGTGGTCGGTATCGTCGCGGACGTGCGTGAGTCAGGCCTCGAAGACTCGCCGCGGCCGCAGATGTACCGGCCGGTCACCGAAACCACGCCCAGCAACCTCGCGCTCATCGCGCGCGGCAGCCTCGAGCCCGCCCAGCTGCTGGCGCAACTCACCGCAGCGGTGCGCGCCGTCGACCCGGCACAAGCCACCTACGATCTGCGGATGATGGATGAGGTGGTCGGTCGCTCCAAGGCGACCCGCCGCACCGGCACCCTCCTGATCACCGCCTTTGCCGGCCTCGCGCTGATCCTCGCCGCACTCGGCGTCTATGCCGTGGTGAGCTACGGTGTCTCGCAACGGATGCGTGAACTCGGCATCCGTGCGGCACTCGGCGCCACCGGCTACGATCTGCTGGGGCTCCTGATGCGCGAGATGGCGTGGGTCACTGCGATCGGTATCGCCGCGGGCCTGGCCGGCGCCTGGCTCCTGACCCGGGTGATCGCGTCGCAGCTCTACGGCGTCGAAGTCCACGACCCGGCCACCTTTGCCGTCGTGCCACTCGTCCTCGCCCTCGCCAGCGCTGCCGCAACCCTCGTCCCCGCTCGCCGCACCTTCCGGGTCAACCCGGCGGAGATCATCCGGAGCGATTGAGCGCACGAGCAAGGAGAAAGGAGAAGGGAGAAGGGAGAAGCGAGAGGGGAACCAGCCTGTCACCCTGAGCGAAGCGAGGGGGCGGAACTCCGGCTCCCTCGACTTCGCAGCCCTTTGGGCTGCTTCGCTCAGGATGACAGCTTCGGCAGCGCTTCTCCCTTCTCCCTTCTCCCTTCTCCCTTGAATCAGTAGCTTCACGAGTACCTCCTCCCGCCTCCTCCGGACGTCCCTCGATGTGGCAACGCTCGCAACACACCTGGGAAAGCCCAAGTCTCCTCGGTCGCCCGATGGAGATCGTGGTCATTGGCCACGCCGGGGCGCGGATGATGGTTTTCCCGACTTCGATGGGGAGCTGTACCGAGTGGGAAGACCGGCGAATGCCCGAGATGGTCGGGGAGTCGATCCGCCAGGGCTTGCTGCAGCTGTACTGCGTCACCAGTGCTGCAGATCAGGGGTGGTACGACGACCACGCGCCGATGCCCCAACGGGCAGTGTGGCAGGACCGGTACGACCAGTACCTCCATCGCGAAGTGCTGCCCTTCATGAAGCAGCAGAACGACAACCCCTTCCTGATCACTGCGGGTGCGTCGTTTGGTGGCTACCACGCACTCAACTTCGCCCTGCGGCACCCCGAGGAAGTCGGGCGCGTGCTCGCCATGAGCTCGATGATCGACGTCAAGCGTCTTACATACGGCTGGTCAGACGAGTTGACCTACCGGCATAACCCGATGGATTTCATGCGGAACGAGCACGATCCCGCACGGCTCGAGGCGTTCCGGCGCATGGATATCATCCTCGCCATTGGTGAGGACGATCCGCTCTGTCCGAGCAACCGCGAGTTCTCCGCCCTGCTATGGCAGCGGGGCATCGGCAACGCGCTGCGGATCTGGAAGGGCTGGGCCCACGACTGGCCGTACTGGGAAGATATGGTACGGCTTTACACCGCTGGACATGACTGAGGTCCCAATGAGCAACAGCAACGCTGCAGCAGGCGCCCCGAAGCGTATCGGCATTCTCGTCGGTCGCGAGTGGTCGTGGCCGCCCGCCTTCATCGAAGAAGTCAATCGCCGCAATGCCGGCGTGATCGCCGAGCACGTCTCACTCGGTGCCACCGGGCTCGACGACCACATTCCCTGGGACGTGGTCATCGATCGCATCTCCCACGAAGTGCCCTTCTACCGCACCTGGCTCAAGCACGCCGTGGTACGCGGGGTGAAGGTGGTGAACTCGCCGCTGATGTGGACCGCCGACGACAAGTTTTTCGGTGCGACGCTCGCCGAGGCCAACGGGATTCGCTCCCCCAAGACCATCGTGCTGCCCAACAAGGACTACGTCCCCGGGATCAAGCACGATGAGTCGCTGCGCAACCTCAAGTACCCGCTCGACTGGCAGGCGGTCATCGAGCACGTCGGCCTCCCCTGCGTGCTCAAGGACGCGCACGGCGGCGGCTGGCGCGACGTGTATGTCTGTCACACCATCGAGGAACTGCTCTACCACTACGATCGGTCGGGGCTGCTCACGATGATCGTGCAGGAGTTCATCGAGTGGGAAGAGTTCGTCCGCTGCGTCTGCATCGGACAGGAACACATTCTCCCGATCAAGTACGACCCGAAGGAACGGAAGTATCACGTGACCGATACCTTCCTCGCCCCGGCACTGCGCGAGAAGATCATTGCCCAGTCCCGCACGCTGGTGCGCGCGCTCGGCTATGACATGAACTCGGTGGAGTGGGCCATTCGCGATGGCGTTCCCTACGCCATCGACTTCATGAATCCCGCCCCCGATTTCGATATCAACTCGCTGACCGCGACGTACTTCGACTGGGCGATCCGGACGATGGCCGACTTCACCATCGGGCTCGCCCTCAAGGGCCGCGAAGCACCCGCACCCAATGCGCCAAGCCTGATGCAGAGCACCGGGAAGCGCAGCACGTGACCCTGGATCCGGTCGCGGCCTGGCACGACGGTCTCGATGAGGCGCTGGCGCAGGAATCGGCCGATTGGCTCGATCGGCGTCAGCGCGCCCGCGGGCTGGCCTTCGGCGAGCGCACCCTCTGCACCGTGCTCCGTCCGCGCTTCGTGCGGGCCGCGGAGTACGATGCCCTGCGCGCGATGTCGGCCGAACTGCTCGGTGCCTTCCGCGCGATCGGCGCGGCGGCGCTGGCCGACCCCACGCTCCGAGCCCAGTTCCGTCTCACCGACTGGGAAGAGTCGCTGCTCGCCTCGGCCCCGCGCCTCGATGTGCTGGCCCCGCTCTCCCGGATCGATGCCTTCATCGACCCCACCGACGGCGTCGCGAGGATCACCGAATACAACGGCGAGACGCCTGCCGGTGGCGGCTACGGCGATGCGCTCACCGACATCTTCCAGGCGCTTCCCGCGATGCGCCCCTTTGCCGAACACTGGGTGGTCCGTCCGCTGCCGAACCGGCCGAACATTCTCAACGTGCTGCTCGAGACCTGGCATCGCTTCCGTGGCATTCGCACGCTTCCCACCATCGCGATTGTCGACTGGGACGATGTGCCGACCACCAGCGAGTTTCTCCTCTGCCAGGAGTATTTCCAGGCGATGGGCGTCACCTGCGTGATCACCACGCCGGATGCCCTCCGCTACGAGGGCGGCAAGCTGCTCGATGAGCACGGCACCGCCATCGACCTGATCTACAAGCGCGTGCTGATCCACGAACTGGTCGAGCACGGCGGGCTGCAGCATCCGCTGGTGCGCGCCGTGGTCGATGGCGCGACCTGTCTCGTGAATCCCTTCTCCTGCAAGCCGCTGCACAAGAAGGCCTCACTCGCAGTCCTCTCCGATGAGCGGAATGCCAGGTACTTCACGCCGTCGCAGCGTGCGGCGATCGTGAAGCACGTTCCCTGGACCCGGGTAATCGAGGAGCGCGAGACCGCGGTCGACGGCGTCACGGTCGACCTGCTCCCGTGGATTCTCGATCATCGCGCCGAGCTGGTCTTCAAGCCCAACGACGATTACGGCGGCGCCGGCATCGTCCTCGGCTGGGAAGTCGGCGACGACGCCTGGCGCGCGGCAGTCACCCGCGGCCTGACGGCGCCGTCCATTGTGCAGCGCAAGATCGCATTGCCCAGCGAGCCCTTTCCCGCGATGATCGACGGCCGCTTGCAGTTCGATGACCGGATCGTCGACACCGCGCCGTTCTGCTATCACGGCGCGTGGATGGATGGCCTGCTCTCGCGAATCTCGACCTCGACCCTTGTGAATGTCACTGCCGGCGGCGGCTCGACCGTCCCGACTTTCGTTGTGGAGCCCAGATGAAAGCACCGTCACTCACCATCGGGATCGAGGAGGAGTACCAGATCATCGATCCCGAGACCCGGGAACTCCGCAGCTACATCACCGAGATCCTCCAGGAAGACTCGGTGCTGCTCGGCGAGATCAAGCCGGAGCTGCATCAGTCGATGGTCGAGGTCGGCACCCAGATCTGTCACACGCCGGCCGAGGTCCGGTCGGAGCTGGTGCGCCTGCGCGGCATGGTGATGGATCTCGCGGCCCGCAACGGGCTGGTGATCGCCGCCGCCGGCACGCATCCGTTCTCCTCCTGGATCGATCAGGAGATCACGCCGCTCGAGCGCTACATCGGCGTGAAGGAAGACCTGCAGGAGCTGGCGCAGTCGCTGCTGATCTTCGGCACCCACGTGCACATCGGCATCGAGGACCCGGAGTTCCGCATCGATGCGATGAATGCCTGCCGCTACTTCCTGCCGCACGTGCTCTCGCTCAGCACGTCATCGCCGTTCTGGATGGGGCGCAACACCGGACTCAAGTCGTATCGCAGCGTGGTCTTCCGTTCGTTCCCGCGCACCGGCATTCCGCGGACGCTCGCTTCGTGGGCTGACTACCAGCAGACCGTCGACGTGATGGTCGCCACTGGCTCGATCCCCAACGCCTCGAAGCTCTGGTGGGATGTCCGGCCGCACCACCTCTTTCCGACGCTCGAGTTCCGCATCTGCGATGTATGCACCAGGGTCGACGAGGCCGTCTGCATCGGGGCGATCTTCCAGGCCATCATTGCGAAGCTCTGGAAGCTGCGGCGTGACAATATGTCGTTTCGTCAGTATCTCCCCGCCCTCATCGAGGAGAACAAGTGGCGCGCAACGCGCTACGGCCTCGAGGGGCAGCTCATCGATTTCGGGCGCGAGAAACAGCTGCCCGCCCGCGAGCTGATCAAGGAGCTGATCGAGTGGTTCATCGGTGATGTGGTCGACGAACTCGGCTCCCGCAAGGAGATCGAGTACGCCTACCGGATTCTCTCGGAAGGGACCTCGGCCGACCGGCAACTGGCGACCTACCGGGAAACCGGCGATCTTCGCGCAGTGGTCGATCGACTGGTCGCGGAAACGGCGGAGGGTGTTCGCTAATGGTACGGAAGAGGCCCCTGATCGGGGTGACAACCCAGACACTGCACGCGATCGAGGGGATCCCCAGCGAGCTCCCGGTGTCGTGGGTCATGAACCAGCGCTATGTCCACGCCGTGATGGCCTCGGGCGGCGTGCCGGTGCTGGTCCCGCTGCTGGCCGAAGACCCTGCGACCCTGCGCGAGATCTACGAGCGGCTCGACGGGGTCCTGGTCCCGGGTGGGGTCGACATCGACCCCTCCTATTACAAGTCGGCTCGACACGACAAGCTCGGCCGGCTCGACCCCGCCCGCGACACCGCCGAAATCGTGATGGCGCGTTGGGCCGTGAAGGACGCCAAGCCCTTCCTCGGCCTCTGCCGCGGACTCCAGGTGCTCAACGTCGCTCTCGGTGGTTCGCTCTGGCAGGATCTCGCCGAGGAACGCCCGGATTCGCTCAAGCACGACTACTTCCCCAACGCCGGCTATGAGCGCGACCACCTCGCCCACGTGGTCGAGGTGCGCGCCGACTCCCGCCTCGGCGACGCAATGGGTGGCGGCCCCGTCCCGGTGAACTCGATGCATCATCAGGGCATCAAGCAGCTCGGCTATGGTCTCGTAACTACCGCCGTTGCGCCCGATGGACTCATCGAAGCCGCCGAAGTCCAGGATGGCTTCGCCGTGGGCGTGCAGTGGCACCCCGAAATGTTCGCCACCGGTGATCGCTCGGTGGGCCGCCTCTTCGATGCGTTTGTCGATGCGGCGGGCGGGGCGAGCAGACTTGCATAGAGACTAGAGACTAGAGATCAGAGACTAGAGGTGAAATGAAGGCCGGCATCGCAGGAGGATGTCGGCCTTCGTGTTTTCTCTAGTCTCTAGTCTCTAGTCTCTTCTGTCTATCCCCGCATTCGGAACAAGTAGCTCAGCTTCATGAAAAATCCATCGTTCACCCGATCGAACTTGAGCCGCCCGCGCTCGCCTGGTTCGTGGTAGCCACCACCGTAGCCGAGGTAGACCACGGTGCCAGGATTCGGGAAGTAGGAGAAGAGCAGGTCGGTGCGCAGGTTGCCGTCCCGGAACGCCGCCGCGCGCGAGAGTGAGCCATCGCTGCCGGCGTAGTAGATCGGCAGGTTGGTCCGCCCTTCATCGCGCAACGAGTCACGCGTCTCGAGCACATACTGCGACACCAGTCGCACCTGGAAGGCGCGTGACAGCTGGTACTCGACGCGTGCACGCGGCACGATCTGCAGCGAGACGCGCGATCCGTCGCTGATCCGGTTCACCGTCTGGTGGTTGTACGACAGGTTGATCCGCAACTGGTCGCTGGGACGGATCGTGGCGCCGCCGGTGATGAAGATGATGTTCCCCGACTGCCACTCGAAGAAATTCTCGTCCTTCCCCCAGAGAATGAAGCCGTTCATCTGGAAATACTTGGACTGCGGCGTGTTGCCTGATACCAGATAGTCGCGATTCGGCAGCCGCGGCTGCTCGGGGAAGGCGGTGTAGCTGCCGTCGTTCTGCTTGATCCGGTAGCTGCCGTAGATGCTCGGATCGTAGCCGAAATTCTCATCGAGCAGCGATGCACCGAGACCCCAGCCGCCCTTGAAGCGGGCGTTGAAGTTGAAATGCATCTTGCGATCCTGGATCGGCCCGCCGTCGATCAGGTCCTGGTAGCGCCAGGTGCCGTCGAGGACCACTTCACCGGTGAGCGATTCGAGGGTCTTCGCCGGGCGGAGAATCGAGTAGCTGTTGGAGATGTTGCCGTGCGCGATGCCCGGGCGCGAGATGAACCCCGAGCTGGTACGGAAATCTTCGTCGATGCCACTCATCTGCCAGCTCGACCGGAAGGCACGCCCGTTGAAGCGATACCCCGCGCTCCAGAGCGGCGCCGTCTTCACGACACCGAGACGCTCGTTGCGCGCCATCGCCCCCGAGAAGGTGAACGAGTGCACCTTGTTGAGCACAACGCGCCCGTCGATGTCGAGCACCCGGTTCTGGTCGTCGCCGTCGTGCTGTTCGGTCCAGAGGAAGCCGAGCCGGGAGCCGGGGCCGAGGTCGCGCGAGAGCCGCACGATCCCGAAGAGCGGATTCGTCCCGTTGCGCGATGCAGCTTCGTCATCGACCGCCGCAAGCACGCCGACCTGCGTCCCCGACACCTTGCCGGTGACCTTGGTGGCAAACACCGGCTGCACGATCCGGCGGGTGTAGATCAGGTTCGATGGCGCATCGAACTGCTCGATGCCGTCGAGGAAGAACGGCCGTCGCTCGGGAAAGCCGATCGCCTGGCGCGGGTCGAAGGAGAACTGCCCCACATCGCTTTCGACCTGCGAGAAGTCAGGATTCGCCGTGGCATTGAGGGTGAGGTTCGAGGTAATGCCGTAGCGGATGTTGCCGCCGATCTCCGGCTTTCCGCCGGTGTAGTCCCACTTGCCACTCGCCCCGGTCGGCCCGCCATCGACCCGCGAGGTCAGCGTGGGGATGATGTCCAGCGCCCGGCCGGCATTCAGCTCGCTCAGCCCTTCGAGCTTCCCCGACTGCGACAGGAACGACGACGCGCCGCGCTTGGTCATCGTCCAGGTCTGTTCCTGTCCCGAGCGCTGCACCACCCGCACGACGTTGATGCCCCAGGTCTGCGTCTTCGCCTGCTGGAAGCGGATGCTCTTGAACGGAATCCGCAGCTCCACCTCATAGCCATCAGGCGTGAGTCGTCCCTTCGATTCCCAGACAAAGTCCTGCGAGAGGTCGGTGCCCTCGCGTGTCTGCGTCGCGCAGTTGAATCCGCTGCACGAGGCGCCGCGACCACTCTCGTTCATCGCCCCGTCGCCCTGAATGCCAAAGGGGTTCACCGCGAAGACGCTCGCCTGGCGGCCATCATTGAAGGTCGAGAGCAGCACCTGCAGGTTGTCGTCGCTGAAGATCTGGTCGCGCTGTGCCAGCGTGGCTCGCACGGTGCCGCTCGGCGCGAAGGCCCGAATCCCGATATGCAGGTGCGTCGGGGAGTACCA
The DNA here is from genome assembly GCA_040388535.1 of Gemmatimonadota bacterium. Taxonomy (NCBI): domain Bacteria; kingdom Pseudomonadati; phylum Gemmatimonadota; species Gemmatimonadota bacterium. Next base: position 661,214 of record JAZKBR010000002.1, on the reverse strand, counting down.
GATCAGGACTTCAGTCGAGTCGGCCGCTGCCACGCCGTCCACGGGCGAGTACTGCGAGAAGCCGGTGAGGATCGAGGCCTGCTTCCACTGCGCCTCATCGAGGTTGCCGTCGACCACAATGGCGCCAGCCAGCCGGGGTGGTCGAACCTGCACCTGGCCCGCTCGACCGGAGTGAATGCCGGGATCATCGGGACCGAGCAGTGTGGCGAGCAATAACGAGGCGAGAATCACGGGATGTCCTGCGTTCGGGTTGGGGGACGGGTCTCGGTACGCGCCGAGGGGTGACCGGGTTTCGACTCGGATTCACCAGCGCAGAGGTGAATTACCTTCAATCCATTCTCTGACAACTCCGGGTCAATGATGCCGCTCACACGCGTAACTATCGCCTTCCTTCTCGTGGTCGCCCCGCTCTCGGCACAGCGTCAGTGGCCGGCAGTGCGGCGCGACAGCCGACTCGAGGCCTCGCTCACGGCACTCGCGCGCGAGGTCAATGGTGATGTCGGCATCTACGTGCGTCACCTCAAGAGCGGCCGTGGTGCCATCATCCGCGCCGATGAACTCTTTCCTACCGCATCGATGATCAAGGTGCCGATTCTCGCCACCACCTTCGATCGCATCGAGCACGGCCAGCTCACCTTCGACTCGGTGCTGACCTGGGCCGACTCGCTGCGCTACAAGGGTGAGGACGATCTCTTCGACAAGCTCCAGAGTGGTGCGAAGATTCCGCTCAATCAGGTCTCGCTGATGATGATCACGACCAGCGACAACGCGGCGGCGCTCTGGCTGCAGGCACTCGTGGGCGGCGGCACCGTCATCAACTCCTGGCTCGCGGCCAACGGCTTCGACTCCACCAGGATGAATTCCCGAACGCCCGGTCGGCGCGACAACTGGGTGGCCATGGGCTGGGGGCAGACGACCCCGCGGGAGATGGCCGAACTCGTGGTGAAGATTCGTGAGGGGAAGGCAGTCTCGCCCGCGGCCAGCGCCCAGATGTACCGCCACCTGACCCGGATCTACTGGAACGGTGAGGCACTCTCCCAATTGCCCCCGTGGGTCCAGGCGGCCTCCAAACAGGGCGCCGTCGATCGGTCACGTTCGGAGGTCGTGCTCGTGAACGCCCCGTCCGGAGACTATGTCTTCGCCGTGATCACCCGGAACCAGAGCGATACCAGCTATGCCCCGACCAACCAGGGCTACGTCCTGCTTCGGAAGGTCTCCGCCTTGCTTTGGAAGACCTTCGAACCGAAGCATCCGTGGACCCCACCAGCCGGGGCTGAGCGTTTCACGCCGTAACGTATGCTGTGTGTTTCACTTGCCTGCGGCTCGTCACCTGCCATTGTCGGTGCCTGGTGGCGCCGCCACACACTTACAAGGAGATAGCAGATGCGGAAGGCCATTCTCGCGGGCGCACTCGTTGCCCTCGTCGCAGTCACCGCCCCACTGACGGCGCAGTCCGGCAGCTGGGAGCTCGGGTTGGGCGGCGGAGTGACACTCCCGATGGGGAATGCCGGTGACTTCTACAAGACCGGCTTCAACGGCACCGCCCTGGTGGGTTACCGCCCGGCCAGTTCCAAGATGTGGGTCGGGCTCGACGCCTCGTACCATCACTTCAGCCAGAAGGACTTCGGCATCAATATCGAGGGTGACGGCGCCAACGCCTTCGCCGCCCTGGGCCGCCTGAGCTATGACGCCGGGACCAATCTCTACGTCCTCGGCGGGCTCGGTCTCTGGCGCACCGAGAACAAGACCAATTTCAACGGGACGCTGGTGAAGGAGACCGATTCGAACATGGCGATCGAGGCCGGTGCCGGCTTCCGGCTTGGCAAGAGCCTCTTCGTCGAGGGCAAGTTCGTGAACGTCTTCGTCTCGAATAACAACCAGATGTTTGTGCCGATCACGCTGGGGATTCGTTTCTAGCAGCGAAAGAGATGTGAGACTGGAGACTGGAGACTAGAGAACGCCTCGACAGGGTTCCCCTCTAGTCTCCAGTCTCTAGTCTCTAGTCTCCCCTCCTTCGCTGTTTGCCGGTACCTTTCCGGCTTGTCCAACTCCAGACCCGACCAGTCCCCCCCGCCTGACGGCGGTTTCTCGCTGGTACCCCGACACCGGGGCGACGGCACCTTCGACGACTTCGAGGTGACCGAGGCCCACGGGATCGTGCCGCAGCTGCTCCATCGGTCACTCGAGCAGATCGTCGGCCAGCCGCTCCGGGCGATCTTTCCGATTCCCCGGGTTGAAGAGTTCATCAACGGCTTCCGGCAGGTCCTCGCCAGCGGCGTGGCACGCGAGATGGAGTACCCGATTCTGTTCGGCACCATCGACGCGACCTGGATCTGGCAGCGCGCCACGCCGGTCGCCGGCACCCTCGTCGTCGACATTCGCGATCTCACCGCGCAGCGGCGGGCTGAGGTACGTCAGGCGGCGGCGGATCAGCAGTTTGATATTCTCTTCAAGCACTCGCCACTCCCGATCATTCTGCACGCGCCCGACGGCCGGATCACCGATGCGAATCAGGCCTTCGCAACGTTGGTCGGTGATACCCGCCAGTCGATCGAGACCAAGCGGATCCAGGAGTTCCTCGACGAGCCAGTCGGCATCCCGGCCTCAGGCGAGCCCGTGCGTCGCCTGCTCACGCTCGCCGATGAGTCGAGACATCCGGTGGTCCTGCACATCGATCAGTTGCCACACGGCTATTCACTGGTGGCGATTCGGGACGTGTCGGCCAATGAGGAACTCGAGCGCGTGCGAACGCACTCCGATCTCGCGTTGCGGGAGAGCGAGGCGCGATTCCGCTCCGCCTTCGAGCAGGCCGGCAACGGCATGGCCCTGCTGTCGCCTGCCGGCCAGGTCATCGGGGTGAACCTCGCCCTCGCGTCGATGCTGGGATACGACCTCGACGCCGCCCATGCACTGACCTGGCGCGATGTCCTTCATCCTGACGAGCACGATTCGGTCGCCATCAATCTGGCGCGCGTGTCCCGCGGAGAAGCCGAATCCACGCGGGCCGAACGCCGCGGCGTCCATCGCGATGGCAGCACCGTCTGGATGCAGGTCACCGTCTCGGGGGTGCGGACGGGGACCGGCGCACCCGCACATCTGCTGGCGCACATCGAAGACATCACCGAACGCAAGCGACTCAGCGCCGCGTTGCGTGACAGCGAGGAGCAGCTCCGACTCGCCCTCACGGTGACTCGCGATGGCATCTGGGATTATCGCATTCCGGAAGGCCGCTCCTACACATCGCCTGTCTTCCGCACCATGCTCGGTTACGCCCCCGATCTGGGCTTTACCCAGGATGATTTCATTGCACTGGTGCATCCCGACGATCGCCAGCGTGTTGTCGACACACAGCAGCGCCACATCACCGTGCCGCAGATGGATCCGTACGACATCGAATTCAGGATCCTGCGCGCCGACGGTGGCTACGCCTGGATCCGGTCACGCGGACAAGTGGTGGAGCGCGACCCCCGAGGTCAGGCGCTGCGGATGATCGGCACTCATTCGGATGTGAGCGAGCGACGGATCCTCGAGGAGCAGTTCCGGCAGGCGCAGAAAATGGAAGCCGTTGGCAAGCTCGCGGGAGGTGTCGCGCACGATTTCAACAACCTGCTGACGACGATTACCGCCACGACCGAACTGCTGATGCAGGATCTCCGACCCGATGACCCGCACCGCGACGACGTGCTCGATATTGCTCTCGCCGCCGACCGGGCCAAGACACTGACGCGCCAGCTGCTCTCCTTCTCGCGCCAGGAGGTCGAGCGGCTCGTGGTGGTCGAGCTCGATGCCGTGGTCGAGCGCGTCCGGCCGTTGTTGCAGCGGCTGGTCGCGGCCGAGCAGCAGCTGGTGGTCCAGGCGACCGCACCCAATGCGTGGGTCGAGTGCGATCCGGGCCAATTCGAGCTTGCCCTGCTCAATCTGGTTGCGAACGCGCGGGATGCGATGCCGGATGGCGGCGCCGTGACGGTGCGCACCGATGTCGTGGTCCTGCGCCCGGATGACCTGCTCGCCCTGCCGCAGCTCTCGCCGGGACGCTTCGTCACCGTCTCGGTGCGCGACACCGGGCTGGGGATGTCCGAGGAAGTTCAGCGTCACCTCTTCGAACCGTTCTTCACGACCAAGCCGCAGGGAAAGGGGACCGGTCTCGGGCTCGCGATCATCTACGGCTTCATCGAACGGATGCACGGCGCGGTGCTGGTACGCAGTGCGCCCAACGAAGGCTCATCGTTCACGCTCTATCTCCCCGCCGTCGCGGTCCCGTCGGTCTCACGCCATGACACGCCCGCCACAACACGCGCGGTGTCGCGCGGCCAGGAGCGCCGCGTGCTGATCGTCGACGACGAGGCGACGTTGCGTCGCACCACGCGTCGCCTGCTGGAGCGGAAGGGATATCAGGTGGTGGAAGCCGGCAATGCCGACGAGGCGATTGCGGTGCTCGATGCGGCGCCGGTCGGATCGATCCACATCGTCCTCACCGACCAGGCGATGCCGGGCCGCACCGGCCGGCAACTCGTGCAGGAAGTCAGTATGCGCTTCCCCGACATTCGCAGCATCCTGATGTCGGGCTACACCGGCGATCACGCCGTGCGGAAGGCGCTCGGTGGCAGTGACGGCGAGACCACCTTCCTGCCCAAGCCATTCACCATCGACGAGCTGACTGCGGCCCTCGAGGCGTAGCGGCTCAGCGGCGACGCTTGATCCCCCGGACGGCCGGGGCCTCGAGCGGATTCTCCGGCCAGTGGTGCTTGGGATACCGACCCCGCAGGTCCTTCCGCACATCGAAATATCCGCTGGCCCAGAAGCTCGCGAGATCCCGCGTCACCTGCATCGGCCGCCCCGCAGGCGAGAGCAGGTGGAGCATCAATGGCACCCGACCATTCCCCACGGTCGGTGTGGTGGAGAGCCCGAACATCTCCTGCAATCGTACCGCAAGCACTGGAGCCGACGGATCGCTGTAGTCCACCGCGATCTGGGAGCCACTGGGCACCTCGATGCGCACAGGTGCGATCGCGTCGAGCACCCGCCGCTGTTCCCATCCCAGCAGGTCGAGCAGCGCGGCGCCGAGATCGACGCGCGCGAGGTCGTCCAGCTTGCGGATTCCGGCGAGATGCGGCGCCAGCCACTCGTCGAGTGAGCCAAGCAGCACCAGCTCGGAAACATCGGGCCAGCCAGTATCGAGCGCGTGGGCGAAGGCGAGGCGCTGACGCACAGCAGTTGCGTCCGCCCGCCAGGGCAGCGCGTCGATGCCACTCCGACGGATCCCATCAAGCAGCGCGGCACGTACCAGCTCGGGATCCGGTGATGCGAGCGCCTTGTCGGCAAAGACGAGCGCACCGAGCGTGGTCCGTCGGCGGCTTTGCACCGCCTGGGTGCCATCATCCCAGCGGATTTCGTCCGTGGTCGTGACCTGCTCGCCCGCGCTGGCAATCAATTCGCCCGGGTCGAGTGCGGCCGCGAGCAGGATGCGCCCTTCGCGCCCCGCATCATCGACTTGCGCCGCCACCAGCCATGCGGACTGCGCCAGCGGATCGCCAGCAGGGAGTGTCGCGCCGCGGCCATTTCGCAGCAGGAAGCGCCCCCCTGTTTCGCGTCGTTGCGCCACCCGATCGGGGTAGGCCAGTGCGAGGAGCAGCCCCGCGTCATCGGCATCGTGGCCGCTTCCGTGCGGCGGCAGGTCGAGTCGCCGGCACCACTCGGCCGCGAGCTCGCGCACCTTGCTCAAGCCCTGGCGGTCAACCGTGGCCGCACCCACAGCGGCGGCGCCACCCTGACGCTCGAGCAGGTCGAGTCGCAGCGTGACATCGGATGCGGGTGGTCCACCCGCACCGCGCAGGATATCGCGCTCTTCGAGCAACGCCGCCAGCTGAGCCGCACGACGCCCGCTCGCGGCCCCGTGCTCGCGTGCACGCAACAGCAAGTGCGCCAGCCGTGGATGCGTACCGAGCGTGGCCATCGCGCGGCCGTGCGAAGTGAGGCGCCCTTCGGCATCGAGCGCGCCGAGCAACGTGAGCAATTCGCGGCCCTGCGCAAACGCTGCGGCGGGCGGCGGATCGAGCCACTGCAAATCCGCGGGATCGGCAAAGCCGGCGGCCGCGAGTTCGAGTGCCAGCGGGGCGAGGTCGGCATCGAGAATTTCGGCGCGGGTATACGGCACCAGTCCGGCATCTTCGGCCCCGCTCCAGCAGCGCCAGCAGCTACCTGACTCGAGTCGGCCGGCTCGACCGCGGCGCTGATCGGCTGCCGCACGCGACACCCGCATAGTTTCGAGCCGAGTCATCCCGGTGCGCGGCGAGAAGCGCGGAATGCGCATCAACCCACTGTCGACCACGACACGAATTCCTTCGATGGTGAGCGACGTCTCGGCAATGCTGGTCGCGAGCACCACCTTGCGTTTCCCCGCTGCCGCAGGAGCAATCGCGGCGTCCTGCTGCGCCGGCGGGAGCGACCCGTGCAGCGGGTGCAGCGAGACGTCCGGCGGCAGGCCGTCGGCGAGCATCCCCTCGACTCGGCGGATCTCGCCGGCACCAGGGAGAAAGACGAGCACCGATCCCGCTTCGGTCGCGAGCGCTTCACGTACCACCTGCGCCACGTGCCCTTCGATGCGGGCGTGGGGCGCAGGCGTACGATGTTGCGTCTGCACCGGATAGGCGCGCCCCTCGCTCCGGATCACCGGTGCGTGGTCGAGCAGCGTCGCGACGGCATCGCCATCGAGCGTTGCCGACATCACCAGAATGCGAAGATCGTCGCGCAGCAGGGCGCGGCTCGCGAGCGTGAGCGCGAGCCCGGTGTCGGCCGCGAGAGAGCGTTCGTGGAATTCGTCGAAGAGCACGGCACCGACCCCCTCGAGCCCCGGATCATCCTGGAGCCGCCGGGTGAGGATTCCTTCGGTTACCACCTCGACCCGGGTGCGTGGCCCGACGCGGTGCTCCAGCCGGATGCGGTAGCCCACCGTCTCGCCCACACGTTCGCCGAGCAGGAAGGCCATGCGCATGGCAGCGGCACGCGCCGCGAGCCGGCGAGGCTCGAGCACCAGGATCCGGCGCCCTGCGAGCCACGGCGCATCCAGCAAGGCGAGGGGGACACCGGTGGTCTTGCCGGCACCAGGTGGCGCGACCAGCACCGCCGCGGTCGACGCGGCGAGGGTGGTAAGGATTTCGGGCAGCACCGCGTTGATCGGAAGTGACATCGCCCTGAAAGTAAGATGACAATTCGATCTCGACGCCTGGGAGTCGAAACTTTCCCCGGTGGAACGCCATCTGGTGATCGCTCCCCATTCCATTTCGTTTCGTACCGGCCTACCCCGAGGCTCCATGACCCCCGTCCGCCGCGCCCTCCTCGCGTGCGCCCTCCTCCTGAGTGTGTCCGGCCTGCAGGCGCAGGAAGGCCCACCACCCCGTACAGCCCGGCCCGATTCCACTGAACAGCTGCGCCTCTTCCTCGACTGCGCCTCATCCGGCTGCGATTTCGACTATCTCCGTACCGAGCTGAACTGGGTCAACTACGTCCGCGACCGCACTGCCGCCCAGGTGCACGTGATTTCGACGTCGCTGGGTACCGGGTCGGGTGGCCAGGAGGTGACCTTCAAGTTCATCGGCCTCAGGGAATTCGCCGGCGTCGATGACGAAGTGCGCTACACCACGGCCCAGGGCGCCAGCAGCGACGACCAGCGCCGCGAATACACCCGGGTGCTCAAGCTCGGACTCGCGCGCTACGTGCTGCGAACGCCCTATGCGAAGAACATGACGCTGGCCTATCAGCCGCCGCGGGGCGCAGGACCCACCAAGGCCGCGCACGACCCGTGGAATTTCTGGGTCTTCAGCGTCGGGGCGAATGGCTTTTTCAGTGGCGAGTCACAATCGAAATCGAGCGACTGGAGCGGCAATTTCTCCGCGCGTCGTACCACGGAGAAATGGAAGTTCTCCCTGGGCTTCTCCGGCAACACCAGCAGCTCGCGATACGATTTCGGCGACGGCGATATCTTCACCGCCAACAGCCATAGCTACTACGGCAACGGATTGATGGTTCGCTCGCTCGGACCGCATCTCTCCGCCGGTGCCACCTTCAGCGGATACTCATCCTCCCAACAGAACGTCGATCTCTCCCTCAGCGTCTCGCCCACGGTCGAGTATGACTTCTTCAAGTACTCGGAATACACCCGCCGTCGGCTGGTGGCCGCGTACAGCCTCGGCCTGAATCGCTACAAGTACACCGAGTTGACGGTGTACGACAAGAACGAGGAAACGCTGGCGTCGCAATCGCTTTCGCTTTCCTACGCTGCGCGCGCGCCCTGGGGCAATGCCAACATCGGCATTTCCGGGTCGAATTACCTGAAGGACTTTCACAAGAACCGGATGTCGGTCTTCGGGGGAATGTCGGTGCGACTCGTGAAGGGGTTGCAGTTCTCCTACAACGCGTCGTATTCGCGCGTGCGCGACCAGGTCACACTGCCCAAGGGCGACGCGACCGACGAAGAGGTCCTCCTCCGCCTCCGGCAGCAGCGCACCAGCTACCGGGCCAACGGCTACTTCTCGCTCAGCTACACCTTCGGGTCGGTCTTCAACAACGTCGTCAACCCGCGGCTCGGCAGCAGCGGTGATGGCGAGATGTTCTTCTTCTGAGCGTCGGCGCGTCCGGATGCACGAAGGGCCCGGGAGCAATGCTCCCGGGCCCTTCGCACGTCATCGTCAGCGCTGGTGATCGTCGCTGACGCGCCGGCGACTAGAAGTGAATGCCGGCCTTGGCCACGAACTGGCTGCCGTTGCCCACTTCGAGCTTCGCTTCGACGAACGGCATCATCTTCGACTTGCCGAAGTTCAGGCCGCCGATCAGGTTGAGGCCGACGTCGCTCGAGCTGCAATCGATGTTCAGAAGGCCGCAGTAGTCGCTGTCGTAGCTGAAGTGGCGGTAGCCGACACCAGCGCCGACGTACGGCTTCATCGAGGCATCATTGGTCGCGATGTTGAGCAGCGCATCGCCATTGAGCGACCAGGCCTTCAGGTTGTTGCCCGGGAAGAAGTAGTCGAAGCCGATCCGGCCACCGATCGCCCGGTTGCTCACGTCAGCGAGGTGGAACTTGCCGAAAGCGCCAACGCCGAAATCCCAACTATCCGCGTACGACGCAGCCACACCGAACTGCATGCCCTGCGCCTCTGCCTTGTTCGGTGCGAGAACAGCGAAACCGAGCGCCATGGTGGCGCCCACCATGAGTCCACGAAGAGTTGCAGCCTTCATGCGTTGCCTCCGGAGTGAGTTGGTACGGCCTGCGGGATTGGAACAGTCACATTCATTCTGAAACAACAGCGGTAATGACGCTCAATTTGGTGATTTGGTTGCAATCCTGCCAGCCTTGACAACCAGTATATCCGATCATTCGAGTCGGGATTGTAACTCCTGACCCCAGTTGAAGATGATCGCCCGACCGGTGCGTCCGCTAGCTTCCGGAATGCCGACGTTGTGGGCCACCGACATCCATCTCGACCACGCCGGTCCGGAAGCGCGCCAGGGATTTCTCGCCGCATTGCAGGAGCAGCACGGCGAAACCCTTGTTCTCACCGGCGACATCTCCCTCGCCTCGCGCTTCGTTGACGACCTCACCGCCATTGCCGGCGCCGCTGGCTGCCCGGTCTATTATCTCCTGGGCAACCACGATCACTATGGTGCGGGGGTGGGCGAGGTCCGCGACCGCGCGACCGCACTCGCCGAACAACGACCCGATATCCAGTGGCTGCCACCTGCTGGAGTTGTGACACTGGCATCCGGCACGGCGTTGGTCGGCGTCGATGGCTGGGCCGATGGGCGGTTCGGCGATCCCCTCAATACTCCGCTCGTGCTCAATGACGACCGGCTGATCGCCGAGCTCGCGGTGCACGACTCGCGACGCGCCAAACTCTTCGTGAAACGCGCCCTGGCCGATGCCGACGCCGCCCGGCTCCAGACGCTGCTCGAACGCGCGGCGGCCGTGGCGAACCGAATCCTTGTGGCGACCCACGTGCCGCCGTTCCCGGAAGCGCTGCCGACCCGCGGCCGGTTGGCATCTCCGGCCTGGCAACCGCTGCTGGTCTGCGGTGCGACCGGGAGTGTGCTCCGCCGATTCGCCGCGGGACACCCTGAGCACGATCTCACCGTGCTCTGTGGTCACACCCACGTGGAGGCGAGCGCCGCGATCCTCCCGAACCTTCGCGTGCGGGTTGCTCGTGCGCGGTACGGCGCACCAGGAGTGACCACGCTCTAGATTTCCGGCCGAGTCTATCGCCCATCGCCCATCGCCCATCGAGCCACCATGCCTCGCCCCCTGTGGATTCTCGCCTCCTTCGCGCTCTTCGCCGCCACATCACTCTCCGCGCAGAGCCCGGCACTCATCGCCGACACGACTGTGCACGCCGGCGTTCTCCCCAACGGCCTGCACTACTATATCAAGCAGAACGCCACGCCGGCTGCCCGACTCGAATTGCGCCTCGTGGTCCGCGCGGGATCGGTCCTCGAGGATGACGACCAGAAGGGACTGGCCCACTTCGTCGAGCACATGGCATTCAACGGCACCACTCGTTTCGCGAAGAACGACCTGGTGCAATATCTCGAATCCATCGGCGTGCGATTCGGCGCCGACCTCAACGCCTCCACTTCCTTCGATGAGACCGTCTACATCCTGCCGGTGCCGAGCGACAAGCCGGCAATTGTGGAGCGTGCGTTCGACATCCTGCAGGACTGGGCGACCGGCGTCCGTTTCGACTCCAGCGAAGTCGTGAACGAGCGCGGTGTAGTTCTCGGCGAGTGGCGCAGCGGGCTGGGCGTCGGCTCGCGCCTGCGCGACAAGGAGTTCCCGCTCCTCTTTGCCGGATCCCGCTACGCCGAGCGGCTCCCGATCGGTGACACGGCCACGATCGGCCACGCGGAGCCGTCGCCGATCCGTCGCTTCTATCGCGACTGGTATCGCCCCGACCTGATGGCCGTGGTCGCCGTGGGCGATGTCCCTGTCGCGCAACTCGAGGCCCTCATCCGCGATCGCTTCAGCGCGCTTCGTTCGCCCGCATCTCCTCGGCCGCGGATCGACGCGCCGGTGCCGGAAGTCGCCGGCACGCGCTTCTCGATCGCAACTGATCCGGAGCTCACCAGCGAGTCGATTCAATTGCTGGTTCGGCGACCGAGCCTTCCCGCCTGGCGTCTCGAGTCCGATGAGCGTCGCCAGCTGGTGAGTTCGCTGGTCTCCAGCATCGCCGGGCAGCGCCTCTCCGATCTCGCGCGGAAGCCGGATGCGCCGTTCGTCGGCGCCTTCTTCGGCCCATCGCGCCTGGTGAGAGATATCGAAGTGTTCGCGCTCACGGTGAACGCGAAGGAAGGGAAGAGCAAGGAAGCCTTCGAGGCAGTGCTCACCGAGCGTCGACGTCTCGACGCGCACGGCGTGCTCCCGGCCGAACTCGAACGGGCCAAGGCCTCGCTGCTGCGCGGACGCGAGCAGTCAGCCGCCGAACAGGACAAGCAGTTTTCCGGCTCCTTCGTCAACCAGCTGGTTGATGCCTTCCTCAACGGCAACACCGTGGTCTCCGCCCGCACTCGCCTCGAACTCGCGCAGCGCCTGTTGCCTTCCATCACGCGCGATGAAGTGAACGCAACGATTCGCGGCAGCGCACGCGGAACCGATCGCTTCCTGGCCGTCCGCGCGCCCGAGAAATCCGCGGCGGCAATGCCGACCCGCGAACAGCTGCTCGCCATCCTTGATCGCACCGACACTGCGACCGTCGCGCCGTGGACCGAGACCACCGTTGCCGGCCCACTCGTCCCGGTGCAGCCGACTCCCGGACGCATCGTGAGCACCCGCCAGCATCCGACGCTGGGCATCACCGAATGGCGGCTCTCGAATGGTGCGCGTGTGCTGGTGAAGCCCACCGATTTCAAGGCCGACCAGATCGTCGTGGGCGGCAGTGCGCCGGGCGGCCTCTCGCTCCTCGAGGACAAGGACCTCATCAACGGGATGCTGGCGACTGCGATCGTGCAGCAGAGCGGCTATGGCCAGTTCGATGCGCCCTCGCTTCGCCGACGGATGGCGGGCAAGGTCGCCGTCACCTTTCCCATCATCTCGGAAACGACGCAGGAACTCGGTGGCCTCACCGCCCCGAAGGACCTCGCGACCTTCTTCGAACTCCTCTACCTCACGGTCACTGCGCCACGGCTCGACTCTGCGGCCGTGGCGGCATTCCGGAGCCAGGTCCGGACCGCACTCGCCAATCGCGACCTCCAGCCCGCGACCGCGTTCTCGGACACTGTGACTCTCACGATGGGAATGAACTCACCGCGGTCGCAGCCGATGACCCTCGCCCGCTTCGAGACGCTTGACGTCAATCGTGCCCTCGCGATCTACAAGGAACGCTTTGCCGATTTCAGCGACTGGACCTTCACCATCGTCGGTAACGTGAACCTCGACTCGCTGCGTCCGCTGGTTGAACGCTGGATCGGCGGCCTGCCAGCCAAGGGTCGTCACGAGAAGTGGCGCGATCGCTCGGTCGGGCCGCCCGCGGGGCAGATCACCAAACTGATTCACAAGGGGAAGGAACCGGTCAGCACCCAGGTTGTCTTCTTCACGGGCAAGGCCGAAGTCACAACCTCCGCCGAGGAGCTCGCGGCCGATGCGGTCGGGGAGATCCTGCAGACGCGATTGCTGGAGAAGTTGCGCGAGGCGATGGGAGCGACCTATGGCGTGCAGGTCAACACCAACGTCACCGCCATCCCGAAGCAGCAGTACCAGACGGTGATTTCCTTCACCTCGACGCCGGCTCAGGCCGACACACTCTGGGCCGCCGCGTTCGACGTGATCACGGCGCTCCGCGCCGATGGTCCGACCGGCGACGAGCTCCACAAGTATGTCGAACAGGCGCGGCGCAGCACCGAGGTCGACGTCAAGACCAATTTCTGGTGGTCAGGAATGATTGGGGACCACACCGAAAAGGGCGCGCCGCTCGAGGAGATCCTCGGCTGGGGTGCGCGCCTCGACGCGCTGACCCCCGCGATCGTGCAGGACGCGGCCCGGAAGTATCTCGACCCGACCCGCGTCGCCCGCTTTGTGCTGCTGCCGGAAAACAAGCCGGTACCGTAGCGAATTGTGCTGGCGCCGCGCCCTGCGCGGCGCAGATCATCGGACCGACGGAAGCCTGGGGGTTCGAGTGGGGGCGAGATCTGCGCTGCGCCAGGCGCGGCGCGAGCAACGGTCGGCCGTAAGATCGGTTTAACTTGAGCCATGCCCCGTCACCGCTCCCCGCGTCGCTGCTCGAGCACGCGATCGATGCGGCGCTGGCGCCCGGTGCGGCCGATACTTTGAAAGCGGAGACCGCGGTCTCCCCGAAGCGACTCGCTGGCGCCTGAGCCGGATCTGGAGTGAACAACTGCTTGGAGTCAAAGGAGACACCTGATGACGCATCGTCCCAACCTGCTCGTCGCCCTGTTGCTTGCCACTGTTGCGCCAGCGCTTGCCGCCCAGGTGCGGCCCCGCCCCGACCCGATGCCCGAACGCACCGCCGACTGGGGCATCGCTGGCGGGCAGGTCAAGCAGCTCCCCGCCCGGGCACCGCGCCGACCGGTCGCCGCGCAGTTCGACTCCCTCGGCCAAATGCCCATCGGATCGGTCGGCGACACCGTCACGCTCTTTCTCTTCGACAACGGCGCCACCCTCTCGCGCGCGAAGCAGGCCACCATCGCCTCGCGGCAACGCTTCGATCCGCCGCTGTCGTGGCGAGCCGCATGTGACGAGAAGGCGCACCCAGGCTGGCTCTTCGATCTCAATGCTCCGGCCACCTCGGCATTCGCCGTCGTGATCCCCGGCGCCCACGGAATGCCGACGCAGCGCACCCCACCACCACTCGCGCGCGCTGGTGGGTTCAGCTCCTACCGGCGCTGGGCCGACTCGGCATTCGCGCGGTACAAGACGGCGATCAATCCGAAAACCGAACGCGCTGCGGGCTTTCTCTTCTACTCGTTCTACTCCGATTCACTCGACGCCGGCTTCCGCAAGAAGCAGCTCTTCGGCGTCCGCGGCCCTGGCGGCTACAACCTCGCCGTCTACTCGGCCTGGCTCCGCGACGATTACGCCGACGGCACACCGAACACCACCGGCACCTGGATCATCGATGGCTGGGGCAATCCGATCGCCCGCAGCAGCGGCAACGTCGACATTTACGGCACCGTCGACGCCGACAAGGATGGCATCGACGAGATCATCACGTCGAGCGGAATGATTCGCTGGGATGGTACCCGCTGGAAGTTCCCGCCGGTGTATGCCGACGAGCCCTGTCTCTTCCACAAGGTGATGGCGCCGCCGCGGGGAGTGCGCCCATAAAGCCGCAGCGCACCGCGATCCTGCTGGCGTTCCTGACACTCTACGTCGTCTGGGGCTCCACCTACCTCGGCATCCGGATCGCGGTCGAGACCCTGCCACCCTTTCTCCTGGCAGGAGCACGATTCACGATCGCCGGCAGCGCCATGCTGCTCTGGGCCTGGAGCCGCGGAACGCGTCTGCCGACACAGCGCGAGTGGCTCGGGGCGGCAGGTGTTGGTTTCTGCCTGGTGACGCTGAGCAACGCCCTCATTGTCTACGTCGAAGAGCGTATTCCCTCCGGCGTCGTGGCGCTCTTCGCTGCCGGGTCGCCGCTGCTGATCGCGCTCTTCACCCGCCAGCGCACCGGTGTGCCGCTTGGCAATCGTCGCATCGGGGGACTCGCACTCGGCACCATCGGTCTCATCCTGCTCGGAAGCGCCACCCTCACCGCCGTGCACGATGTGCCGCGACTCGTGCTCATCGCGATCGCGATGATCGCCTGGGGTGTGGGAGCAACGTATGGTCGCGACTGGCCGCACGCGCCCGACCTGCTGATGAGCAGCGGGGCGCAGATGCTCGCTGGCGGATTGATTGCGCTCACGGCCGGGACCCTGCTCGGGGAGATCAGCGCGTTCGACCCGCACGCCGTGTCGCTGCGCTCCGTGCTGGCGTGGAGCTACCTCACCGTTTTCGGATCGATGCTCGCCTACACCGTCTTCCAGTGGCTCATGTCCCACGTCGACGCGACCGCGGTGGCGAGTTACACCTACATCAATCCCATCGTGGCACTCGGCCTCGGCGCCCTCTTTGCCGGTGAACGGATTGGCGGCCGTGTCGTGGCCGCGACGGCGTTGCTGGTGCCAGCGGTGGTGCTGGTGGTGACTGGTGGAGCCACCGCCACCGGGGCAGCAGACACGCATTCGGCCGACAGGTAAACAGCGAGTACACACCGCGTATCTGCCCGAAACCAGCCCCTGCTGCACCCGTAGAATTGTCGCATGTCCCCAGCCACACGATGGTACCGAACCGCGCTTGTTGCGCTGCTCGCTGCGGGAGCAGCTCCTGCAGCAGCACAGCGCGATTCCACGCCGGGTCCCCGCATCACTCATTCGCTCATCTATCACGACCAGCTTCGTCGAGTCATCCTCGTCGACGGCTACGCCTCGCCGCAGATGCCCGACTCCACGGAACTCTGGAGCTGGGACGGCGCGGTGTGGTCCCGACTTCCCGGCGCAGGTCCCACCGCACGCAGCGCGAGTGCCGCGGTCTACGACACCCAACGTGATCGACTCATGCTCTGGGGTGGCTGGGTCGGCAAGCAGGGCGGCCTGCGCAACGACACGTGGGAGTGGGATGGCGCCCGCTGGCGTGCCGGAAGCGACAGCACACCGCGGCCTCGGGGACACTTCGCGATGGCCTATGACGAAGCACGCGGAGTCACTCTGATGTTCGGGGGCGACGATCGCAGCGGACCTGCGTGGCCGAGTAATAGCTGGAGCTGGAACGGCATCAACTGGCGGCAGGTTGCCACCGCCGGCCCACCGGGCCGCGCGGTCACCGCGATGGCGTACGACAGCAAGCACAAGGTCGTCCTGCTCTTCGGCGGGGTCGGACTCTCACCCGCTGAAGGTCAGCCCCAGCCATCGTTCGGGGACACCTGGGTGTGGAACGGGCAGTCGTGGCTACAGCGAGCGGTGACTGGCCCGTCGCCGCGCAATCGTCACGCCATGACGTTCGACCGACGTGCCGGTGTCGTGCTCCTCTACGGCGGGAACAGCGGCGGCCGAGCCGGGATGTCGGAGGAACACGGCGACATGTGGCAATGGGATGGCGAGCACTGGACGGAAATTCCTCTCACCGGACCAACACCGGGACCGCGCTCACTCCACGCCATGGCCTACGATGCGGCGCGCGGCGTCACCGTACTCTACGGCGGGAGCAGCAACGGCGAGTTGATGAGCGACACCTGGGAATGGGATGGGCATCGATGGCAGAGAATCATTCCCCGATGATGCGAAGCAAGGTCACCGTCTCCCTGTTTCTGCTGACGGCCGTCGCACACGCTCCTGCTGCGCTGGCCCAGACCGAGGGCGCGCCGCCACACGCCTACTCTGCTGCCGGCGCCTTCGACCCTGCACGGGGTCTCGTCATCTTCGGCGGCTTCCTGCGCGGCGGATATAGTGGCGACACCTGGGAGTTTGCCGGCGATCGCTGGAGCCGTTCGACCAGGCCAGGGCCGAGCGGACGGAACGGGCCCGCGATGGTATACGACTCCTCCCGGCATCAGCTCGTCCTCTTCGGTGGCGATACCCGCACCACCGGACCGCTCGGCGATACCTGGCTACGTGACGGCGAGCAGTGGCGAGAGATCGTCACCGCTGGCCCACCGGCACGATCCGTCTTCGCGATGACGTGGGACAGCAAGCGATCCCGAGTGGTCCTCTTCGGAGGCGCCGGCACCGCCGGACTGCTCAATGACACCTGGGAATGGAATGGTGCGCAGTGGTCACGCCGAGCGACCGACGGCCCGTCGGCGCGCACCCTGCATGCGATGGCATTCGATCCGGTTCGCGGCCGCGTCGTGTTGTATGGCGGCGCCGCGGTGCTCGATCCTGAGGCTTCCGCACTCGATGACACCTGGGAATGGGACGGCACCACCTGGCGTGAGATCCGGGTGCGGGGACCCGGTGGCAGAAATCATCACGCGATGCACTGGGATCCTGCGCGGCGAGTGATCGTCCTCTACGGCGGGATGGGACCCGGTGGCGAACACGGTAACGAGACCTGGGGCTACGACGGCACGACCTGGCGTCGACTGCCGATCGATGGTCCGCGTCGCCGCTTCCCGGTCATGGCCCTCGATTCACGTGCGGGTTCGCTGTTGCTCTTCGGTGGCTTCGACGACCAGCCATCGAGCGATCTCTTCCGGCTCGGCGCGCGAGGGTGGTCGCTGCTCACGCCGAAATAATCGGCGTCACCCTGTTCGCCTCAGGACCTCACCACCCGCACCGGAATCCCACCGTTGGTCGTCCGCAGCGCCTCGTGCAACGGCAACCGCAACTGCGCATCAAGCATCCGGTCGGCGCTCAACATCGTGAGATGCCACCCCGGCCGCCGCTCCGCCATCACCCGACCGAGCGTGGCGTAGAGATCGCGCAACGCTGTCCGTTCACCGATCCGCGCGCCGTACGGTGGATTGGTCACCAGCCACCCTTCACCGTCGTCGGTTGGCAGTTGCGACAGTGATTGCCGTGAGAAGCTCACGTCCGCCGACACCCCCGCACGCTCGGCGTTGGCGATGGCAGCGGCGATGGCGCCGGCATCGCGATCGTATCCCGCGATCACCACGCGAGACAGTGGCAGCTCGAGTGCTTTGGCGTGCGCACGCTCGGCACTCCAGATCGCGGCCCGCCCGGTCGCCGTGGTGCCGATGCCGGGCCACGATTCGGCCGCGAAGCGCCGACCGCGCCCTGGCGCCATCCGGCGTGCCAGCAGCGCTGCCTCGATCGGAATCGTCCCCGAACCACAGAACGGATCCATCAGCGGACCGCGCGGCGATTCCTCGCCGCTCCACCCGCTCGCGGCAATGAGGGTGGCCGCCAGCGTTTCGCGCAGTGGCGCCTTCGCGACCGCCTGACGCCAGCCGCGCAGGTAGAGCAGCGCACCGGAAGCGTCGGCCGAGAGGGTGACCTGATCCCGGAAGACCCGGACGATCACCCGCTGCACCTCCGGCAGGGCAGCAACGTCATCCTCGAGTTCCTCGGCCACCGACGGCGCGCGAATCGCCGTCACGCCCGCCACTGCTCCCGCGACGCTCCGTTCGAGTCGTTCGGCAATGCCGTCCTGATGGTAGAGCTTCGATTTCTTCGAGGTCACCCGGAAATGCACCGCCCCGCCCGGCGTCACGACATCTCCCCATGCCACTCGCTTGGCGTGCTTCTCCAGTTCGGCAAACGAAGTCGCCCGGAACTCGGCAAGTCGCACGGTGATCCGGTTGGCGGTCCGCAACCAGAGCAGCGCCCGGGCGAGTTCGGCCGCGCTGGCGGTGAACTCCACCCCGCCCGGCTCAGAGGCGCCCGGCGTGAGGCCCAGACGCACGAGTTCGGCCGCTGTCAGCAGCTCGACGCCGGGCGCGGTCATCGCCCAGCAGGAAAGACGTTCGGGAAGAGGCACGCCGGAACGTAACGGGTGGCGCGGGGCGGCGGGGCGGGTATTTTCGTGACGGCCCGACCAGCGGGCCCACCAGTGCAGCGACAGCAGATCACGTGGGGAGGCGCAGTGTCCCAGTCGGGCCCGATTTCACAGTTCGTTCGCCATCACTACCGCCACTTCAACGCGGCGGCTCTGGTCGACGCGTCGACCGCATATACCGCCCACCTCGACGGTGGCGGCAAGATGATGATCACCCTCGCCGGTGCGATGAGCACCGCCGAACTCGGCCTCTCCCTCGCCGAGATGATCCGGCAGGACAAGGTGCAGATCATCACCTGCACCGGCGCAAACCTCGAGGAAGACATCTTCAACCTGGTGGCGCACGACTACTACGAGCGCGTCCCCAACTATCGCGACCTCACACCGGCAGATGAGCAGAAGCTGCTCGATCGTCACATGAACCGTGTCACCGACACCTGTATTCCCGAGATGGAAGCGATGCGCCGGCTCGAGACAGCGGTGCTCGATGAGTGGGTTGCGGCCGACAAGGCCGGCGAGCGCTACTTCCCGCACGAGTTCTTCTATCGGGTGCTGCGCAGCGGCAAGCTCAAGCAGTACTACCAGATCGACCCGAAGGACTCCTGGCTGCTGGCGGCTTGCGAGAAGAACCTGCCGATCGTGGTTCCCGGCTGGGAAGACTCCACTCTCGGCAACATGTTCGCGGGCCACGTCATCTCGGGTGATGTGAAGAACGTCCACACTGTGCGCACCGGCATTGAGTACATGATGGTGCTCGCCGACTGGTACACGAAGAACAGCAATGTCCCGGGCGGCATCGGCTTCTTCCAGATCGGTGGCGGGATTGCGGGCGACTTCCCGATCTGTGTTGTTCCGATGCTGCACCAGGACTTGCAGCGCGATGACATTCCGGTCTGGGGCTACTTCTGCCAGATCTCGGACAGCACCACCAGCTACGGCTCCTACTCCGGCGCCGTGCCGAACGAGAAGATCACCTGGGGCAAGCTCGCCATCGACACGCCCAAGTTCATCGTGGAAAGCGACGCCAGCATCGTGGCGCCGCTGATGTTTGCGTTGATCCTCAACTGGTAAGAGGAGAAGGGGGAAGGGGGAAGGGAGAAGGGAGAAGGGAGGAGCGGTTGTCATCCTGAGCGGAGCCCGCGAAGCGGGCGAAGTCGAAGGACCTCTCGCTTTCTCCACTCTCCCTTCTCCCTTCTCCCTTCTCCCTTCCCCCTTCTCCCTTCTCCTCTAGTCTCTAGTCTCTAGTCTCTAGTCTCTAGTCTCTAGCAAGGCATCCACCTTCCGCCCCACGTGCTTCAGTGCCTCGATCCCTTCGGTAATGCTGTTCGCGGCGATCTGGCCGGCGCGCAGTTTCATCAGGTCGAGTCGCAACGTCTCGAGGCCCATGATCGCGTCGATGCGATGCGAATCAGCCACGTCGAGCGCGCGCGCCGAGAGGCGATCAATCAGCCCGGGAACCTCAGCCAGTAGGCTCTGTTCGGCGG
Source organism: Gemmatimonadota bacterium (assembly GCA_040388535.1). NCBI lineage: Bacteria > Pseudomonadati > Gemmatimonadota > Gemmatimonadota bacterium. Next base: position 641,237 of record JAZKBR010000002.1, on the reverse strand, counting down.
AGGGCAGCGCGTCGTAGAGCTCGTGGATCGCGCCGCCGAGGGCCAGCGCCGTCGGTTCGCCCGAGGAGGGGAGTTGGCGCACGCGGCCTTGCCCGAGCGTTGCGCCACCCCAGAACCAGCGTCCCACCCGCGTCCCGAGGAAGCGACCCCACCACGATCCCTTCACACCGTGGAGCTGCACCAGTCGGCGGACCGTCACCACCGGAGCAATCAGCGCCAACAATATGAAAATGATGGCGAACCAGTCATTGACTTTCACTGTGCCGACGATGCCGAGGAGCGTTGCGGTTACACCGAGGCCGTTCACGGCAACGGGTCGGTCCCACAATCCTCCGAGCCGGCCCGTGGGAACTCGAGACATCTCTTCAAGTTCACCATCGAGCTGCCGGACGGCTCGCAGTGCGGCCTCGCGCGAGTAGCCCGACTTTGCCAGTTGCCGGATTGCGGTCGCCTGCAGCACAAGCAGGATCACCGCCATTCCGGCTCCGAGCGCTGCGACGACCGTGAAGAGCGTGGTGGCGATGCCGAGGAAGTCGTGCCGGACCACCATGTCGATCATCAACGCCGCGGCCGCGGCGCTGCCGGCGCCACCGGCAACCGCGGTCATCCGGTCGCTATACTCAACGGCCTCATGTGCGAATTTGCGGAGCGACACCGGAAGCTGCGGCTCCAGTGCGCGTGCGGCGTGCAGCGCTGATGCAAACTCCTCGACCGTGGCCCAGCGTGAAGTCGGGTCCCGGGCGATCGCCCGATCGATGACCGCTGCGGATGCCACGGCCAGTGCTGGAACCAGCGTCCGGATTGACGGCGCGTCACTTCCTGCCTGCTGCGCCAGCAGCGCGCGTCCTTCGGCGCCCTCGAAGGGTCGCCGGCCCGCGAGCGCCGTGAACGCGGTGACACCCAGCGCATAGACATCCGCACGCACATCGGGCGAACCACCGAGCGCCTGTTCCGGACTCATGTAGTGCATTGTGCCGACGGCCGTGCCGGCCGGGGTATCGCCCTCGCCCACCGCAGCGATGCCGAAGTCGGTCACGACGGCGCGGTCGCCTCCCTCTTCGAGCAGAATATTGTCGGGCTTGATGTCGCGATGGATCACGCCGCGCGCGTGCGCGTGCGCGATGGCCCAGCTCACTTCCTGTGTCACTCGCAGCGCTTCGGCCATCGGCAACGCCCCGTGTGCATGGAGCCGCTCGCCAAGCGTTTCGCCCTCGACGTAAGCCATCACGAAGAAGACCAGCGCTTCCTGCGACTCGACCGCGTGAATCGGCACGATGTGAGGATGTGAAAGTTGAGCGGCGGTGCGCGCCTCGCGGAGAAAGCGATCCCGGAGCGAGGCGTTGGCAGCGAGGGCGGGAGGAAGCAGCTTGACGGCGACCAGTCGGTCGAGGGCGACTTCGCGGGCCAGAAAGACGACCCCCATACCGCCCCGACCCAGCTCACGGACCAGCGAATAGCGACCGGCGACGGCGGTCTGGAGGGCGAGAAACTCTGGGGACACCGATTCCGAGGCCATTGGGATTCCAGAATGAAACGTGAGGGGTCCCTACGGCGGCAACCCCTGGCTGTTTCGGGGCCCTCCCTTCCCCCTCCCCCCTTCCCCCTTCCCCGTCGGTCTTACGGCTGCGGCGGCTCTGGGCTCTGGGGTGGTCGACGGAACGTCGAGTCGCGACGGGGCCGGCTGGTGAAGCGGCCGATGCTGTCACGGAAGCGGCCCATATCCAGCTGCCATGTAGCGCCTGACGGCAGGTTCCTGAGGTCGCGCATCACCTCGAGCGCCTGCGCCATCCACGACCGGAATGGATCGAGATTGGTGGGGTTGAGTACCGCGTTGCTCGTGACCACCCGGTACCCGAACGACGAGCCCGGGGTAAGGGTCCGGATCCCGATGCGGAGGTAGGTCGAGTCTGCCGAAGACTGCGTGTGCGCGAGCCCGACCGTCACCAGCGCTTCCGCACCACTGAAATCGCTCTCCCGCATCCCCTGTACCCGCTCCGGCGTGATGACATCCCAGCCACCACTCGCGGAAATGCGCTTGGCGAATTCGCGCATTGCCGCCTCGTTGAGGGCGAGCAGCGCCGGATCGGGACTTCCGCGCGGCGGTGACATCACCACCATCACCCGACGCGGGCCGGTCACGAACACCGTTGGCGCACTGGGGGCGCCGGTCGTGGGCTTGCCGCCGACACCAACCCCGCCTGCGACCGAAGGACCGACACTCGCAATGGCATCGCCCACGCCCGGAATGCGCCGCAACGTCGCCTGCGAGGAGAACTCCGCGATCCGGATCCGTACCAGCGAGTCGGTGGTGGCCAGCTGCCGCTCGAGCGAAATCTCGGCGCTCGGCGCCTCGGTCGTCACCGCTCTCGTCTTGTACTTGGGATCCAGCTGCTCGAGTTCGGCGCGCAGTGCCTGCGCGATGCGCAACGAGTCCGCGTGGGTCAATGGCTTGGAGGCCGGCGACTGCAGCGGCGCGCCACTCGCGCCGGTGTCGCGCGGGGCAAGCACCGTGAGCGTGTCCACGCGTCCTGGCGCTGCTGGTGGCGTGCCACGTTGCGCATACCAGACACCACCCGCAACCAGCGAGATGACGGCGCCGGTGGCCAGCAGCAACGGCCACGGCGATGCCGGGACCAGCGCCCGCGCCGCCGTCTCACCCGAGGTGGAGCGATGCGCGTCGGCCGCGATCGCACCGGAGATCTTGTCGAGATCTGTCAGCACGCTCTTCGCATCGACCGGGCGATTTTCCTGGTCCTTGGCGAGGCAACGCTGCACCAGCGCCGAGAGCGCGGGCGGCACTTCCGGTCGCTGCAGATGCAGCAAGTCGGGCGTGCGTGTGAGCTGGGCGGTCATCGTTGCCGTCGGCGATGCGGCCGCGAAGGGGCTCGCACCGGTCAGCAGTTCGTAGGCGAGCAGGCCGACCGCATAGATGTCGACGCGATGATCGGCAGACGGATCCGCCGCAAGCTGCTCCGGCGCCATGTAGGCCGGTGTGCCGATCGCCATGCCAGACGTCGTATGTCCGGCAATCGGGCCCATCGGCATCGACGCCGAGAGCGCCTTGGCCACACCAAAATCGGTGACCATCGCGTGATGACCATCGGAGAGGATGTTGCCGGGCTTGATGTCGCGATGGATGACGCCACGGGAGTGGGCATACGCCAGCGCTTCAACTGTGTCGTGGAGCAGGCGCAGGGTCTCGGGAACGCTGAGCGGACCGGTGCGTTCGAGGCGCGTGCGCAGCGACTCGCCGGGAATGAACGGCATCGTGAACCAGAGCAGTTCGCCGTGTTCGCCCGCGTGCAGCAACGGCACGATATAAGGATGCGAGAGCCGGGCCGCGAGTTGCACTTCACGACGGAATCGTTCGCGATTGACGCCGGCCGCGAGCTCGAGTGGCAGGACCTTGATGACGACTTCGCGACCAAGCGCGTGCTCCATCGCGACGAAGACGCGACTCATCCCGCCCCCGAGGAGTTCGCGCTCTATGCTGTAGGCATCGCCGAGGGCGAGCTTGAGGTCGTCGAGAAGCTTGTCAGTCACCAGGAATCCGGGTGGTCGCCAGGTTGGTTGTGATCCTGCAATGTGTTCGGTCCAGACAATATACGGCTAGCTGGGGCTGCAGGATGAGACGCACGGCCGCCCCCGGCCGTTGCAGTACTTCCGGAGACCCCTACGGACGCCGTGGGCAGATAGATTTCACCGTGCATCCTATTTCCCGGAGACCCTCGATGCGTCGCACCCTCGCCCTGACCGCGATCCTGCTCGCCCCCGCCGCCGTCGGTGCCCAGCAGGCCGCTCCGACCCGGGTCGATGCCCGCGGACTTGGCTGGCAGGTCCGCTCCGACGGCAACAAGGAGATCTCCCAGCTGGCCTTCGTCGAGATGAAGCCAGGGTGGCACATCACCACCGGCAACGTCGCGGGGATCTTCTATCGCCCCGAGATGACCGGGGTCGGCGCCTACACCGCGACGATGAAGGTGTACTTCTTCGGCCCGGCCTCGGCCCACCCCGAGGCGTATGGCCTGATGGTGGGCGGGAAGGACCTTCCCGGGGCGACGCAACGCTATCTCTATTTCGTGATCCGCAACGACGGCAAGTTTCTCATCAAGACCCGCAACGGTGACGCGACGGCCGACGTGACTCCCTGGACCGCTGCCCCCGCCATCAAGACCATCGCGGCAACCGACACGGCGAATGTGCTCAACACGCTCTCGATCCAGGCGACGAAGGATGCAGTCCAGTTTCTCATCAACGGCACGATCGTGGCGGCGAAGCCTCGCAAGGATCTCGCGGTCGATGGGGTCGTGGGAATGCGTATCAACCATCAGTTGAACCTGCACGTCGCCGACCTCTCGGTGGTCGCCGCCAAGTGAGCGCCATCACGTCGCGTATCGCTGTCGCGGGGCTGGTGCTCCTCGCTGCCTGTGGCGGCGATACCGGTGGCATCACGCCGCCACCACCGCCGCCCCCGCCCCCAGCAGTGGATCATGTCGTCGTGGACCCGACATCCGCGACAATCAAGTCGGGCGCGACGCAGCAGGTGGTCAGCACAGCCTTCAACGCGACCGGCTTCGTTGTCAGCGACGCAACCTTCGCGTGGACGACGAGTGACGCGACCCGTGCGGTCGTGACCCAGACCGGCCTCGTGTTGGGTCTCGATCCGGGTGGGCCGGTGACCATTACTGCGACGGCCTCCGGCAAGAGCGCCAGCACCACGCTCACGATCATCCCTGCCGAGGTGAAGACGATCAAGGTGAAGCCGGACACAGTCGAGATGCTTCCCGGGGGCACGCGTGCGATGATCCTCTCGGCGATCGACGAGTTCGGCAATCCCGTCGCCAACCCGCAGGCGGTCTGGTCTTCGTTCAATCCGCTCGCCGCCACGGTCGATGCCACAGGCGTGGTGACCGGCGTGGCGCTGGGAGAATCCACCATTTCCGCCAGAATCGGGAACGTGATTGGTCAGGCACTCGTGCGGGTCACCCCGCTCGCGCAGGCGCGCTTCCGGATCGAAGTCACGAATAACCTGATGTACTCCGCCGAGATCATGCAGAATGGCGTGGTGGTCGGGACGGCCGGGGCGCAGGGCTCGACGACCATCGAACGCCCACTCACGCCGACGCTCACGCTGTCATGGCGCCTCATCCCGCCACTGGGTCGCGGCGAAACCATCACCGAGACCTTTCCGCCCATCCTCAACCCGACGGGCGCGGTACCGCTGGTGATCGACAACATCCTGAACGATGGTCGGGTCTATTTCAATCCGGTGCTGCACAACTTCAGTGGGAAGAAGGCGCGCGCGAATTTCCCGGTGGTGGTCGGCGCCGAAGCGTGTCGCTGTTCAATTACCACGAACGACAACAATCAGCCCGCATACGGCTACTGGCTGCTCACACCACAGTCGGTCCTGCAGGTCTTTGGCGAGCTGGATGAGGCGCTCAGTGGACCCTTCCTGAGCTTCCCGGTGCTCCCGGGGGCGGTCACCCCGTTGAGCGGGGTGTGGCAGTTCAACCTGCTTGCAGTGCCCTGACCGGGCTCAGTCCTTGTGGCCGGCGGCCCTGGCGGCGCCGTTGGCCACGATGAAGGTCACCACGAAGATGGCGAGGAAGGCGATAATCTGGCGCAGCTCGGAGAGCGGATTCACATTCACGGGATCACCCTGGTCACGGAGTCAGCAAAAAAGGTAATGCCGGGGTAGCGATCCGCGGCAGGCCTTCCCTCCTCCGTTCTCCCTTCTCCCTTCCCTCTTCTCCCTTCTCCCTTATTCGTGAAACTCCCCCAGCCGATTGGTATCCAGTAACGCCCAGCAACAGATCGCCACGTGACTCTCGTGCCCGGCGATCAGTCGGCGCACCGTCGGCTGGCGCATCCCCTTGAACACCACTCTTGCTGCGCGCATCACTCCGGCATCGCCCTCGGGCCAGACCTGGGCGTGGCCAAAGCCGAAGATCGCCAGCATCTGCGCACTCCAGCGACCGAATCCGCGCAACTTCATGATCTCGGTGAGCAGTTCGTCGGCGGAGAGCGCGGCCCAGCGCTGCCGGGGGTCGCCATCACTGAGAATGAAGCGGCCCCAGTGGGCGATGGCCTTCCGCTTGGCGCGTGAGAGCGAATGCATCGGCGGGGCATCCTCCGGGACGCTCATGGCCCAGGTCACGATACCGTCGATGTCGCCGTGCGCGTCGATCAGCCGACCCATGATGGTGCGCGCCGCAGGCGCCGAGACGAGCTGCGCCACGATGGTCCGCACGGCGAGGTGCGTGATCGGCCGCGCATCCGGGATGGTCCGTTCGAGCGGATGGGTGAGCTCCACCAGACGAGCCAGTCGCGGGTGGCGATCGCAGAGTTCCCGAGCCACCGCCGCATGCGGGTCACGACGGCGCTTGGTGCTGCCACCAAGTCGGGTGGGATCCTTCCGGGCCACGGCTACTTCTCGACGTGACAGGCGAGCGCTTTGCCGCCACGCGAGAAAGTCGCCGAATCGCCCTTGTTCCAGAACGTGGTCGTGGAGTCGCCGTACCGCGCACCCGATGCGGCGACCAGCTGCGGGAGATGCAGCCGCTCATCGCCCACGGCGAGCGCGACCTCGGACTTGCCAGCGGCATCGCTGCGGAAGAGCGCGAACACCTGCGAGGAATCGCTGCAGCGGAAGGCCGCGGCGACGCTCGGTGACGCGGGTGTTGCGGCCGTTGCGGGCTTCAAGGTGTCGGCCGCGACCTGATCGGCCTTGGGAGCCGGGGCGCACGCCGCAGCCGTGATGGCGATGGTGGCGGTGAGAACGATGCTGCATCGGGTCATGGGCTTGGGTCCGGTGGGTGATGATGGCGAAATCTACTTGCGGTCAGGCCGTCACCCGCCGCCAGTGGTCCCAGATCAGCACCATCGCCAGGGTGTCGAGTTTGCAGTACCGTAGCAACAGGGATTCCCAGCTCTTGCGAATCTCGGGATCAAGGCGTTCGGCACCATAGAGCATCGCGGTGTACGCCTGCATCGCCCCGGTGCCGTCGGCGACGTTCAGCTCCCGGGTTCCGATGACGACCGGCGGCAACGCCTCATACGGTCCGGTCGCCGCGTCGGCATCCGCAACGCCCATCCACTCGGCGTACCGTTCGCGCATGACCGGATCGGCCTTCCACAATGCGTCGAGCACGACCTTGATCGACACCCGGCCGCGCATACCAGGATGGAAGAACTGCTGTTCGCAAAGGCGGCAGAGATCCACGATGCGTTCGTCGACGACGCGATCGAGCCACTGTTCGAGCTCGGGATCCGCGGCGTTGTATCGAGCGAGCTGAGACCGGATCTCCCGGAGCACACTCCCTTCGTAGGGCGACCAGGTCAACACCGGGTCGCTCTCGCCGATTGCCTCGCGCAACGAATGCACAAACTCCGCGTTCGGCCAGCTCTCGCGAGTATTCAGCCATTCCCTATGCACCGGCGCGTCACCGGCCTGGACCACGGTGTGGCAACTCCACTGGAACGCCACCTTCTCGTAGCCGCGCATCCCCTTGTGATACGGCAGCGCCAGCAACGAGGTCTCGAAATCGATGAAGTGAAGTGGCAAGCGCAGCGCCTCAAGCGCTGGCCGAAGCCCATCCCCGATCCAGGGTCGATTGAGCCTGGTATGCTCGATCTGGATCAGCTGTCGCCGCGAGCTGGCCGTGGGTGAGCCGTCCTTCTTCACGAGATGCGTGCCATCCACATCATAGAGCGATGTCATGCCGTTCTGGATCATGACGTCGGCCAGCCGCGCGCCATCGTACTTCGTGGCGCCGAACTTGTAGAGCTCGAAGAGGTGGGGCGACGGTTCCGCGAGTCGGCCCCAGCATTGCGCAAAGCCATTCAACGGCTCGCCCGCGTCAACCCGGAATTCGCAATCGCGGCAACCCCAGTCAATCGCTCGCTGCTCCTTGACCGGTCCATCCTCACCGAGCAGCGTGGCGAAGTGATCGGCGGCCGTGCCTACCTCGTCGAGGAGCATCGCCACTTCATCGGCCACGTTGACCTGTGCCAGCAACTGATCTGCGCGCACTGCCGCAACATCACCGAGGAACTCCACCCGCAACTCCCCGCCATCCGCAGAACGCTCTACCCGGAACATCGCCGGCAGCCCTTCGATCCCGGTGCGTCGCGCCTGATCGACCAGCATCAGGTGCGGCACGATCTCGGCGCCGGGGTACAGACGCCGGAGCACGAACACCTGAAAGGCAACATCCTCGAGATACTCCTGGAACTTGGTGGTAATTCCGTGCGGCGCACGCTTGCCACGAAACGGACCCGCCGGGTTCTCTCGTGATTCGTCACTGTCGAAGGAGACCGATTTCACTTCGATGAGGTCGAAGCGATTTCCCGCGCGGCGCAGAATATCGACACGCGCAAGCAGGCGATCGGCGAGCAGCGTCGCCTCGAAGAGCGTGACCGGATCCTGCAGCAGGAGGTCGCGAGTACCCGCGGCTGAACCCACGGGATCGCGTCGGTCATACGGCGCAGCTACCCCGTCGGGAAACATCAACTTGGCGAGTTGTTCCACCATATACCCGCCCTCGGCGAGCATCGCGAGGTAGGGATTGTCGGCGGTATTCTGCGGAAAGCCGAGCTCTTTGTAGTAGAGCTTGGTGACGCATGAGCGCGCCAGCTTGAAGTCGGACTTGGAAAGCGTATGTCGCATGGAAATACCGGGAGGGAAACTAGTCTCTAGTCTCTAGTCTCTATTCTCTAGTCTCTAGAGTTCCTGCACCACACTCCCGATCAGCGGAATCAGCGGCACACCCGCCACATCGATCTGGCTCCCCCACACTTCGCCCGGCACCATTCCCTTGGCATGCGCGCGAACCAGCGCCTCCCATTCCCCGGCACTCGCGAGCGGCGCACCGCGATCCTTCATCTCGTCGGCGCCGAGGAAGCCGAGATACACCATCACCACCGGCACGCCGAGCTGCGCGACCTTCCACGCCCACGCGAAGCGACTGGCGAGCTGGTAGTGCGAGTCGATCCGGATCTCCCATGGCAACCCGCTCGCCGCCTGCAATCCGGCGCGGGCCTGCTCGATCGCGACGCCGATCTGGTGATGACTCGCGTCGCGCGTGGCCTGGTCACCCTGATTGCGGGTGTCGAGCTTGCGACCGGAGACCGTGTTGGCGAGCTCATTCTCGTGCGCCTTGGCTTCCACCAGCAGCAGGCCGCGACGGCCATCGATCGTGCAGCTGCTCGCGATGTCCCAGTTGGGTGTGCGGTCGGCGAGCCGTTCGCTGGGGAGCCACCACCGCGCGAGGCCGACGCGAACCACCGGCGTCAGCAGCTCGGGGGCGAGCGGCAACTCCGCTTCACTCGGATCTTCGAATCCTTCGGGAAGCCAGGAATCGGTCGGCGCGACACTCCCCCACACACCCATCAGCGCACTGAGTCGCGCCGCGACCTGCACCCGCGTCCCGTGCGTGAGCAGATGACAGCGCGGCTTGCTCCCGCGCTGCGCCTTGGCGGGCAGCGTCGCCAGGAGTTGCTTGATCTTCTTCGGGCTCGACGGCTTGGAATTCATCTGGTACAGATCCTTCGACTTCGCTCAGGATGATGTGCCGCCCAAGAGCGGCACCACCGGGGGCTCTCCCTTCTCCCTTCTCCCTTCTCCCTTCTCCCTTCTCCCTTCTCGTTCTTCTACTTCGGTTCCGTCTCCACCAGCACCGCCATCAACCCCGGCCACGCATCGGTGTTGTACAGCGCAATGGTATGGAGATAGTGACGGGCATCCTCGCCCTGTTGTTCCAGCAACGCGAGCGCCGCCTTCCGCACGGTTGGTACATCGGCAAACGGTGTCTTCAGGTCGTCCGGGATATTCGCCCCGTCACGTCGTACCCCGGCCAGGTCGAGGAAAGCGATCTGCAAGCCTGGCTCGAGTTCCACGTAGAGGGTCTGCAACAGCGTCAGCTCGTCCTGCAATGACTCGAGTCCGTGCCGGACGATCTCGCGGGCCAGCTGTTCCGGCGCCCATTCCCGCAGCTTCTCAGGCCGGAAGCCGCCACCCCGCGCGACGATCCGCTGGATATAGCTGTTCTTCGAATCACGGCTCGAGGAGATGTCGTGGGCCACCAGCCCGATGCGACGGGCCTGGGAGAGCGTGCGATAGGGAGACGGTTGTGGCATCGGGTCCAACCCTCAGAGGGGAAGCGTCAGGAGCGCATATGATACTAGGGTCCGGACGCTTCCGCCGCGATGGCTGGAACGGGCTACGCCTTGGGGGGCATATCGACGCCCCGCCAGGCGTTGCTGGTCCCGATGTCGGCGGCCCCCGCCGCCTTGGCATAGAGGAAGAGCTGGAGCTTGTAGGCCGGCAGCCAGCTGAAGGGCCCCCCGAGAATGGCGACCCCGAGCGGCGCTTTCCCCCGCCCCCCCGGCAGTGTTGCCTCCTGGTGCTCCAGCTGTTCCTCGGTCAGCCCGTCGAAGAACGCCTTGATCGCGGCCTTCTCCTCGAGCATTGCGGCCGGGAACTCCGCCGGGGTCAGCGACTTGGCGGCTTCCGCGGCGGCGCGGAACACCGACCAGTCGCCATCACGGAACACGCCCAGCGCCGTCGACATCGCGAAGGAGAGGTACTGCATCAGCTCGACCGTGTTCCGCTGACCCGGGCTCGGCCGATAGCCGTATCCCTCCGGCGTGAACTTGGTGGCCAGGTGAATGCAGACATCGCACTCGTGCATCATCGCATGCGCCAGCTGGTCCTTGGTGATCATCGCAGCACGTCCGCCCGAAATCGGTTGATCAATTCGTCCCCGGGGGAATGATACTGTACTTGATCCCCTACTCGCCCCGCAGTGCTTCCACCGGCTCGACCCGGCTCGCGCGCATCGCCGGCAGCAGGACCGATCCGGCCGCTACCAGCAGCAGCAACAGCGGAATGGTGGCGAAGGTGAACGCATCGATTGGAGCTACACCATACAGCAGCGAGCCGAGGTAACGCGTGAGCAGGAGCGCGCAGGCGAGGCCAACGCCGATTCCGACCACAGCCGGCGCCATCCCCTGCCGCAGCACCAGCCCGCGCACCGAATCGACGTCGGCGCCGAGGGCGAGCCGGATGCCGATCTCGCGCGTTCGCTGACTCACCGAGTACGAGATCACCCCGTAGATGCCGACCGCCGCGAGCACCAGCGCGAGCAACGCGAAGCCCGCCATCAGCGCCATCGTGAACCGTTGCTCCTGGGTCGCAGCACTGAGCACATCGTCCATCGTCGTGATCTGCGTCACCGGAACGTCCGGCGCGAGCCGCTTCGCGATCGCCGCGATCGGTCCGATCAGTTCCTTGGGATTGCCGCTGCTGCGGACGATCAGTGTCATCGCCCGGCGCGGCTGGCCGTAGGAGTTGCTCCATTGTTCTGCCGGGATGAAGAACGCCCGCTTGAACGTCGCGGTGAGGCCGTTGTGGTGATAGTTGCCGACCACGCCGACGATCACGCGCCAGGGCCGATCCTGTCCGCCCATCCGTACCCGCTGACCGATCGGGTTCTCGTTCGGGAAGTACTCCTTGGCGAGTGCTTCGTTGATCACCGCGACCTGTAAACCATCCTTGGTGTCGCTGTTGTCGATGTAACGCCCGGTGATCAACCGGATCTTCATCGCTTCGAAGTACCCGGGTGATGCCGCCTGCCAGTCGGCCTGATTGCCTGGCACACCGGCCGGCGTGGGATGCGATTCGATCGCGATTCCGGCATCACCCATTTCGGCCGCGAGCGGGAGCACCCGACCGAAGCCCGCGAACTGGACCCCGGGAAGTTGCCGCACTTCATCGCCGAAGTTGCGATAGAAGTTCAGGACCGCGCGCTCATCGGCGTAGGTGGCCGACGGCAGCGAGGTGCGCATCGTGAGCACGCCCCGGGTATCGAACCCCGGATCGACCTGCATCAGGTTGCGGAACGACTTGATCGTGAGCCCGGCCGAGATCACCAGCAGCACCGCAAGTGCCATCTCGGCCACCACCAGCAACGTGCGCCCGCGCTTCCGCTCTGCGCCGTCGCTCGCGCCGCGCGATCCGTCACGCAGTGCATTCGCGAGATCAAGCTGCGACACCCGCGCCACTGGCAACAGACCGAACAGCGCGCCGGTCACGAGACTCAGCACCAGGGTGAACGCCACCACGCGCCAGTCGACGTGCAATTCCGCGAGTCGCGGGATCGTGGTCGGCGCGCGGGCCACCAGGATGCGCACACCACCCCACGCGAGCACGAGTCCGAGCAAGCCGCCACCGAGACCGAGCAGCATACTCTCGGTAAGCGCAAGGCGCAGCAGCTCGCCTTTGCCCGCGCCGAGTGCGGCACGCACCGCGACCTCGCGACTGCGACTGTCGGCGCGCGTGAGCACCAGGTTGGCAACATTGGCACAAGTCAGCAGCAACAACAGGCCGACCGCCGCAGCGAGCACCAGCAGGGCCAGCTGCACGTTGCCGCTGACCTGCTCGATCATCGGTACCGAGAACGCCGTGAACTGCATTCCGACGGGATAGAGCCCCGCCTTCGTCCACCCCTTGGCGAGGTTGTCGAGTTCCGGCGTCACCATCGCAGCCGTGATACCGGGCTTGAGCCGCGCGACACCATACCAGCCGTGATTCCCTCGCGCGGGCGCCGCGCGATCCATTCGCGCTGGCTGAATGAGTTGTGCCGTGGTGCGACTCTGGAATTCGAGCGGAAACTTGAACTCCTTCGGCAACACACCTACGACCTGCTGCGATTCACCGTCGATCTGGATGATGCGATTGACGATCGACGGATCACGGCCGAATCGTTGCTGCCACAACTCGTAGCCGATCATCACCACGGGCGGCCCGTTGGGGATGTCTTCCTCGGGCGTGAAGACCCGGCCAGCCGCTGGCACCATCCCCACCACATCGAGGAAATTGGCCGTCATTTCGACCGCCGTGACGCTCTGCGCGCCCTCTGCTCCCGTGAGCGCTGCCTCGCCGTTTTCGTCCCACGCGGCCACATCGGTGAAGAGCCGGCTCTGCTTCTGGTAGTCGAGGTATTCGGCGGGCGAGAGCCAGGTCTTCTCGAAGTTCGTCCACTTGCTCCAGATCATCGCCAGTTGGCCAGGGTCCCGATATGGCAACGGCTTGAGCAACACGGCGTTGACCACCGAGAAGATGGCGCTGTTGGCGCCGATGCCGAGGCCGAGGGTCAGGACCACGACGGCGACGAAACCGGGCCGGCGAAAAAGCGATCGGAGGGCGAGGCGAACGTCCTGGCGCAGGTCGGGCATGGGGCACCTGGGAGAAGGGAGAGGTGGCAGACCCCGGATTAGATGAGATCACTCGCCAACCGGTTGCACGCCCCTTCTGGAATGTTTTTCACCCCGGCACAGGTGGCGATGAAGCGTCTCCTCCGACATAATCTGTTCCATGTCTATCCGTACTGAAGCGCCGGCGCCCTTCGTCGATCTCCCCCCAGAAGCGTTTCGCGCTCTGGGTCGCGAGGCCATCGACCTCATCACCGCCTTTTTCGTTGATCTGAAGGATGCCGCCCCGTTTCCGGCGCAGCAGCCAGCCGCGGTCCACGCCCTGTTCGACCTCCCGGTCCCCGAGCTGGGTGAAGACCCCCACGCGATCCTCGCCGACTGGACCAGCAAGATCGTCCCGAATTCGTCGTTCACGGGTCACGCCAAGTGGTTCGGCTTCGTCAACGGATCGGGCACCCAGATGGGCGCCATCGCCGACGCGCTCGCGGCCACCCTCAACGCCAACCTCGGCGGCTGGAAGGCATCACCGGCGGCCACCGAAATCGAACGCCGCACTATTGCCTGGCTCGGCGAGATAATCGGCTACGGCGCCGACACCGGCGGGATCTTCCTCAGTGGTGGCACCATGGCCAATGTCGCGGCGCTGCGCGCGGCCCTGGTCAACAAGGCGACCTGGGATATCGACGCCCACGGGCTGCAAGGCTCGGGCGGCGTCCGCCAGCTCACGGTCTATATGGCCGACCACGAGGCCCACGTCTCGTTCCAGAGCGCGGTCAATCTTCTTGGTCTCGGTCGCAATGCCCTGCGCAAGGTGCCGAGCAAGCCCGACTTCACCATCGACCTCGGCGCCCTCGAGCAGATGCTGGATGAAGACATCTCCAGCGGAAAGACGCCCTTCTGCATCGTCGGTCACGGCGGCTCGATCAACGTCGGTGCGCTCGATGATTTCGATGCGCTCGCAGACATCGCGGCGCGCCGCAATCTCTGGTTCCATGTCGATGGCGCCTGCGGATCACTCGGTGCGATCCTGCCGGAGCTCGCGCCGCATTTTGTCGGGATGGAGCGCGCCGACTCGGTGTCATTCGACGCCCACAAGTGGCTCGGCGCGCCATATGAAGCGGCCTGCCTGCTGGTGCGCAACCCGGAAGCGCTGCGCGCTGCCTTCGCGACCCAGGCGACTTACCTGCAGAGTTCATTGCCGAGCGAGTATGCCGGACTCAACTATTTCGACTACGGACCGCAACTTTCGCGTGGCTGGCGCGCGCTCAAGGTCTGGATGTCGCTGCGGTTGTATGGCGTCGAGGGATATCGCGCGATCTTCCGGCGCACCATCGCCTGCGCGAAGCATCTGCACGCACTGGTGGCGGCGTCGGATGATTTCGAGGTCGTGCAGCCGGAACCGGCGCTCTACATCTATTCGTTCCGCTACGTCCCGGCCGCGCTCAAGGGCAACGATGCGAAGCTCGACGAACTCAACCAGCGCGTGGCCGACGAACTGGTCAAGCGACAGATCGCCTTCACCATGACCACGCGCATTCGCGGCCGGGTGACGCAGCGGCTCTCGATCTGCTCGCACCGCACGACACTGCAGGATATTGACGAGACGGTGGCGGCGATGCGGAGTGTTGGCGCGGAGCTCATCGCGGCGGGATGAACTTGGGGGTGATGGGTCATGGGCGAGGGACGATGAACGATGGATGTTCGGAAAGGGCTTTCCGGTGGGGAGCCCCTTTGCGTTTTCCGACCTGAACGGCGCAGAGCCGGGGCCGGCAGTCGTAGTTGTTCAGTTGATCGGCGTGACCAGTACGGAATCGAGCGCGTGATTCATTCGATAGTGGATGGCGAATTCGCCAGCGAACTGCTTCGGGTCACGCGCGACGTAGGCGGTGTCGAGCTTGATCAGGACAATGCTCCTCGACGTCGTATCTGGTGCCCCGCCGAACCGGTTGATCGTTACGATCGCTTTGGCACAGACCGCGTCGTGCGTCACCACGGTGACCTTCGTGCTATCCATTGCGGGCAACTGGTACCCCTGGCGGCCCAGCACCGCGAGTTCGCCGGTGTCGGACACCATTTCCCGGAACTGGTACAGTTCCGCGGCCAGCAATGCGCTGTCGCGGACGCAGCGCTGCGTACCCATTGCGGGATACGCGGGAATGTGAGGTGTTGCGGCAGCAGCCGACAGGAGGACGGTTGCTCCGAATCCAAGCAGGTGTTTCATCAGAATTCTCGAGGTGCGCTGCGGCTCCCGAAATCGAGGGGAGAACCCGAACCAATCACTCCACGAACCGCGCGAGGATCGAGTCGCATCGGAAGTTCATGCGGTAGCTCACGCCGTACTCTCCTGCCCGTTCCGCTGGGTCACTCGCGATGTAGATCGTGTCGATCTTGATCAGAATCACCGATCGAGACGTCGAGTCAGGAACGCCTCGGTCCCGATTGATCGTGACAGCTGCCTTCGCGCAGACAGAGTTCGTCGCAACCAATTTCACCTGACGGCGTTCCACCTTGCTGATTTTGTAGATCAACCGCTGGTGCGCGTTTTCGGCCAGATCCGACGATGCAATCGCCCTGAAAAAACCCAACATGTTCGCGCTTTCATCGGCACCGGTAATGCACCCTTGGGAAAAGGACGCCTCCCGCAGGTGCGGTTGCCGGACCGCCGGGGCTCTCGTCACGACTAGTAATGTGGCGACGGAGATAGGAAGGGAAATAGAAAATTTCATCGTTGCGTTGGTCCTCCTATCGCGAACCTGCTGACGCAGGCGGTCTCGCGTGCACCTTTCTGAGACCTCCTCAACGAGAACCAGGGCCCGTGACCCCTGCCATTGTCGGCAGGGGTCCACGGGACAAAGGCTTCTAGTTTACGGCTCGGACTGGCCGCGCGAAGAAGATGATCGACTTCGTTCCGGGATACTCTTGACCGAGCACCCAGAGGAACCTTTCTCTCAGCTGCCCCCCCTCACGTCCCGGCTTGGAGACCGGTTGGGCGCGCGCGACAATCCATGCACTGTCCGCGGTCACCCTCAGTGAATCAATCCAGAGGACATTCTTCTTCCCGCCGCCAGAATAATCCTGCTGGCCCTTTTCGCAGCGTGAATCGAAAAGCACCGTGTCGGCATACGCCCGTGGAAAGAGCGGCCGCCCCGACATTCTCGGGGACTTGACGATATCCGTTGGAGCGACATCGGCAGGTGAGATCCCGCAGAGGACCAGAACTGTCGGTGTATCCACGATGTCAAATCGATGACTTAGGTAGCCGTTGAGCACTTCCCAAGGGCTAGGGTCTTTGAGCCCGCTCCGTGCCCTAGCGCTTTGCTGAGCCGATATGCACGACAGCGGTCCCAGGAGTACCACAAACAGCCCCAGCAGTTGGAGGCGATTCAAGGATGGGGGATAAGACATGAGTTAGGCCCCGCTACGTCGATGTACTTGAAGTACTCGTGGTTTTCGTAGTGCTCCGCGTCATCTTCACCGTTAGGCAGTCTGTGGTGGTCGGTGACGATGCCCGTTCGCGCGTGAACAGCTTCATGCATACCTGTCTGTAGAATCTCCCACAGATGCCCGTCCGATGGTGTGTTGTTTATTGCGAGGAAAAGCGGGTCATACGCTACGGTTGCCGTGGGTGGCGGTTCGTCCTTGGTGTTGATTGGAGGCCTGCTGGGACACACTCAAGCGAGCACAACCCAGCGCTACGCCCACCTTGCCAACGACCCGCTCTCCTTCGCTTCGGAACGAGCTGGGGCCGATATGGCAGCAGCACTTGGAAGTGGTGAGACGCCGGTCACCCCGCTCCGAAGGCCACGAGCAAGCTAGGGAACGGCAGCGCCGCGCTGGACCAGAGGTCATCCTCCTTTTCCGCGAGCTCTCGCTGCGTGCATGGGGGCAGGCAGACCAGATGACCCCGGCACGCCCGCCCCCCGACTCCTGAAACCCTTCTCGGATGGACCTGAGAAATCACGGAATCGAAATTCTTTCCAACTCACTCGCAGCTATACGATAGTTTCTCAGGCTTGACCGAAAAATGCCGCCATTGTAGCGCCATGGGCAGGAGATCATCGAGCGCGAAGTCGATGAAGTATGCTTCGGAGCCTGCCGTGCCCCCCCCGCCGAAAAGCAGGAGGGGACCGGCTGGCTCGTCCTACCTCCCAACGCTCGACAAGATCCGAGTCATTGAGGAGTCAATGACGTATGTCTTCGTCCATTCACCGGATTTCACTTTGGGATCCTCCGCGAAGAAGACCTCACCCGCCTTGACGAGGTATATCCGTCGAGCCGTGGATTCTGGTTCGTTCAGCACCTGGCTGATTAGAGCGCTGGCCCGAACACATAGCGAATCCACTGCTTCAATCCGCACTGAGGACGAATCTGCAGTCGGCACATGAAACTGATCCCGGAACCGCTGAAATGCGGGCAGGGAAACGAAACGCTTGGCATAAGCGGCAAGGGCGGCCGACTTGGGATGCGTCGCTTCACCACAAGCGCCACCGCTCTGGGAAGTCGCTCGTGCGACGGCAATCGTCAGTACGATCGCGCCGAAAACCAGGCCACGCCGAAGTGTTGTCACCGTGTCTTGCATTGAGATCCTCGAAAAAAATGTCATGGACGGCTGAAGCAGGTCAGAGTACCAACATTCCAGTAATCTGGCGCCGTCGGCGAACTGGAGGAGTCGAGCCGGAATACATGTTCCGGGTCCATCGTATACCACGGAAAAGTCGAGCCCGCCTGTGCCTGCCAGTCATTGCTCGAACCACCGCCGTTCAACAGTGCTGCGGCGGTATCGACCCTCGCTGTTCGATTGCAGGTCACCTGCTGACCATCAAGGTTTGGGTGGGTGTGAATAATCGCCACGACTCCCGGATATCCGATGCCTGGAAAATCCCAACCGCAATTGTCGGTCAGGGGCCCGCTGGGAAGACGGGCGAACTTGAGGGGTCCACCGGCAGTCTCGCGGTATACAACTGCGCCGATTTCAACCCTGCTCGTCTGCGGCTTGGGGCTGTTGAGTGGTCCATACGAATCCGTAAACATAGCCCGCATTGAGTCTTGGATCATTTGGCTGCCTAGGATTCCATCAACCTTCCCGGCCGAGGTTGTAATCCTGCGATCTGCTGACCAGCCCTTGCAAAGCGTATCTGTCGGGGCCAGGGTGACCGTAACAGTCGCAGTCCCAACAACCCCGTTGCCACCGACGAGCGCCGCTTGGATTGTCGTGGTTCCTTGACCGGAGAAGACGAATTCGCCCTTGTCTCCTGTGTGGGCGATGGAGGTATTGAAGCTCATCCAAATGAAGTCCGCCGCGTTCCGGGACTCGGTAGATCCATCATTGAATTTCAGCGTCGCCGTGAACCAAGCTGCACTTCCAAGTTGGTAGTTCTCCCCTGTAGGGGAGACCTGAATTTCAGTGACGTACCTACCACTCGGATTGTTCGGATCCGCGGGGGTCCCGCCAGAGCCCGATGGCGGGGGGGGCTCTTCGTTCGGGTTGGTAGTGCCAGGGTGCCAGGTCCCTAGATAGACGTCGACAAACTCACAAACACG
Source organism: Gemmatimonadota bacterium (assembly GCA_040388535.1). Taxonomy (NCBI): domain Bacteria; kingdom Pseudomonadati; phylum Gemmatimonadota; species Gemmatimonadota bacterium. The sequence continues at coordinate 622,481 of JAZKBR010000002.1, read as the reverse complement.
GACATCCGCAGAGGTCGAAGCCGGTCCGGCTGGAACCCAATAATCGCCGTAGTCCACACCGTCATAGATCACCCGGACGTATCCAGCGTATGGGTTATTCGTATTAACGGCGGGTGTCGTTTGGGTGGTGCACTCTTGGTAGGAAAGCCACACCCACGAGTAATAGCCCATTAGGGCGTTCGGGCCATGCTGGGCGGCCTGTAATGCCGCTGCATATCGCTCCTCGGCAGCCGAAACCGAATCGCGATTCGCGGAGGAGCAGTCGAAAGCTGCCATTTTTCCATTTTGCCTTGTTACGGCAATAACTCCCTTGAAACCCTTTCCCTGAACAGGCTTGCACCCGATCGATGCGAAATAGCCGTGGGCATCAACCACAGCCACGGGGAGTTGGGGGACCAGCTCCCATCCTCCCGCCTCAGGGATACTCGGCATATCTGCTCCGCAAGCCGCCAGAATAGCGACTAGTGCGCCCGGTGCCAGCCATGTCACCAGTTTCCTTCCGATACTGCGCATTCGCATCGGTAATCCTCAGACGAAGAAGTGGAGGTTGCTCACACGCGGAGCCCCGAGCTAACAATCGGGGATCAACCAAGGCTCAAATGATTTTGAGGAATCGGTGCGTGTGGCGCGAAAAAGGAGCTGGCAGCCCCCGTCGCCTGTCAAGGAAAACGCAGAAAAGTCAGGGAAAACCCTGACTTTTTTGGGTCGCGAACGGGAAGTTGGTGCTTGAAGTGGGGGGCCGCGAATTGGGTAAACTCCACATCAAACCGTGGAGCGCAGTCCCCGCGGCTCCACCCCCGACCCGCATGAAAAGAAGGGGTCCTCATTCGAGGACCCCTTCACTGTTTCGTAGTGGCCAGAGAGGGAATTGAGCCGAAGGCGAGCGAGGCGACGCAGTCGCCGCAGCTCCACCCCCGTCACCGTTGATTTTCAGTCACACGTTACCGGAAACGAGCGGGGCCTCCCAACGTTGGGAGGCCCCAGTGGCCAGAGAGGGAATTGAACCCCCGACACCGTGATTTTCAGTCACGTGCTCTACCAACTGAGCTACCTGGCCGGACAGGGCGGGATTATAGCCCGCGGTGGGGGGGTCCGGCAACCGGGAACCCTGCCCCGCCGCCCCTAGGGCCGATCACTCACCAGCTTGAGACCGAGAATCCCGCCGACGATCATCGCGATGCAGAGCAACCGCAGCGCGCTGCGCGATTCCCCCAGCAGCGCGATGCCGAGAATCGCGGTGCCCACCGCGCCGATCCCGGTCCAGACCGCGTAGCCTGTGCCGGCCGGCAGCACCCGCAGTGCCTGCGCGAGCAGCCACATCGACATCACCATCCCGACAATCGTCAACGCGCTCGGCAGCGGCTTCGAGAACCCCTCGCTGTATTTGAGTCCGATCGCCCAGCCGACCTCGAGAAAGCCGGCCACCACGACATACGCCCAGGCGCGCGATTCGGTCAGCATTCCTGCCCTACCCCTCCGCGCCGAGCGAGAACCCCGCTTCGATATCCTTGCGCGAGTAGGCCCGGAACGCGATCAGCGTCTCGGTCCCGGTAATCCCCTCGAGCCGCACCATCCGTTCGGTCACGAGGTCGGCGAGATCCTCGTTGGCCTTCACCCGCACGATCGCGACGAGATCGAACTTCCCCGCGACCGAAAAGACGTCGCTCACCTCGGGCATCTCCGCGAGACGCTCGCCGACACTCTTGATATGCTGGCGCTGAACCGTGAGCAGGATGACGGCGGTGACCATACGCGAAGCTCCGATGAATAGCGAAGTTCAACTTAGAGAGACTAGAGACTAGTGACTAGTGACTAGAGACTGAAGCAGGGCGACGGAGTCCAGTCACCCTGAGCGAAGCGAGGGGGCGGAGCTCGGCCTCCCTCGACTTCGCAACCCTTCGGGTTGCTACGCTCAGGATGACGCGGCTCTAGTCTCTAGTCTCTAGTCTCTAGTATCGCCGTCGCGCCCATCGCCCCCACGCTCTTCCGCTCTCCCGTCGTCGCCCGCCGATGTCCATCGGCCTGCCCGAGATGGTAGCCAAGATGCGCGGTGAGATGCACTAGCATCAGGTCGGTGCGGATTCGATGGCCGCCCATCTCGAGCGGGAACTGTTCGGACAGCTTTGCTGGGTCGAACAGTTCGAACGCCCGCGCGATTTCGTCGCGCGTGACCGCCAGCAGCAAGTGCAGTTCGGCTCGTGACACTCCGCGCTTCGAGAATTCGAGATCGCGATCACGCACATAACTGCTGCCACCTATACCGGCGCCGATGAAATGGCGCAGTCCGCCGCAGACGTGCAGCGTGAGCGTGCCGGTGGAATTCGCGAAGCCGGGAAGGTCGGTCCACACCGCGGCATCGTCGGGATAGCCATCGAGTTCGGCCGCAAAACCATCGAGTTCGCGGAACATGCAGCGGCGGACTGCGTCGATCATCAGGCAACCTCACAGAGTGGACAACACCGCACCATCACAATCACCTACCGACCCGCGACGACCAGGTCGCGCGCCCGCTCGGCCTGCCAGAGATGCCGTCGCTGATGCGCGGTGGTGATCCGGAACATCGAGAAGAGCGAATACTTCACCCGGGCGTTGAACGGCGAAGTCACCCGCACCTGGGTGATGTCGATCCCGTCACAACGCCGCAACAGATCGAGCAGGGCAACCTGTGAGGCGTCAAAGGCCGCCAGCGTTTCGCTGCGTGATGCGCTGCCACCGGGAATGAAACCCGCCGCCGTCGGGAACTTTCCCCGCACCGGCGGCTCCATCGTGCGCGAAAGCACCCACCCCATCAGGTCGCGTCGCATGTGCACCGGCGCGGGCCGTGCTCGTACCTCATCGCGCGCGATGTCGGCGTTGCACGTCGGCAGGAACGCTTCCGTCGAAAGCGTGAGGTGCGCCACACATTCACTCATCGACCACGAGTTCGTCGCAGGACGTGTGGTCCAGGTGACCTCATCGACCGCGTCGGCGATCCGATGAGCGTCCGCCTGCGCCGCATGCAACTCCTGCTCGATCGCCGCCAGATCCTGGTGCACCACGCTCTCCGGTCAGGTCGTGCCGATTACATCGATGGCACGAACATGATGTGTGCCTTGGGAGTTCCCGGGTACATCACCCACGGGGCGCCGCGCACTGGTGCCGCCGGGATCCCCGACGTCGCAGGCGTCGCATACGGCATGTACACCACGTAGAGCGCGCGAGCGGCGGGCGTCACCTTCCCGGCAGCCATATCCACTACCGACGCATCGCCCGAAAGTGACCAGAGCGCGGCCTGCTTCGGCATCCGGATCTTGCCGGCCTTCACTTCCTTGAAGCGTACGCTGTCGACCTTGTCGCCGGTCACGCCGCTCGCGCGCAGCGCCCGGCCGCGTGCCATGAACGGTTCCATCGAGTTGTGATAGCAGGCGACGTGGAAGGCCTTCTCTTCCTTGGGGTCGTCGGCGAGACAGGTCATCGCCCCCTTCCCCGGGCGCAGCGTCACCAGCTTCCCCTCCGGCGAGTAGCCGAGGACGGTGGCATCGGCGCGGAACTCGGCCGGCAGCGGCAGCACCGCAACGGCGATCTGCTGATCGGCAGGTGGAATTGGCGCTTGCGCCACGACCGCAGCAGGGGCAACGGACACAAGCAATGCAAACGCGAAGGCGTGGCAGCGCATGAAGGACTCTGGGCGAGAGGAGACACAACGATGCCACGAGAGGCGCCGAGGCGCCAGCGTCAGTCGACGCCGATGGTTCCCGCGACGACGGTGAGCGGCCAGCGTACCTCGTGCGTACCGGCACCCCACGCCGCGGAGAGTCGTGGCTCGAGCTCGAGCACCGGATCGCGCCCTTCGGAGGTCCGGTAGCGTTGCGTTGCGGACCACGAACGGACGTAACCAAGCATCTGCGGCAGGGCCCACTCCTGCACCATCGCGAACCGTGGCGGCGCGAGCCGCTCAAACGGAAAGGCGAGGGTGGTGTAGCCGCTGTCGACGTGGCGCCGCTCGGCCGGCCAGAAAGGGCCCACTGTGCTGGTGTAGAAGTCGGTCAGCAGTGCATCCACCCTGGGCTCGGCCACACGCTGTGGCCCATAGCTCCAGGCAGCGATCAGCCCGCCGGGCCGGACCACGCGGCGGACTTCGGGCCAGAAGCGTGACAGGTCGAACCAGTGCAGCGCCTGGGCAATCGCCACGACGTCAACCGAGGCGTCGGGAAGCCCGCTCGCCTCGGCGGGTGCGACCTGCCAGATGGTGTGTGGTAAGGCCGGCGCGTGGGTGAGTTGCTCGGCACTCGCATCGGTCGCGATGACGAGCGCGAAGCGTCCGGCCAGCGCAGCTGTGGCCTGACCGCTTCCGCAGGCGCAGTCCCAGACCACGTCGCGACGCTGGGCCGCCAGGGCGACCCAGTCGAAGAGTGTTTCAGGATAGTGCGGACGAAAGGCGGCGTAGCCGGCGGCGACGCCGGAAAAGTGATCGGGGAACGCCGCGTCGACTACCGAACCGAGGCCCGGTGCGCCATGCCGTCACGCCAGACGCGGGTGACCGGCACGGGCTGTCGCGGCGAAAGCGTCATCTCCTGACGCAACACCGCGCCGCGCGGAAGATCGATCTCTTCGAGGGAGACAGGCGTGTGACCAGCCGCCGCGACGTGCAGCGTGAAGCGGCCGCCCGTGGGGATCAGGAAGGCGAACTCGCCGCCGACCCCGGAGATGGCGCGCAGGTTGAGTGGTAGCAGCGTCAACTCCGCGCTGCGAATCGCTCGACCAGAGGAATCCCGAACTACACCAGAAAGACGCGAAGTGAACACGGACGGAACCTCAGCAGGGGGGCCAGGAACCAGAAGTCACTCGTGAGATTACCCTGAACCCGTGCTTTGCGCTAGACCGTCGCGCAGAATGCGCCGCAACCGGCCTACTTCAGCTCCGATTGCTTCGAGATCACCGATCCGACGAGCCCGTAGGCCTTGGCCTCTTCGGCGCCGAGCCAGAAGTTCCGATGGGTGTCGTCAACGATCCGCGCCACACTCTGGCCGGTTTCCCGGGCGAAGATCTCGTTGAGCCGTTCCCGCATCTTCACGATTTCGCGCGCCTCGATCGCAATATCCGACGCCGTGCCCCCCATCCCGCCGGCCGGCTGGTGCAGCAGGAAGCGGGTATTCGGCAGGCAGAAACGATCTTCGCGCGGCACCGACACGTAGATCAGCGCGCCAGCGCTGGCCACCCACCCGGTTCCGACGATGCGGACCTTGGGCAGGACGTAGCGAATCATGTCGTGGATGGTATCGCCGGCCTCGACGTGACCACCCTGCGAATTGATGTAGATGGTGATCGGGGCGGTCGCTGACTCGGCCGACATCGCGAGCAGCTGCGCCGTCACCTTCTCGGAGAGTTCCTGGGTGATTTCGCCCGAGATGATGATCGTGCGGGCCTTGAACATCCGCTGGCCGATAGGATCGGGCGCAACGGTCGGGGTCGTCTTTTCAGTATCAGCCATGCTGAACGCTAGCCGATCCGTCGCGCAGGGACTACCCCGCCCCCTGTTTCGTTGCCGTCGGCGGGCGCGGCACCAGGGACGAGGTGTGGCCCACCAGGAAGCGCCACCCCGAGTCGCCATGGATCAGCGTCATCGACATCGCCCCGGCAAAGCCCCGCATGACTCCGGCGCTGTCGGTGATCTTCTGCGCGAAGCGGGTGGCCACGACGGCCACCCCGGGAGCGAGCGGCGTCACGACCGGGTCGTAATACGACAGCTCGATCGCCTTGAGCGACGGCACGAAGGCGCGGAGCGCCGCGGCAACCTCGGCCTTCGAGGAGTAGCGCAGTTCGCCGTCCTCGACCCAGCGAAAGCGCGGGTCGTCGGCATAGAAGCGCATCGTGGCATCGATGTCGCGCGCGGCAAACGCGGCGCGATACTCGCCGAGAGTGGCGGAGACGCTGTCGGCAATCGCGGCGCTGTGCGCCGGCGTGAGCGCAGAGGTCGGCGTCGCTACCGGGGCTGCGCGACACGCCGAGATCGCGATCAGGAATGCTGCGATCCGTTTCATGGCCGCTTGATCAGCCCGCCGAGGCCGCGCTTCAACTTGTTCGCGGCACCCTCCGCGGCACCATTGATCGCGTCGTTCTTCGCCTGATTCAAGGCATTCTTCATTGCGTTGTTGAAGGCAGTCGAAATCGAGAAGTTCTTGAGCGCATCGCACATCTGCTTCTGCTGCTCCGGCGTCATCTGCGCCTGCTGACCATTGCTCGCATTGCCGGACTTCGCCGCCATCTCGGCTTTTGCCTTGGCGATCGAGTCGGTCATCGCCTGCGACGCGAACTGCCCGATGAAGGCGCGCGCGCCCGAATCGGCGCGGGCGCGATCGAGATTCTCGGTCCACTTCACGTCCGCCGGAACCTGGAAGAGTGACGGATCGCTGCTGCGGCGCACGCTCGTCGCAGTCTGCTCGAAGTTCACGCACATGAAGGAGCCCGCGGAGTACAGCACGATCGGCGCCGACTTCATCGTGCAGAAGGAGAAGCTTCCCATCTCGGTCAGCTCGCAGCTTTCGCCCGCATAGGTACGGGTTCCCTTCTTCTCGCCATCGAACGGCATCCCGGGAAATGCGCGAGTCACGAACTGCATCATCTCCTTCATGTTCGAGGTGAAGCGGGCCTTCCCATCGCGATCGAGATCGTCATACGCCTTCGCCATCGATGGCAACGGATTCACCGACTTGAGGCCGGTCTTCTTCTCGAGATCGGCACTCCAGATGAAATCGCCGTCGGTCATCGACCAGGTCGAGGTCGTCGTCTGCTTGCCGAAGAACTTCCCCGTCCTCGTCTCGGACGACGCAAAGCGATCATCCGCCGAGCTGGTCTTCCCGGTTCCGCTCATGTCGCCGCCGTAGCTGTACTCCACGGTGTACGAGGGAAGTCCCTTGAGCTTGGCCCGGAACGGATTGGTCTGGGCCTGCGCCCCGAGCGAAACCAGGGCGACGAGGAGGGTCGACATGAGAAAGAGGCGCATGGAGGACTCTCGGTTGGCGTGGGATCAGAGAAGTATACGGTAGTGTCGACAACAGACCGGGGAAGGGAGAAGGGAGATGGGAGATGGGAGATGGGTGAGGGGTGAGGGGTGAGGGGAGAAGCGAGAAGGGGCGAGGTCGGGGGGCCGTCAGAGGAGGATCAATAGGGAGCGCGTCCGGGGCCGGCGCTCTGGCGCCGGCGGGCGATTCGCGAAGACGAGCCGCCGAACCGGGCGCGGGCAGCGCGCCCGGCGGCGGACTCGAGCGAATCGCGGACGCGCGGAATTTGATCCGACGAGGGCGGCCCCCTGACCGAAGCCCTCGAGCGCAGCGGAGACTGGCGCCGCGCAGGCTCGGCGCTTACGGGTGTCGGGCCGGTATCCCCATGGCTCCGTCATTGCGCCCCGCCGCCGCTGGCTAGACCTTATACAGCTATGCCTTCGTCTCCGCGCCGAGGCCTCACGGTCCTCGATCATCCCCTGATCCGGCACAAGCTCGCGCTCCTTCGCGACGCGAGCACCTCCTCCCGGGACTTCAAGCAACTGGTCGGCGAGATCGCTTCGCTGATGACCTATGAAGTGACCCGGGACCTCCGGACCGAGCCGGTCGAGGTCGTCACGCCGCTCGAGACCACGATGGGTGAGCGCGTGGCACCCAAGGTGGCGCTGGTGCCGATCCTCCGGGCAGGGCTCGGGATGGTCGAGGGGATCGTGCAGCTGATCCCGAACGCCCGCGTGGGGCACATCGGGCTCTATCGAAACCACGAGACGCTGCAGCCGGTATCGTATTACTTCAAGGTGCCGACTCCTGTGGCCGACCATCGCTTCTTCGTGCTCGATCCGATGCTGGCCACGGGCGGATCGGCGGTCGAGGCGGTCGCGGAGCTCAAGCGGGCGGGGGCGACCGACATCGCCCTGCTCTGTTTGGTTGTGGCCCCCGAAGGCGTGAGCACGTTTACTACAGCGCACCCCGATGTGCCGATCTATGCCGCGGCGCTGGACCGCGGCCTGAACGCCAACGGATACATTCTCCCCGGGCTTGGTGATGCCGGGGACCGACTCTTCGGGACCAAATGAGCGCACCTCGTACGCTGACCTTCTTTGGCGGCGCCGCCACCGCGACCGGCTCGATGATGCTGCTCGAAGCCGCCGGTGCCCGCGTCCTCCTCGACGCCGGTTTCTTCCAGGGCAACGTCGCCCAGGCCGACGCCAAGAATCGCGAGCTGCCACTCGACCCGAAGCGGGTTGACGCGCTCCTCCTCTCGCAGGCGGGACTCGCCTACGCCGGTCGCGTCCCACAGCTGGTGCGTCACGGCTATCGCGGGCCGATCTACGCCACACCAGGTAGTCGCGACATGGCCGCGATCCTCCTCGCCGAGGCGGCGCTCGACCTCGCGGCCGAGGGGGACAACGCACTCTACACGCTGGACGATGTCGTGGCGGCGCAGGAGCTCTTTGTCGGGCAGCCCTATCATCGGCCGCTGCACCTCCGTCGCAATCTCGTCTTCGAATTCTCGGATGCCGGCCACATTCTCGGCTCGGCGTCGATCGAACTCCGCACTGGCGAAGGCGGTTCGCACCGCATCGTCTACTCGGGTTGCGTCGGCCGTTCGGGATCGCCGCTGCTGCGCGATCCGGAATCGGTGCCGGGACAGGTCGACACCCTCATCGTCGGTTCGCCCTTCGCGCACGAAGAGCACGCCTCGTTCGAAGAGGCGCAGACCCAGCTCGCGGCGATCATCAACAACGCCGTGACCCGGGGCGGGCAAGTCATCGTGCCCGCGTCGTCGCTCGGGCCGATCCACGAATTCATCCGCGCGGTGCAGGCACTCTGGCGTGCTGGCCGGATTCCCGATATTCCGATCTGGATGGACACGCCGACCCCGGTCTGTCTCCCGACGATGATCCGGCTGCACCCCGAATCGATCGCCCGGGACGAGCGTACCTATCGCGATGAAGGCGGCGCCTTCGACAGCGCCCTGCTGCGGTACATCGGCGATGCGTCGGCCCGTGCTCGCCTCGACTCCCTCGATGGCCCCGCGATCATCGTGGCACCGAGCGAGACCGGCGACTCGGGTCGATCGGCGCATCACTTTCGTCGCTGCCTTGAAGACGTCCGCCACACCCTCCTCTTCCTCTCCTTCCTCGAGGAAGGCTCCGTCGGTCGCCTGCTCCAGGATGGCGCTGAACGGGTCACCATCGAGGATCGAGTGGTCGAACGGAAGGCCGCAGTCGAAACACTTGCCGCCTATTCCGGCCATGCCGGCGGCGAGGAGATGCGCGAATGGGTGCGTGCGCTCGGCGGGCCGATCAAGCGTGCCTTCGTCGTCCACGGCGATGATCTCGCGGTCGCGATGATGGTCACCATCCTCCGCGAGGAGGGCGTGCGCGACGTGATCGTGCCCCGCGAAGGGGAGTCGTTCCCCTTCTGACCACGGCATCGCGTCGCTGGCTCGCCGCGATTGCGATCGGGATCGGCGGGTTCTATCTCCTCTCATTCCTGGTCGTGCTGATCGTCTCGCGGCTCGATCAGCGCACCCCCGCCGATGCCATCGTCATCCTCGGCGCCGCGCAGTACGACGGTCGCCCGTCGCCGGTACTCAAGGCGCGACTCGACCACGGCGCCTCCCTCTTCCGGGAGGGCTACGCCGATCTCATCGTCGTCACCGGTGGCATCGTCGAAGGCGACCGGATGAGTGAGGCGACCGCCGGACAGCGCTACCTGGTGTCGCGCGGCATCCCCGCCGGCGTCGTAGTAGTGAAACCCCAGGGTCGCACTACCGCCGGGTCGATGGATGCCGTCGCCGAGTATCTCCACGGCGCCGGGAAGGAGCGGGTGATCCTGGTGAGCGACCCCTTTCATCTCGCGCGATTGCGGCTCGAAGCACACCGTCTCGGACTCACCGCGTTCACGTCGCCGACACACTCATCACCGATCTCGCGCTCGTTCTCCACTGAAATCGGTTATCTGCTGGCAGAAGGCGCCAAGCTGCCGGTCATCCTTCTGAGGGGAATCTTCCAATGAACGGACCAACTCTCACGTTCTGGGGTGCGGCAGGTCAGGTGACCGGTTCGTGTCATCTGCTCGAGTGGCGCGGCCATCGTGTGGCGCTGGACGGCGGCCTCTTCCAGGGCAAGCGCGAAGAATCCAATCGCCTCAACGCGACGCTCCCGTTCGATCCGCGCCAGCTCGATGCGATCATCCTCTCGCACGCCCACATCGACCACGCCGGCCGGCTGCCCCTCTTCGGGGCGCACCAGTACGACAACTGCATCTTCGCCACACCGGCCACGCGCGATCTCTGCGCCATCATGCTTGCCGACTCGGCGCACATCCAGGAAAGCGATTTCAAGTGGCTGCAGAAGAAGGGGCGGGCACTTCCCGGCTCGGCGCCGCTCTACACCCAGAAGGACGCCATCCGGGTGCAGGAGCTGATGGAGGGGCATCCCTACAACCGCCCTTTCTCTGCTGCCGGCGACCTGACCGTCACCTTCCGCGATGCCGGCCACATCCTCGGCAGTGCCAACGTCGAAGTGAAGATCGGCGGCAGCACGCCGCATCGCCTGGTTTTCTCCGGCGACATCGGGCGCTGGGGCCAGCCGATCATCCGCGATCCCGAGGGTCCGAAGGGCGCCATCGATACGCTGATCATCGAGAGCACCTATGCTCGAAAGAATCACGACACGCAGCGCGATGCGACGGCAAATCTCGCCGAGGTGGTGAACCGCGTCGCAGCGCGGGGCGGCAAACTCATCGTGCCATCGTTCGCCGTGGGCCGCACCCAGGAGCTGATCTACGCGCTGCACGAGCTGGCCGCAGAGAAGCGCATCCCCGAGGTCCCGATCTATATCGACTCGCCGCTCGCGGTCGAAGCAACCGACATCTTCCGGTTGCACCCCGAACTCTTCGACGACACCGAGGCGTTCATCCGCAATGACAAGCGGATCTTCGATCATCACCTGGTACGATTTGTCCGCAGCGTCGAGGAGTCGAAAGCCCTCAACCAGCTGCAGGGCCCGGCCATCATCATCTCCGCATCAGGAATGGCCGAAGCCGGCCGCATCGTGCACCACATTGCCAACAACATGGGCGACCCGAAAAACTGCATTCTCTTCGTCGGCTTCCAGGCGTCGTACACCTTGGGTGCCCGGATCCAGTCCGGCATCAAGGAAGTGCGGTTACTGGGTGAAATGCACACGGTCAATGCCGAAGTCGCCACCATCGATGGCTATTCGGCGCACGCCGGTCGCGACGAATTGCGGCAGTGGGTCCGCAACTTGGGCGGGCCGATCACCCGCGCGTTCTGCGTGCACGGCGAGCCGGAATCGCTGGTCGCGATGAAAGCACTCCTCGAAGAGGAAGGCGTCAAGGAAGTGCACATTCCGGCGCACGGAGAACGCGTCGAGCTTTAGCGCGCAATCGACGATCTCCCTGCCGAAACCGGTGGTGCCGCGCTCGCGCGGCACCGGTGTCACCCGACGGCGGAGTCGCGCGGGCATTGCATCGTGGGCTCCCTCTCCACGGCTGCATTACGCCGACGAACATTACGCTAGCGACGCCGTAGGCTCCGCTCGCGGCTTCATGAGGCCGCTCCGAGGGACCCACGATGCAACGCCGCCCACATCTGGCAGCCGCGGAGAGGGAGCCCACGGCGTCGTGCCCCCGGCGCGAACTGGCGCAGGCACGAGACCGATGCGGCCCCCGGACTCCTGCGACCGACAACCCGAATCCTCCCCCCGCTATTTTCGTAGAGTCCGCACCCTCCACAGCCCTCGCTTCTCGCCTCCGGGACTTCGTATGCGTTTACGCCTCCTCGTCGGCACCCTCCTCCTCTGCGGCAGCGCCTCGCTGTCGGCCCAGGGGATCAAGGTGCCTGCCACCGTCGACACCCTGCCGAACGGGCTCCGGCTCATCGTCCACGAAGACGCCTCGGCCCCGATTGTTACCGTCGATACCTGGTTCTGGGTCGGTTCCGGCTCCGAAAAACCGGGACGCACCGGCTTCGCGCACCTGTTCGAGCATCTGATGTTCATGGGATCCGAACACGCGCCCTATCCCCAGTTCGATCGCCTCCTCGAAGCGGCCGGCGCCGACAACAACGGCTCGACCACCGAAGACCGGACCAACTACTACGAAGCGGGTCCCGTCTCCGCGCTGCCGCTGATGCTCTGGCTCGATGCCGATCGGATGGGCTTTCTGCTGCCGACGATGGACACCCCAAAGGTCGACGCCCAGCGCGACATCGTGAAGAACGAGCGGCGGCAGAGCTACGAGAACCAGCCCTACGGCCTCGTCGCCGACGTGATGCCGAAGCTGATGTATCCGTCGACACACCCGTACAGCTGGCCAGTGATCGGCTCGATGGCCGACCTCTCCGCGGCGTCGCTCGAAGACGTCAAGGATTTCTTCCGGACCTACTACGCACCGAACAACGCGGTCATCACCGTGGCCGGCGCTGTGAAGCGCGACTCGGTGCTCGCGCTGGTCAAGCACTACTTCGGTGCGATTCCGCGTGGTCCGGCGATCGATCGTCCTGATCCGGTACAGCCGCAACTCCTGGCCGACACGACTGCGGTGCTCGAAGACCGCGTGCAGTTGCCTCGGCTCTACTACAACTTCGAGTCGGTGCGCGCTGGCGCATCCGATGACGCAGCGCTGCAGGTCGCGGCGTATGTCCTGAGCGGTGCCAAGAACTCCCGCCTCGATCAGCGACTCGTCTACACTGACCAGACGGCATCCGATGTCGGCGCCGGCCCCGACCACCGGAAGCTGGCCGGCACGTTCGGCGTCACCGCCACGGCACGTCCGGGTCACGCGCTTCCCGAACTGCAGCGCGCCGTCGACGATGAACTCCGCAAGCTGGCCGACAAGGGCCCCACCGAACGCGAATTGCAGCAGGCGCGCAACTCGCTCGAAGCCGGCTTTATCCGCCGCATCCAGACGGTGCAGGGCAAGGCCGACCAGCTCAACCGCTACTACTACCAGACCGGTGAACCCGATGGCTTCCAGAAGAATCTCGACCAATTGCGTGCCGTCACGGCCGATGACGTCCGGCGCGTGGTGAGCAAGTATCTCCTCGGGCCGCGCGCCATTGTATCGGTCGTACCGATGGGCAAGAAAGAGCTCGCCGCCGAGCGGAGGGTCACCCCGTGAACCACTTTCCCTTGAGCTTCCGCCGTGCCGCGGTAGTGACCGCCGTGACGCTGGGTACCGCGATCAGTAGCGTTGGCGCACAGGTCACGACCGCGCCGGCGCTCGGTGCCACGCCAACACTGACCGTGCCCGCCGTCCAGGAAGCCGTGCTCCCCAACGGCCTGCGACTGATGGTGGTACGCAACGCCGAAGTACCGCTGGTTGAGGCGCGCCTGATTCTCGACGGTGGTGCCCGCCTCACTGGTGTCGCCCCAGGCATTGCCGCTTTTGCCGCGACGATGCTCAGCGAAGGCGCCGGGAGTCGCAGCGCACTGCAGTTCTCCGAGGCATCAGATTTCATCGGCGCTCGTCTCGGCGCCGGCGCGGGGTGGGAGAACACCACCCTCACCTTGTCGGTACCGAAGCGCTCAGTGAGCGAAGGGTTCGCCCTGCTCGCCGATATGCTCCTGCGACCGGCCTTTCACGCAGCCGACGTGAAGCGCGAGCGCGACTTGCGCCTGGCCTCGCTCCTTCGCGCCAAGGATTCTCCGGGCCAGGTGGCCCAGCGGGTCTTCTTCCGCAATGTCTACCCCGCGAACCATCCGCTCCATCGTGACATCGGCGGCGATTCCACCAGCACTGCCGCGCTCGACTCGGCCGGTGTCCGCAACTACTGGCAGCGTGCGGCCGACCCACGTCGCGCGACGCTCATCCTCTCCGGCGACGTCACGCTCGCCGAGGCACGACTCTGGGCAACCAAGGCCATGGGCGGCTGGAAGGCGCCGGCTTCGTCGCTGACCAAGCCCGCAGCCGCAACCGTTGCCGCCGCGCCGTCCTCGGCCACGCACATCATTCTCGTCGACAAGCCCGATGCCGCGCAGTCAGTGATCTTCATCGGCGCGCCGGGGATGAGTCGCAGCAATCCCGACTACGCTGCGGTCCAGGTGATGTCCACCATCCTTGGGGGCTCTTTCTCCTCGCGCCTAAATGACATTCTCCGCGAGCAGCTGGGCTATACCTATGGCGCCGGGGCAGGATTCTCATTCGCACCGGTCACCGGACCGTTTCTCGCCAATTCGGCGGTACGCACCAACGTGACCGATTCGTCGCTCATCGTCTTCTTCCGTGAACTCAAGAAGATGGGCGCCGAACCTGTGTCACCTGTCGAGCTCAGTCGTGCGCGCAACTACCTCGTCCTCGGCTCGCTCGGTGACTACGAAACGGCGGGCCAGATCGCCGGCGCGCTCTCGACGTCGCTGCTCTTCCACCAGCCGCTCGCCGCGGTGAGCCAGGAGCTCGCCGCCATTCAGCGCGTTACGGCGGCGGATGTCGAGCGCGTGGCCAAGGCGCATATCGATACCGGCCATCTCACCGTGGTCATCGTCGGCGACCTCGCCAAGATCCGGCCGGGCATCGAGAAGCTGAAGCTGGGGCCGATAGAAGTTCAGAGCTACTAGAGACGAGAGACTGGAGATGAGAGACTAGAGAGGGCCGTGTCATCCTCTAGTCTCTCATCTCTAGTCTCTATCTTTCAGCATGACCCTCCTCTCCACTGTACGAGTCCACACCGGCCGCGTGGTCTCCCTCGACATCGACACGGTGCAGTTTCCGAACGGCAACGTGGGCGAGCTCGAGATGCTGCGGCATCCTGGCGCGTCGGCGGTCCTCCCCTTTCTCGATGATCCGGCAGACCCCGATCCGCGAGTGCTCCTGATCCGGCAATTCCGTCATGCCACCGGAGACTATCTCTGGGAGATTCCTGCGGGCCGGCGCGACAAGGACGAGCACCCCGACCAGACCGCCCATCGCGAGCTCGCCGAGGAGACCGGCTATCGTTGCGAACGACTCGAGAAGCTGACGCAGATCTGGACCACACCCGGTTTCACCGATGAGGTCATCCACCTCTACCTCGCCGCCGAGCTGACGCCGGGCGCCAACGCGCTGGAGGCCGACGAGGTGCTCGCCGTTCATCCGTTGCGCTGGTCGGCGGTGCTTGAAATGGTGCACGGCGGGGTCATCACCGACTGCAAGACCCTCACGGCGGTGCTCTTCGCCAACACCTTCGTCAGACCCCGGTAGACGCCCTTAGATTCGGGTATGCCCCGCCTCTCTCCCGACCAGCTGCGACGCGCCCTCGCCAAGGACGCCCCGGCGGCCGCGTACTATCTCCACGGGAGTGAAGCGATCCTCAAGGACGAGGCGCTTGCCCTCCTCCTCGACCGGATCCTCGACCCCGGGCTCCGCGACTTCAACCTGGACATCCTCTCCGCCCAGCAGATCGAACCGGATCAGCTCGCCGCGGCGTGCTCGACCTTGCCGATGATGGCCGACCGGCGCGTGGTCGTGCTGCGCGACGTCGAGGCGTGGAAACGCAAGAGCAAGGGGAAACAGCCGGCGGTGAAGTATCTCGAACGCCCGGCGCCGGAGACGGTTCTGGTCATCGTGCAGGGCAACGACGACGAGGCCGACGACGACCTCGCGAAACACTGCGTCTCCGTGAACTGCGCTGCGCTCGTCGGCGACGCGCTCGACGAGTGGCTCGACATCCAGCTGCAGGCCGCTGGCATCGCGCTCGCCACTGACGCCCGCGAACATCTGCTGCGTGCCACCGGCGGTGACCTCGGTATGCTGCGCGCCGAGACGGCCAAGCTCAGCGGGTTGCAGATCACCGGCCCGATCGACCGCGAGACCGTGGGCGACCTCGTGGGGGTGCGTTTCGGCGAGACGCTCGACGACTGGCGCGACGCGGTCCTGCGTGACGATACCGCAGCGGCCGTCACCTTGCTGCCGCGCATTCTCGATGTCAGCGGCAATTCCGGAGTCAAGCTGGTCACGTTGCTTGGTTCCTCGTTGCTGGTATTGCGCTGGGCCCGCGCCACGGCCGAAGCACGAAAGATCCGCGATCGTGCCTTGGCGGAAGCCACGAAGAAACTCTGCTTCGAACGGCGCCCTGGGGTCGGCAGCTACGATCCGTTCACCCGCCTCGTCGCCGAGGTCGTGGGTCGCTGGTCGTTGCCACGACTTGAGGCCGCCGTGTCGAACACACTCACCGCCGACGCCGCGCTCAAGAGCACGACCATTTCCGACGAAGTGGGCGTAATCACCGACCTGATTCTCACTCTCGCCGCCTCACGGGCGAAGAAGGCTGCATGAACTTTCACATCACTCGCACCCACTTGCTCGCTGCCGCGCTCCTGCTCGCACCAGTCGCGACGGTCGCGGCACAAGGCCCCACCAATCCGGCGTTGCAGGAGATCATTCGCCTGTCGCAGGACACTTACGGCGACTCCGCCCGCGCATTGATCACCAAGCTGCTGGCGAAGACCCCCTCCACGGACCCGCTCTATCCCGAAGCGCTTTACACTGCGGCGATGGTGGCGAAGACCGGGGAGGAGATGAAGATCCAGTTCTCGCGTGTCGCGATTGAATTCTCTTCGTCCGCCTGGGCCGACAAGGCGATGCTCCGTCTGGCGCAACTCGACTACGGCAGCGGCAACAGTGAAGCGGCCGTCAGCCGGATCCGTCGTCTCTTCACCGATTACCCCAATTCCGGCATCCTCCCCGCTGCCGCGCTCTGGGGTTCGCGCGCCGCATTCGACCGGAAGGAGGTTCAGCTCGGCTGCGAATGGATCGTCCGCGGCCTCGCACTGGTCGGCGATGATGTGGAACTGAAGAACCAGCTCGAGTTCTCGAAGCAACGCTGCAGCGTCGGGGCCGGCGTCGAGGTAGCGCCCTCGCGCCCGGACTCGCTGCGGAGCAAGCCCGTGGAATCCGCGCCGCCGCGCGCGGACTCGCTGCGCACCAAGCCGGTGCCCCCGGCGGCCGTGGCCACGAGCACCGCAGGTCCCTGGCGGATTCAGGTTGCCGCCATCAGTGACAAGGCCGCGATCCGGAAAGCCGTCGGCAAGATCGAGAAGGCCGGATTCAAGGCCTATCAGGTGGCCGGGCCGCGTGGCCTCACCAAGGTACAGGCCGGGCCCTTCAAGTCCCGGGAAGCAGCGGCGGCGAAGGTGGGGGCACTGAAGGCGGCGCTCGGCGGCGCACCCTTTGTTGTTCAGGTTCCGTAAGGCGCCCTTTCGTGCGGCGCGGCGCAGCGCCAGAATGGAACCCGGGGGATGCGCCAGCGTAGGAGGCGCATCCCCCGTTTCACGCCCGGTTGTTTGCCGATCTCTCCTTACCGAAGTGAGCCTGCCATGCGTTCGATGCCATTGCTCCCCGCCGCATTCCTGGTCGTGGCGCTGTTCACGCCGCAAGCGGCCGAAGCCCAACAGAGCTACGGACTGATCTCGCGACTGGGGCGCGATACCGTTGTCGTCGAGCGGATCACCCGGACCGGCGACAAGGTCGTTGGCGACATCATCGAGCGCTCGCCGCGAGTGGTGCAGCGTCATTACGAGGCCACCCTCAAGGGCGATGGATCGATCGAGCTCTACGTGCTCGACACCAAGGTGCTCAATCCGGATGCTGGCCGGCCCTCGTCGTCGCACCTCCAGGCGCACTTCGCCGGCACCGAGATGCACCTGAACACATCGAACAACGTCGACACGACAGTCAAGAGCAGCACCATTCCCTATACCGACGCCCTCGCGATGCCGTGGCTGCTCTACGGCCCCGGCTCCTACGAGATGATCTTCGCGGCGGCGCTCAAGCGCAGCGGCGACAGCATTCCCGTCGGTGCCTATTCCCCCGGCGGACGAGCCGTCTCGCACAATTTCATCAAGCGTCTCGCCAACGGCGGGGCCTCGATCGACTTCTTCGGGACCCCAATTGTCGCCAAGGTGAGCGCGCAGGGACAACTGCTCTCGATGTCGGCCGCGGCGACCACGATCAAGCTCGAAACGATGCGCCTTGCGAAGGCACCGGACATCGAGGCCATCGCAGCACGATTCGCCGCAACCGAAAAGGCGGCCGGCCCGGCCGCCGCGTTGAGCGTCCGCGACACCGCGCGTGCCACCGTCGGGACGGCAGCGCTGCTGGTCGACTATGGTCGCCCGCTCACGCGAGGTCGGACAATTCTCGGCAATGTCGTCCCGCTCGGCGAGGTGTGGCGCACCGGTGCCAACGCCGCAACCCAGTTCACGACGAGCACGGCGCTCACCATCGGTGGGCTCGACGTTGCGCCCGGCACCTACACACTCTGGACCCTCCCCACCGCGAGTGGTGTGCAGCTGATCGTCAACAAGCAGACCAAGCAATGGGGTACCGAATACCACGCTGAGCAGGATCTCGGGCGGGTAGCGGTAACCACCGAAAAACTCGGCGCACCGGTGGAGAAGTTCACGATGTCGATCGTGCCGGTTTCTGCCACCACGGGCAAACTGGTGATCGAATGGGATACCTTCCGGTGGGCCGCCCCGATCGTGGTGCGGTAGGGGCGCTCATAAGACCGGACGCGCGAGACAGGCGTCGGCGCAGGGGCGCAGCATGCTGCGCCCCTGCCACAAGACCCAACCTTCACGGTGAGATCCAGGTGCCAATCCGCGTCCTCTCGCTTCTCGCGCTTTCCCTTCTCGCTGCTCGTCTCGAGGCCCAATCGTACGGCTTCATCTCACGACTCGGCCGAGACACCATCTCGGTGGAGCGCGTCACCCGGAGCGCGACGCGAGTCGTGATTGACCAGGTCGAGCGTGCGCCACGCGTGATCCAGCGGCACGCGGAGATGGCGCTCGCCCCCGACGGCACGGTGCGTGACCTCACCGTCGATATCTCGACCCCGAATCCCCTCGGCAATGACCCGCGCACCATTCACGTGACGGCGGCGTTCGGACGCGACTCTGTCCGGATTGCGCACAAGACCGATGCCGGTACGCGGAACGTGACCTTGTCGAACTCCGGCTATCTCACGATGCCGTGGTCCACCTACATGTTCGGCAGTTACGAGTTGCTCGCCGCCGCGGCAGCGAAACGAAAGGGCAACCCGCTCCCCATCCGGCAGTTCATCCCCGGTCGCCTGATGCTCGACGAAGGCGCACTGCGCAAGCGCGGCAATGTCTGGGAGATCACGACCACCGCCCTCGCGGGCTTTGGCCAGATCCATATGGATCCGCAGGGGCGGATGAGCTCCTACTCGGGCGCGAAGACCACCTACCTCGTTGAAGTCGAGCGCCTGGCCTCGGCGCCCGACGTCGCCGCCATCACGCAGAGGTTTGCGGCGGCCGAGAAGAGCAGTCCGGTCGTCGGGATGTTGAGCGTGCGCGGGGCCGCGCAGAGCAAGGTCGGCAAGGCCACCATTACGGTGGACTATGGCCGGCCGATGGCCCGTGGGCGCGTCCTGGTCGGTGGCATCATTCCGTACGGCGAGGTGTGGCGCACCGGCGCCAACGCCGCGACACAGTTCACTACCACGGCCGCCATCAAACTCGAAGGGCTTGAGCTCGCTCCCGGCACCTACACGCTCTGGACCCTGCCATCGCGAGCCGGAGTGCAGCTGATCGTGAACAAGCAATTCGGCCAGTGGGGCACCAATTACGATCCTGCTCAGGACCTCGGCCACATCCCGCTCACTGTCGGAACCAACAAGGTTCCCGTCGAGCGCTTCACGATCACCGTGGAACCGGCGACGAAGAATTCGGGGAACCTCGCGCTTGAATGGGGAACCTTTCGGTGGACGGTGCCGATCGTGGTGAAGTAGAGACTAGAGACTAGAGACTAGAGAGGCCGAAGTCTCCCTGAACGCAGTGAGGGGGCGGGGCCTTCGGTGGAAGCGACGGTTCGGCCCCCTCGCTGCGCTCAGGGTGACAGCCCTCTCTAGTCTCTAGTCTCTAGTCTCTTCGGTTAGAATTGTCCCGTGTCCTCTCCCGCCGCCTCACCGCTCCTCGTCCAGTACCGCGAGATCAAGGCGCGTCATCCCGACGCGATCCTCTTCTTCCGGATGGGCGATTTCTATGAGATGTTCTACGAAGACGCGCAGGTTGCTGCGCGCGCGCTGAACATCACGCTGACCGCACGCGGCGACGGTGTCCCGCTCGCCGGCGTTCCCGTCAAGTCAGCTGCGGGCTATCTGCGACAGTTCGTCGCCCAGGGTTATCGCGTCGCCATCTGTGAACAGGTCGAAGACCCCCGGCTCGCCAAGGGAATCGTCAAGCGTGCCGTGGTCGAGACGGTGACACCGGGCGCCTTCCTCGATGAAGACTGGATGCCGGGGTCGCGGAACAACTGGCTGGTTGCCGTCACTACCGGTGAGCAGACCAACGGCGTCGCCGCACTCGACCTCTCGACCGGCGAGTTCCTGCTCGAGACCGTCGCGAGCGATGGGCTGGCCGAGGCCCTGGGGCGCCTCGCGCCCGCGGAAGTCATCGTGCCGAAGGACAGTGCCGTCCCGCTCGAAGACGGTGTGCTGCGCACCCCACGCGAACGCTGGGAATTCGACCCTGAACTCGCCGCCGAAGAACTTGCGCGTCGCCTGCAGCTCGCATCAATCGATGGCCTCGGCCTCGCTCCCGCTGATGCACCCGCCGTGGGCGCAGCGGGCGCGTTACTGCGGTATGTGATGGAGTTGCAGCCGCAGGGGCTGCCGCAACTCAGCCGCCCCACCGTGCGGCGCAGCGACGAACTCTGCTGGCTCGATGAAATGACGCGCCGCAACCTCGAGCTGGTCGAACCGCTGCGCGCCGGTGCGAAGGGTGTCACCCTGGTCGAGACGCTCGATCGAACCATGACACCGATGGGCGCCCGCCTGTTGCGGCAATGGGTCCTCTCGCCACTGCGCGACCCGGGCAAGATCAACGCGCGACTCGATGCTGTGGGCACACTCGTGGACGCCGGCCGACTGCGCGCCGAATTGCGGGCCGCCCTCGATGGCGTGCGCGACGTGGAGCGCCTCGCCGCGCGTGCGGCCGCGGGGCGGGCGAATCCGCGGGAGCTAGGAGCACTCCGTGACTCATTCGTCAGGCTTCCGGCCGTCCTCGCGGCGGTCCGCGTCCTTGTAGATGGCGATGCTGCGCGGAGCTCCAATGTTGGGGCGCAGCTTGCTGCGCCCGTAACGCCGGGGCTCCTCGAGCATGTGAGCCAGAAGCTCGACGTCCTCGCAGATCTCTCCACCACCCTGTCCGCGGCCCTGGTCGAGAGGCCGCCGATAAGCATTGCCGACGGCGGTGTGATCGCACCGGGGCACGACGCGGAACTCGATGAACTCCGCGACCTGCGCGACAACGGCAAGCAATCACTCGCGGGCATTCAGCAGCGGGAACGTGAGCGCACCGGGATCTCATCGCTCAAGGTCGCGTTCAATCGCGTCTTCGGCTATTACATCGAGATCACCAATGCCAACGCCTCGAGTGTGCCCGCCGACTACGAGCGCCGGCAGACACTCACCAATGCCGAGCGTTATGTCACGCCCGAACTCAAGGACTACGAGGCGAAGGTCCTCGGCGCCGAAGAGCGAATCGCCGAACGCGAGGGCGCGCGCTTTGCCGAGTTACGGGACCTCGTCGCCGTCGCGATCACGCGAATCCAGGACACCGCGCGCCTGCTCGCCCGCCTCGACGTGCTGGCTTCACTGGCGGAGACTGCGGTGGTCGAGCGCTATGTGCGGCCACAGGTGCACGATCGTTACGACCTGACGCTGGTGGCGAGTCGTCATCCGGTGATCGAACGGATGATGGCGCGCGAGCGCTTCGTACCCAACGACGTGCACTTCGATGAAGCCGCTCGAGTGCTCCTCGTGACCGGACCCAACATGGCCGGCAAGAGCACGATCCTGCGACAGATCGGCCTCTGTGTGCTGATGGCGCAGATGGGGAGCTTCGTCCCCGCGGAGTCCGCCAGTGTGGGCGTCACCGATCGACTCTTCACCCGCGTCGGGGCGAGCGACAACCTCGCGCGTGGCCAGTCGACCTTCATGGTCGAAATGAGCGAGACGTCGGCGATCCTCCACAACGCCACCGCACGTTCCCTGGTATTGCTCGACGAAATCGGTCGTGGCACCAGCACCTACGATGGCGTCGCTATCGCGTGGGCAGTGAGTGAGCATCTCCACGACCGTATTGGCTGTCGGACGATGTTCGCGACCCATTATCACGAGCTGATGCAGCTCCCCGAAAAGCTCGCGCACGCGCGCAATCTCAACGTGGCTGTTCGGGAATCCGGAAACGGGATCGTCTTCCTTCACAAACTCGAAGCCGGCGGCACCGATCGTTCCTACGGCATCCACGTGGCCCAGCTCGCCGGTCTCCCAGGCGGGGTCGTGACTCGCGCGCGGGAAGTGCTCGGCACCCTCGAAACCGGTCACCGAATGGTGCCGGGCGACGCCCCGCGTGATCCCGATCCGGCGCAGCCTTCGCTCTTCGATGCCCTGTCGCGGCCGGCCGAACCCTCGCCCGAACAGAAGCGATCAACGGCGATGGCGGCACAGCTCCGCGCACTCGACCCGAACTCGCTCACGCCGATCCAGGCCCTGCAGGAACTCGCCCGGATGCGCGACGAGCTGGAGGGATAGTGTCGACCGCCGGATTCGCCATCGACGGGCTGGTGCCGGAGCCGCACCGCGAGGCGCTCCGCCGCGGCCTGAGCGAGCTGTTCGGACCGAGCGCATCCGGAGTCCTCACTCCTCTCTCGGGAGGGCGCTCCGGTGCCCTGACCTTTCGGGCAGACTCCGGCGGTCGCTCTGCCGTGGTCCGGGTGGTGATCAATCCGCAGCCGTTCAATGATCCCGTGCGCCAGTTTGCGATGATGGCCACTGCAGCGGCGGATGGAGTCGCCCCGGAGGTCTACTTCGCCGACCCAGCGGCCGGGGTGGTGATTTCCGCGTTCATTCCAAGCGTGCCGGTCGGTGCCGCCTTCCGTGCCGACCACCGGCTCTTCGGCGAGCTCGGGGCGATGCTCCGGCGGCTCCACGACGGCCCCCCGGGACCGGAGTTCCTCGATGTCTTCAAGTGCATCGACGGCGGATTGCAGGTCATCGAGGCGGCCGGCCAGAAGCTCCCGCCGTTCATCGTCACCTACCTCGAGCGCTTCGCCGAAGTACGCGCCGCCCTCGAGCCCCACATGGTGCTCGGGGCCTCCCACAACGACCTGAATCCTGGCAACCTGCTGTTCGATGGCAGCCGCCTCTGGATCATCGACTGGGAGTCCGCCTGGCAGAACGATCCAATGCAGGACCTCGCCACCGTCCGGCACTGGTTCCGACTTCCGGCTGAAGCAGAGAGCCTCCTGGTCCAGGGGTATTTCGGCGGCGAGCCGAGCCCGTTCCAGCACGCCAAACTCGAGCTGATGCAGCAGGTCGTCTCGATCAATTACGCCATTCTTTTCATCCTGCTCGGGCTGCAGGACGGCGAGGGAATTCCGCCACTCGACCCCGACCCGGCGAACATTCCGACCTTTGCCGAGACGGTGGCGCAGCTCGCCCAGGGCCTCCTGCCGCTCGACACGGTGACCGGGAAAACAGAGTTCGCTTTGGTGCTGGCCAAGGACGCATCGGCCCGGATGGGTACTTCCGGTTTCCGGGCTGCTCTCACA
Source organism: Gemmatimonadota bacterium (assembly GCA_040388535.1). Lineage (NCBI taxonomy): Bacteria > Pseudomonadati > Gemmatimonadota > Gemmatimonadota bacterium. Next base: position 598,914 of record JAZKBR010000002.1, on the reverse strand, counting down.
ATGGTGCAGCAGTAATAACCGCGTCGTGACTCATTGCGGTAATCATCAAAACGCTGTATGGTGATTACATGTCCACGTCGGCCGGCGTGCTGTGCCTCGACTTTATCCACCTCCCCGGAAACCCCGAGGAGTTCCTCGAGAGCGGCCCGCTCGACCCCCGAACCCATGTGGAAATCCGCCGTTTCCGCACCGCTCTGCAACGGCTACTCGACGCCGAGGCGCGCGGCATCGGCGCCCGCGAGAGCGACCTTGCGGCGCTCAACCGCATCCTCTCCGGGGCGGGTGGTCGTCGCGGTCTCAGGCCGACGGTGCGAGGCTACGGCTGGGGCTGGTTGAGCGAGGGGAGGGACGACCCCTCTCGCCTCCTCTGGCCGGTGGCCTGGTCGGCGGCGCGGCTCCTCGACTCCCCCAACCTGGCTCGGCTGAAGGCGTGCACCTGCGGCCGTCTCTTTCTCGATGAGTCCCGCAACCGTTCGCGGAGATGGTGCGACAAGGGCGAGTGTGGCAACCGGGCCAACGTTGCGCGTTTCCGTTCTCGCCAGCGCTGACCTCGCGCGCATCCCCCGGCGGTAGGAGTGTCCGATGCCGATTAGGTTCAACCCCATGACCCGGATTTTCACGTGTGCGGTGCTCGCCGTTCTCGCGGTCGGGTGCAGCAAGAAGCCGCCGGCGGAGGAGCCGATCACCCCGGCGGTTCCGATTGCGGGTCAACCCGAGATCCCCTATCCGGCCGAGCTCTTCAATCGCCGGGTCCAGGGTGAGGTGATGCTCTATGTGGTGGTCGACACCACGGGAACCGTCATCCGCGACTCGACCAGGATCGCCACCTCCAGCGGCCAGTCGGCCTTCGATGCCGCCGCCCTCACCGCCGCCCAGTCGCTCCGGTTTACCCCTGCCCGGAAGGGGGGCAAGCCCGTGGTCGCCCCGATCCAGGTCCCGATCCGCTTTACCCTCCCTGATTCTCTCCTGAGCCCCAAGGACTCCAGCTGATGACGTCGCCTCACCCGACGCCCTATGCCTCCGTGCTCGACACGATCGGCCAGACCCCGCTCATCCGGCTCGCACGAATCGGGGCCGGGATCCGCACCCCGATTTACGGCAAGGCAGAATACGCCAACCCGGGAGGGTCGGTGAAGGATCGGATCGGTCTCGCCATCATCGAAGGGGCGGAGCGGTCGGGCGAGCTGAAGCCGGGCGGGACCATTGTCGAGGGAACCGGGGGCAACACCGGCGTCGGGCTCGCCATCGCGGCGGCGATCAAGGGATATCGCTGCATCTTCACGATGCCCGACAAGATGAGCCAGGAAAAGGTCCGGCTCCTCAAGGCCTACGGCGCTGAAGTGGTGACGACCCCCACGGCCGTTCCGCCCGACCATCCCGAAAACTACATCATGAAGGCGAAGCAGATCGCCCACGACACGCCGGGCGCGATACTCGCCAACCAGTTCTACAACCAGCTCAATCCCGAAGCGCATTACGCCACCACCGGCCCCGAGCTCTGGGCGCAGACCGGCGGCAAGATCACGCACTACATCGCGGGCGCAGGCACCGGCGGCACAGTGAGTGGTGCGGGCAGGTTCCTCAAGGAACAGAATCCCGCGATCCGCGTCATCGCCGGTGATCCGGTCGGCTCGCTCTACACCGCCTATCACCGCACCGGCACCCTCGGCACCGATGGCGCGCCCTACAAGGTCGAAGGGATCGGCGGCGACAAGGTGCCCAGCGCGCTCTGGTGGGATGTCATCGACGAATTTCGGCAGGCTTCGGACAAGGATGCGATGGCCGTCTCACGTCGGCTCGCGCGGGAAGAAGGGATTCTCGTCGGCGGCTCCGGCGGCCTCAACGTCTTCCTTGCGCTGCAGGTCGCACGTGAACTCGACGACCCCAACGCCTGTGTCGTCACCATTCTCTGCGACACCGGCGAGCGCTATCTCTCCAAGCTCTTCAACGACGAATGGATGCAGGAGAATCAGCTGCTCGACACGCCGAAGCGCACGGTGAGCGACCTGCTCGCGCGCCGCACCGGCAAGGCGCCGCCGCTGGTGCAGCTGGCACCGGCTGCGCAGGTGCGCCAGGCGCTGAACCTGATGAGCACCTGGGATGTATCGCAGCTGCCCGTCATCGAGAACGGCGTCTGCGTCGGCTCACTTGCCGAAGCGCAGCTGATGACGCTGGCGCTGGAGCAGCCTGCGCTGCTCGATCGGTCCGTGCGCGAAGTGATGGAGGCGCCCTTCCCCACGGTCGACACCACCGTCACGGTCGATCACCTGGCGCAGATGCTCACCCGCGAAATGCCCGCGGCACTGGTCACGGAGCATGGCAAGCTGGTGAGCATCGTGAGCAGATACGATGTGTTGCAGTTGATGATTGGCAGATAGGATGACGGATGACGGATGACGGATGACAGATGGGCGAACCACAGGGTTGTCACCCTGAGCGAAGCGAGGGGGCGGAGCATCATTGTACTGTGAGCTTCGCCCCCTCGCTTCGCTCAGGGCGACAACTCGCGGGCGTTGCGTCGTGGGTCCCTCAGAGCGGCCTCATGAAGCCGCGAACGGAGTCTACGGAGTCGCTAGCGTAATGTCCGTCGGCGCAATGCAGCCGCGGAGAGGGAGCCCACGATGCAACGCCCGGTGCATGGTGATGTCGGCCAGAGATCCCTTCGCTGCGCTCAGGGCAGGCTCTTCGACTGCGCTCGCCTCCGGCTCGCTTCGCTCAGAATGACACGTCTTTTTCGCTTCTCGCTTCCCGCTTCTCGCTTCTCGAGCTTTTGTAAATCGTCACACTCACATCCCCGAAATTCTTCCGCATCGACCCGCTCGGCAACACGTGACTCGTCGCGTGCTCGACCACCAGCAGCCGGGCGAACGGCGTCGCTTTCCACATCTCGAGAATCCGGTCGAGCACTTTCGATTCGTACGGCGGGTCGCAGAAGGCAATGTCGTAACGATCGGCCTCGAGCAGCGCCGTGAACGGCACCGCATCCTTCTTGAAAATCCGGGTGCGCTCGAGCAGGTGCAGCGCGGCAACATTCGCCTTCAACGCGTGCAGAGACGCCGGCCGAAATTCCACAAAGTCCGCGGTCTTGGCACCGCGCGAAATGGCCTCGAGCCCCAGCGCACCGGTGCCCGCAAAGAGATCGAGAATGCGCGCCCCCTTCAGCTCCGGCTCCAGCAAGGTCAGCACCGCATTCCGGACCGGCTCGGCCGTGGGCCGCACCCGTTTGTCCGCCGGTGAGGTGAGGTGACGTCCCGCAAATTTCCCTTTGACGATGCGCAGTTGGAGCCTCGGCTGTTCGGGGATGGATCCCCCGCTGCGTGCAAGTTGGTCTATCTCCGTCGCCCCTGCTAGGATCCACGCATGACCACTCCTGCCCTCCGCATCACCGTCCTCACTGGCGGCTCGTCTGCCGAACGCGAAGTCGCCCTCGCCTCGGCCGGCCAGGTTGTCGCAGCCCTCCGTTCACGCGGCCATCACGTCGCCGTGGTCGACACCACCACCGGGCTGGTCGATGCCGCCAGTGAGGCCGCCCTCCTCGGAGCGAGGGTGGGCGCCAACCCGCCCGACGTGCGGGCGCTGGCCGCACAGGAGCAGCTGTACATCTTCGGCGGATTGCTCGCCCTCCCGGCTCTCCGCGAGGCGGATGTGGTCTTCCTCGCACTGCACGGCGGCCGCGGCGAAGATGGCACCCTGCAACACCTGCTTGATGTCGCCGGGATCCGCTACACCGGCTCCGGGGCCCTCGGCAGCGGCCTCGCGATGGATAAGGACATCGCCAAGCGCCTCTTCCTCCAGGACGGTGTCCCGACCGCTCCGTATGCAATGGCGCCGGCCACCGCCGACGAGGTAATGCAAAACCTTGGCTTCCCGGTCGTCGTAAAGCCTAGCAAGCAGGGATCCACCGTCGGGCTCACCGTCGTACGGAATCCGGCCGATCTGGAGGCCGCCATTCTCGAGGCCGAGAAGCACGACGACGAGGTGATGATCGAGGCCTTCGTCCCGGGGCGCGAACTGACCGTGGGAATCCTCGACAACGATGCCCTCGCCGTTGGCGAGATCATCCCCCAGCACGAACTGTTCGATTATGAGTGCAAGTACACCCCGGGGATGTCAGAAGAGATCTTCCCGGCCGATATTTCAGAGACGGTGGCGTGGGAAGTGCAGCGATTGGGCGTGGCCGCGCATATGGCGCTCAAGCTCAAGGGGTATTCCCGAGTCGACTTCCGGCTCTCCCCCTCAGGCAAGCTCTACTGCCTCGAGGTCAACACCCTGCCGGGAATGACGGCGACCTCCCTGCTGCCACAGTCGGCGGCGGCGGCCGGAATCGATTTCCCGTCGTTGTGTGAGCGGATCTGCGAACTGGCGTTGCAGTAACTTCGAAGATTGGAACGGAGCAGATGAACGAATCACCGCTGAGCCGCATCACTCCCTGGGTTGGTCGCCTCCTCGCGATCAACGCAGTCGTGTTGTTGCTGCAGCAGACGATCTTCACCTCCGAGACGCTGGCCGAACTGGTGACCTTCGCGCCGGGTCTCGCCTTCCAGCGGCCGTGGACCTTCTTCACCTACATCTTCGTGCACGGTGGCCTGCTCCACCTGCTCGGCAACTCGCTCGGCCTTTTTGTCTTCGGCCCGATCGTCGAAAACCGACTCGGCTCGACTCGCTTCCTGCTCTACTATCTCTACTGCGGTGTCTGCGGCGCGGTTTTCTCGCTGGCGCTCTACTACACCGGCTTCGTCACCGTCGCGCCCTTCGTCGGCGCGTCCGGCGCGATCCTCGGTCTGGCGTACGGCTTCGCGAAGTACCTTCCGGACGCCGAGCTGATGATCTTCCCGATCCCGTTTCCGATCAAGGCGCAACGGATGGTCTGGCTCCTCGCGGCCATGGATGTCATCGGCGCAATGATCGGCGGCGGACAGATCGCCCACTACGCGCACCTCGGCGGACTCGGCGGGGGCTGGCTCTTCTTCGCGCTCCAGGGGATCACACATCCCACGGAAACTCCCCGTTTGCCAATGATGCGGCCACGGGTCGCGGTCCCTTCACGTGGTGCCGAGGTCGGCCAGCAACCGGTACTGCAGACACGAAGCGAGCCGGTGGCTGCTGCTCCCACGCCCGCCGCGAAGGACAACAGCGAGGCGATTGAAATCGATCGCGTGCTCGACAAGATCAGCGCTACCGGCATCGCGTCACTCACGCCGGCAGAGCGGAAATTCCTCGATAGTGTTGCGGAGCGGAAACGGGGCGGGCAGAACAACTGAAGTCACAGGATGATGGATGGTGGATCTGAAGGCCGGTATCTCGATGAGGTGCCGGCCTTCGTCCATACGCAGGCGGAGTTTCGCGGGCGTCGCGTCGTGGGTCCCTCGGAGCGCCTGTCCTGAGCGAAGCGTGAGGAGCCTCATGCAGCCCCGCGCACCAGCTCTAATGTCGCCAGCTCGACGCGCAGTCGGGCCAATGCAGCCGCGGAGAGGGAGCCCACGATGTGACACCCGATGGGGCTCAATCGTCGGGCGAACTGTCTGTCGCTGGAGGGATCAGTGCCGCGCGAGCGCGGCACCCACATAGAAGCAACAGCCTACCCTGGAAGCACGCTCGCGACGCGCTGCAGCAGTTCCTCCCGCGTAAACGGCTTCTCGAGAAAGGTGATCCCCGGATCGAGCACACCTTGATGCACGATGGCATCCTCGGTGTACCCCGACATGTACACCACGGGAATGCCGGGACGGAAGCGCGTCACCGCTTCGGCGACCTTCCGTCCATTGGCCTGCGGCAGCACCACATCCGTCAGCAGCATGTCGATCTTGCCGGTGTGATCACGCGCCAGCGCCTCGGCCTCGGCCCGGCCATCGGCCGTCAACACCTGATAGCCCGCCCGCTGCAGCGTCCGGGCAATGAGCGAGCGCACCAGCTGTTCATCCTCGACCACCAGCACGGTCCCCTGCGCCGCGAGCCGCGGCGCGGGCCGAGCGGCGGGTTGCTGCTTGAGCGCCGACGCCATCGCAACCGGCAGGAACACCTTCATCGCGGTACCGATGCCGGGCTCGCTGTAGACGTGGATCTGCCCGCCGCTCTGCTTGACGATACCGAAGGTGGTGGCCAGCCCGAGGCCCGTGCCGCCACTCTCGCTCTTGGTCGTGAAGAACGGCTCGAAGATCCGCTCTCGTACGTCGGGGGTCATCCCGGCCCCGGTGTCGCTCACGACCAGCATCGCGAAATCGCCAAGCTCGAGCCCTTCATGCGCTTCGGCTGACGTGGCGTCGATCGTGATGAGACCGGTCTCGACGGTGAGACGCCCTCCTTCCGGCATCGCATCACGGGCGTTGAGCACCAGATTCAGCAGCACCTGTTCGATCTGATTCGGGTCGGCCAGTGTCAGCACCGGCTCGGCCGCGAGACGCACCCGCTGATCGATATGCTCGCCAACCAGGCGACCAATCATCATCGCCATCCCGTCGACCAGGTGTGACAGGTTGATCACCGTGGGCTGCAGCACCTGCCGTCGACTGAATGCGAGCAGTTTCCGCGTGAGCTCGGCCGAACGCGCCGAGGCGCGCTGGATCTCCTGAATGTGCTGGGCCGGTCGCGGATCGGTCACATCAAGCGCGAGGAGTTCCGCAAATCCGTTGATCGCGGTGAGCATGTTGTTGAAGTCGTGCGCAATGCCGCCCGCGAGTCGACCGACCGCTTCCATTTTCTGCGATTGCAGCAGCTGTGCTTCCAGCGCCTTGCGCTCGGAGATGTCGCGCTCCACCGCCACCCAGTGTGTGTACCAGCCGGTGTCGTCGGTCACGGGTGAAATGTCGAGCTCGATCCAGAACTCCCGGCCATCACGCGTGTAATTGCAGAGCTCGACCCGGATCGGCTTCCACGAGGCGAGCGCGGTGCGCACGCGGTCGAGGGTGGCGCGGTCGGTGCGCGGCCCTTGCAGGAAACGCGGCGATTTTCCGATCACCTCGCTCGGCCGCCACCCGGTCATCCGTTCGAACGCCGGATTCACGAAACGGATCGTCGGCCCTGGCGCCTCGATCGGTTCGGCATCGGTGATCATCACCGAGTCATTGAGGTTGTTGATCGCCGTCTGCAGCAATCGCAGCTCATCTTCGGTCGCACGGCGCTCTACCGCGATGGCGGCGAGCCCTGCCATCTCCTGAGTCAGTTCGAGCTCGACCGCAGTGGGGATCCGGATCTCGCCGTAGTACACCGCGAAGGTGCCTAGTACCGCGCCACGTGCCGAACGGAACGGAACCGACCAGCATGCCAGCAGGCCGTTGCCCAGCGCGATGTCGCGATAGTCCTGCCAGAGCGGATCCGTCGCGATATCGGCCGCAATCACCGTTTGGCCGCGCGCCGCTGCCGCTCCGCACGAGCCGACCCGTTCGCCGATTTCCGCGCCATCGATGGCGGCGACGAAGGCCAGGGGGAGACTGGGGCTCGCGCCATGCCGCAGATGGCGGCCATCGTTTGTCACCAGCAGGATTGAGCAGCGCGTGTCCGGCATGGCATACTCAAGACGACGTACGACCTGGTTGAGCACATCTGGCAAAGGAACTCCGGTCGCCAGGTCGCGCAGGATCCGTTGGTGCCGCCGATCCAGTTCTTCCTGGCGCCGGCGTTCGGTCACATCCACCGCCACGCAGTAGAGCAGCCCTTCGTCGACCGCCGGCGACACCGACCACGCAATCCACCGCCAGCTCCCATCCGCGTGCCGCAGCCGGTTCTCGAACTGGATCGTTGGGACGCCGCTACCGAGAGACGCCCGCTCCAGCTTCGTGCGCGGCAGGTCCTCGGGGTGAACAAAGTCTTCCCACGGACGGGACGTGAGCTCCTCGGCCTCCCGGCCGAGGGTCGCACAGAAGGCCGGATTCACCAGTTTGAAGTACCCGTCGAGCCCTGCGAGAATGATCCCGTCGAGCGATAGCTGGACCAGACGCTCCCAGTGCACTGTGTCGTTGACTTCGCGGAACGTCACGGCAAGTCCGGAATCGACCGGCGTCGCGCGCACCGCGAACCAGACACCGACTCGCTCATAGAAGACCGTGAACTCGACCGTGACCCCTTCGGTCATTGCCCGCTGGTACGCCTGGTACGACGTCGTCCCGACCGATTGCGGGAACTCTTCCCAGATGTGGCGCCCGAGCAGGTGCTCCCGGCTCTGGCTCAGGATCTTCTCGGCCGCGGCGTTCAGGTAGCGGAAACGCCACCCTGCATCAAGGAGGAAGACGCCATCCCCGATGACTTCCATCGCCTGCACCAGCGAATCTGCGACCGAGGGCATCGAGGGTCCGGTGCTTGGGGAAGTCGAATTGCTACGACGGTTCACTCAATAGTGCTTCCGCGCCTACAATTCGCAACCAAATGCCGCTTCACGATCTGGTCTCTCCCTGGGCCGCCGCCGCCGAGGCGGATGACGCGCCGCACGCGCGCACGCGCTTCCGTGCCCGGCATGCGACGTTGCTCGAGTCCCTGCGGCTGCAGCGCGCACCGCACGACCACGAGCTGGCACTCGCGCTCGACCCGGTCGTCCTGCACCGCCTTGCCCGTCGCGCGGCGGACCCGGAATGGCAGCAACGACTGCGCGACACGGCGGCGCGAGCGTCCTCCCTGGGAGCCACTGTCCCGGCGACCATCACTCTCTTTGCTGGCGATGGGAGCGGCGACGCCGCCGAGCCGATCCCGTCCGGCACGCCGGTCGCGGCCCTCTTCGTGGAGCGCGGGGATGAGAGTGCGCTCGATGTGGCACTCGTCCGATCGCTCGCCGCCATCACTCGCTGGCGCGCACCCGACTCTCACTCCGCCGTTCGGGTATCCGCTACCGACCCCTGGGATCGCTGGGAGTGCGCCAGCCGGATTCCGCTCGCCGAGTGGGCCTACCTCGAGGGGGTCAGCCTCCACCTCGCCGCCGCTCTCTTCCCCGTGTTCGAGCCGCACCAGCTGCTCGGCATCTCGCGCGGCACCCTGCACCGAATGCGGGAACGGGAAAAGCTGCTGCGCCAGCTCTTCCTGGCCGACCTTGAGCAGACCTCACTCGGCGCCGTGCTTCGCTGGCTGGCTCCTGGCGCACCGCCCTCGGCCAGAACGGTCGGTGACGTGGTGCTCCCACCTGCCACGGGGCGCTATCTCGCCTGGCGAATCAGCGCCGAACGTGTCGCCCGGGTCGGTACCGCCGAGGCACTGAGAATGCCGGTGGGCGCCTGACTAGAGACTAGAGACTAGAGACTAGAGACTCGCAGAATGTAAGAGGCCGGCATCTCGATCAGATGTCGGCCTCTCAGGTCTTCTCTAGTCTCTAGTCTCTAGTCTCTCATCTCTATTTCTTCTTCGTCCCGATCACCACCGGCGCATTCCTCGCTTCCATCACCTTCCGCCGCTCCTTCATGATCAGCCACTGCTGCGGCAACGAGACCATGTTCTGTACGGCGTAGTACAGGTTCAGGCCGGAGGCGAACTTCGAGAAGAAGATCAGCATCATCAGCGGCATCAGCCACGACATCATCTTGGTCTGCGGATTGGGCGGCATTCCCATCATGCCGATCTTCGAGACCGCGAACATCGACGACGCCATCAGCACCGGAATGATGTAGAGCGGATCGAACTGGGCCAGGTCGGGCATCCACAGGAAGCTCACGCCGCGCAACTCGATCGTGTTCTGCAGCACGAAGAAGACCGCCACCAGCATCGGATACGGCAGCAGCATCGGCCAGCAGCCGCCGAACGGGTTGACGTTGTTCTCCTTGTAGAGCTTGAACATCTCCTGCTGCAGCCGCGCGGGATCCTCCTTGTACTTCTCCTGGATCGCCGTGAGCTGGGGCTGGATCGCCTGCATCGCGGTCATCGACCGCATTGCCTTCTGGTTGAGTGGCCAGAGCACCAGGCGAATCATGATGCCGAACGCCACGATCACCAGGCCGTAGCCCAGCCCCAGTGCGTGATGCATCCAGATGAACAGATCGCGCAGCGCCACCGCGATCGGCCGAATCACCGGCCGGAGCCAGGCCCAGCCGTAGGGGTTCACGTCATCGAAATCGTGACCCATGTGGTTGAGGCGATCGTATTCCATCGGCCCGACATAGAACGTCACCCCGAACTTCCCGCTCGCCGGGACCGAGAGCGACGCCGCAATGCTGGCGCGGACCGGCTTCTCCGGGAGCGCATCGGGGGCGATCGCCCGCACACCACCGATCCGGCCGTTGAAGCGCTTGGGGCCAAGTGAGTCGTAGGCAAAGGCGCCCACCACGAAATACTTGCTCTTCACCGCCACCCATTCGAAGGGTCCGCTCAGCGTCGTCGGCTGGCGCGGCACCAGGGTCATGATTCGCGTGAGCTTGGTGCCGTCCTGCTTGGTGACGATGGCGCGTTCGCGATGATCCTCGACGAGATTCTTTTCTGAATCGCGAAAGCCATCGCCCAGCGAGACCAGCAGGGTGCCGCCCCCCGCCGAGAGTCCGGTGACTTCGCCGTCGACGTGCACCCGGAAATCATCCGGCGCGAAGTGGTAGCGCAGGGTGATGCCGTAATTACCGGACGTGCCGGTGAAGGTGACGATCTCGTTGCCGTCGCTCGGCGTGAGCGAATCGACCGACGCTGTGTAGGCCACGCGATCGAGCCGCAGCGTGTCGCCGGCGATGGCAAGCTTGGCATCCAGGAGCGACGTCCCGGCCGGCAGCAGCTCGAGGGTATCGGGCTTCCCGGTCGCGAGCGTGTCGCCGCGCGCCATCGACTTGTAGCGCAGGAAGCGCGACGAAATCATTCGCCCGCCATGCGTCGAGATGGCATAGCGGTAGAGCGGCGAGCGCACCACCACGGTGTCTTCGGCCACCACGGGCGCGGTGATTGCCGCGCTGTCGGGGGTGGCGGGCGCGGCCGACATCACCGGTGGCCCGGAGTCGCTCCGCGTGAGGGCGGGAGTCTGCGATGTATCCCCGGGGGCGACCGCCGCAGCATTCGGCTTCGGGGCCGGCTTCTTGAGAAGCAGCGAGGGAACCATCGCGATCAACATGATCAGCGCGATCGCAAAGAGCGGTCGGCGGTCGTTCACTGTGAGCTCACGTGTCAGGGTACCGGGTCATATCCACCCGGGTGCCACGGATGGCAACGTGCCACCCGCTTGAGACCAAGCCATCCCCCGCGAAGCGCGCCATAGCGCTGCACCGCTTCGAGCGCGTAGGCCGAGCAGGTCGGTGAGTACCGACAGGCCGGAGGAAGAGCCGGAGAAATGAAGCGCTGGTAGCCACGAATGAGGAGGGCGAGGGCCCGGGAAGGGAGCTGTTTCACGACTGGAACGTGCTGGCCCAGGCCGCGAGCTCCTCGCGCAGGGCGGCGAATGACGCCCCGTAAGCCTCTTTCCGCGCCCGGAAGACCACATCCGAAGCGGGCAGGCGCTGGGTCAGCTCGCGTCGCCAGAGGTCCTTGAGCCGCCGCCGCAAACGATTGCGGGCCACCGCGCTCTGCTGGAACCGAGGTACGATCAGTCCCATCCGCGAATGGCCCGCCACAGCTGGCGTCCAGAAAATGTCGAGGTGCGCTCGGCGGGAACGACGGCCGGTCCGGAGGACCAGGTGAACGTCAGACCCGCGGACCAGCCGGTGCGAGCGCGGAAGGCGCTCGCGGTCGGTCAGACGCGCGCGTGCTTCGAGCCAATGGACACGGACAGGCGCTTCCGCCCCTTCTTCCGGCGGCGCGACAGGACCGCACGGCCCCAGCGATCTTCCATCCGGTTCCGGAACCCGTGCTTGGCGATACGGCGCTTGTTGCGCGGCTTGTATGTCGGCATCATAACTGGGCACTCCCTCCAATAGAGCCAGACAAGCTACCCGTCAGTACCCCCGAATTCAAGGGTTTGACTTTTCCACATTCGGGACCTAGAATCGGCCTCCCTGAACGACCGACCTACCCGAAAAACCGTGCCCAATAGATGCCGCTGACCGCCAAAGATCTCTGGAAGCGTGTGCTCGAGGGAGCCAAGCGCGATATCCCCGAGGCCATGATCCAGACCTGGTTGGCGTCCAATGAAGCCATTTCCTTCGAGGGCGGTAGCCTCGTCGTCAGCACCCCTGACGACTTCGCGAAGCGCTGGAACGAAGAGAAATACGCCGTGGCCCTGACCTCCGTCGCGACCGAAGCCGCCGGCGAGCCCGTCGCCGTGTCGTTCCGCGTGGCCGCCGAGCGCCAGAAGCGGCCGCAGATGGATCTCTTCGTGCCGCAGGCCGTGGCCGAACCGGGTGCGATGCTCGCGACGCCGGCGAACCCCAGCGCCCAGCCGCTCAACGATCGCTATACGTTCAACTCGTTCGTCATCGGCAAGTCCAACGAACTCGCCGCCGCCGCCGCGCACGCCGTCGCCGAAGCGCCTGGCAAGCAGTACAACCCGTTCTTCATCTACGGCCCCACCGGCCTCGGCAAGACCCACCTGATGCAGGCGGTCGCGCACGAAGTTCTGGCGAAGAACCCCGGTGCGCGCGTGCTCTACGTTGGCGCCGAACAGTTCATCAACGAAGTGATCGAAGGGATTCACGGCCGCACGATGCCCGACCTGCGGCGTCGCTATCGCGCCGATGTTGATCTGTTCATCGTCGACGACGTGCACTTCCTCGAAGGGAAGGAAGCGACCCAGGAAGAGTTCTTCCATACCTTCAACGCGCTCTACGAGGCAGGCAAGCAGATCGTCCTGACCTCCGATCGCCTGCCGAAGGAAATTCCCGGCCTCGAGGCGCGACTCGTGTCCCGCTTCGAGTGGGGCATGGTGGCCGACGTCAAGCAGCCCGACCTCGAGCACCGGATCGCCATCCTGCGCAAGAAGCAGGAGCAGGATCACCTCGAGACGACCATTCCCGACGATGTCCTCCGCTTCATCGCGGAAAACGTTCGGTCGAATGTGCGCGAACTCGAAGGGTGCATCATCAAGCTGCTGCTCTATGCGTCGCTCCGGCATCGCGAGATCTCGATCGATCTCGCGCGCGAGGCCCTGGCCGACAAGATGCGGCCCAGCGACGAGGCCGATGCCCGGTCACGGACCCTGCCGACCATCGAGAAGGTCCAGGAGGTCGTGGCGCGGCGCTGGGGCGTGACCCCCGAGGGGCTCAAGTCCAAGGCGCGCATCAAGACGCTCACCGTGCCGCGGCAGATCGCGATGTTCCTGGCGCGCGAGCTCCTGCAGATGCAACTGGTCGAGATCGGTCAGGCCTTTGGTGGCCGCGATCACTCGACCGTCATCCACTCGGTGGACAAGGTCCAGTCGCAACTCGGCCGCGATCGCCAGTTCCGGGAGCGCGTAGAATCGGCCCGCGCGGAGTTGTTGACAGTCTAGTGCACACTGTGCATGACGTCATCGTGGATGACGTTGGCAGTGCGGATTGTCGTGGGGAAACCGGAGCGTGTTCCCCAACGTCAACGTGGTATCAACGTGGTTGCAGGGGCGTAGCTCGCTACGCCCTATGGAGTTGGAGAGTGGGTCCACAATTCCCCACCCTCTACGACTACTACTAGAGTCTTATTAAGTGTATTTAGCAGGAACTACAGCAACCCGGGGACGTCGATGAAGTTGACCATCACGCGTGAGCAGCTCCAGGAGGGACTCGTCGCAGTCGCGGCGGCTGTGCCATCCAAGACCACGCTGCCCGTGCTAGCCAACATCCTCCTCGAAGCGTCGAAGGATGGGCTGCGACTTTCCGGCACCGACCTCGACATCGCCGTCAGCACGCTGGTGCCCGCATCGGTCGATCAGGAAGGCGCCATCACGCTCCCGGCCCGCAAGCTGGTCGAGCTGGTGCGCGAACTGCCGAGTGCCGGCATCCGGCTCACCACGCAGGGCGAACAGCGTGTCACCATCGAGTGCGGCCGCTCGAAATTCAAGCTGCTCGGATTGCCGCGCGAAGAGTTCCCGGCCTTCCCGCAGGTGGCCTTCGATGGCTCGTCCAAGACCACTGCCCGCGATCTGCAGAAGCTGGTGGCGCACGTGGCCTTCGCCGCGAGCACCGAGGAGAGCCGCCCGATCCTCAACGGCGTGCTCTGGCAGCTGATGCCCGACCGGATGCGGATGGTCGCGACCAACGGACACCGCCTCGCCAAGATGGAAGTGCCGCTGCAGGGCATCGCCGGGCAGGAAGCCGAGCTCATCGTGCCGCCCAAGGCGCTGGAGCAGTTCCGCAAGCTCTTCGGACCCGACGATGAAATCGAGATCGGCCGCTCCGACAATCACCTCGGCTTCCGGTCCGCCACGACCCAGGTCTTCACGCGTCTCATCGAAGGGCCGTATCCGAACTACGAGCAGGTGATTCCCCGCGAGAACGACAAGGTCGCAACGGCCGAGAAATCCTCGCTGATGTCGGCGCTGCGCCGCATGGCGATCGTCGCAAGCGACCAGACCCACCGGATCCGGATGTCCTTCGGCGATGGTTCCTGCCGGTTGTCCGTGACCACGCCCGACCTCGGCGAAGCCCAGGAAGAGATCACCGTGTCGTACGATGGCGAGCCACTCGATATCGGCTTCAACGCGAACTATCTGCTCGAAGTGCTGAAGTACATGCCGACCGACGAGGTCCGTCTCACCTTCAAGGCGCCCGAGCGCGCCGCGACGGTGGAACCCGTGGGCTGGGACGATCCGGCCGCGTACCTGACGCTCGTCATGCCATTGAGGTTGCTGGACTAGGAGGGTGGTGTGGGTGCTGCGCTTGCGCGGCACCCAGGGCTCGCCTCCGCAGTAACCTCCGACCCGCGCCGCGCGTATGAACCCCGACTCGTTCTTCTCCGTCTCGACCGCACCACGAAGGAACCTCCCGATGCGCAATCGCTCCATCGCGTTCTCGCTGCTCACGGCCCTCGCGGCGTGCAGCGGCTCACGGCCTGGCAATTCTCCCGTCCCCAGCGGCGACAAGGTGGTCTGGCCCGACGAGGGTCCCCGCACCTGGGCCCCGCGTCCGACCGAAGCGGCAATCACCGCCAACGACCTGCGCACGCGGCTCTATCAACTCGCAGATGACTCGATGATGGGCCGCGAGGCCGGGACTCTCGGGAACTTCAAGGGCACCGAGTACATCGCGCGCGAATTCAAGCGCCTCGGCCTCCAGCCGGGCGGCGACAATGGCACCTGGTTCCAGGAGTTGCCGCTCGGGCCAACCGGCTATGAGCTGGCTCAGAGTCGGCTTGCCATCGGCGGTGCTGCGCTCGCGCCGGTCACCGACTGGGTTCCCACGGCGCCGTCGGCTCTCAACGGCCTCGCGGCAAAATTCACCGGCGATAACCTGCCGACGGTTTTCGGCGGACGCTGGGGCGACACGACGGTCCTCCTCGACCCGGCCCTGCTCCGTGGCAAGGTCGTGGTCTTCCTTCCCGCCGCGACGAACGCCTCGGCAACGGGAACGCGCGGCACCACCGCGGTGCGCGATAACCGCGCCCAGAACGCCGGCGCCGCAGCCATCCTCGTCGCCTCGCTCGACGGCATGAACCGCGCTCTGCTCAACGGCGTCTTCGCCGGCCGGATCGCGATGAAGCCCGCGACCCTCCCCGGCGCGAATGCCACGGCCGGTGGTGCCAACATTTCACTCGCCGCCGCGGCAAAGATCTTCGGCAAGCCACTCGACCAGCTCAGCATCGGCGCGACCGGACAGCCGGTGGCCGGCGCCTGGAGCTACGAGTGGCGGATGTCGAAGTACCCGGGGCGCAACGTCATCGCGATCCTGCCGGGGACTGACCCGACCCTCCGTGCGACCTATGTCCTGATCGGTGCGCACAACGACCATATCGGCATGAACGCGGCCGCGCCCGATCACGATTCGCTGCGCGCCTACAACCGGATCATCCGCCCGCAGGGCGCCAATGATGCGGCACGCACGCCGACCGCCACCGAGCAGCACCTGATCGATTCGATGATCGCACGGGCGCGCAGCATTCGCCCGATTCGCCGCGACTCCGTCAACAACGGCGCCGACGACGATGGCTCCGGCACCGTGGTCCTGCTCGAGATCGCCGAACGCTTTGCGACGCAGACGCCGCCACGCCGCTCGATGATCTTCATCTCGCACGTCGGCGAGGAGAAGGGCCTCCTCGGTTCGCGCTGGTTTGTCGATCATCCGACCGTCCCGCTCGATTCCATCGTCGCCGCGCACAACATGGACATGCTCGGCAAGGGTCGCGTCACCGACGTGCGCTTCGGTGGCCCCAACTCCGTGCAGATGCTCGGGTCGCGCCGACTCTCGGCCCAGTTCGGCGAACTCGTCGATTCGGTCAACGCCGTGCGTAGCGAGCCGATGGTCATCGACTACTCCTGGGATCGCACCAACGCCCTGAATCGCTTCTGCCGCTCCGACCAGGTCAGCTACTTCGCCAAGAGCATTCCGGTCACCTACTTCTCGCTCGGCTACGCGGTGGATTACCACCAGCCCACCGATGAGCCGCAGTACATCGACTACGATCACGGCGCCAAGCTCGGACGCTTCGTGCACGACATCGCCGAAGCCATCGCAAATCGGCCGACGCGCCTCACCGTCCTTCCGCCAGAGCAGCGCGACATGAGCGCACGCTGCGGCAACTAGGAGATTCGTCGATCGTTGACGGATGATGGATGATGGATGACGGATGACGGATCACGGACCCGAAGGCCGGCACCTCGATGAGATGCCGGCCTTTGTACTTGTCGTGCTATGGAGATTCGCGGGGAACAGAGAGGAAAGGGGCGCGGTGCGGGGGGCCGTCAGAGGAGGATCAGTAGGGAGCGCATCCATAGCCGACGCTGCTGGCGCCGGCGCGGCACCCACATAGGGGCAACAGCCTACTTGGGAATCGAATCCGGCGGTGCGGGTGGGATCACCTGGCTGTCCGGCCGCGCAGGATCCGGAATCGGCGACGGAATATCTGCCGGCTGGTCGGTCTCCTCCACCGGCACCTCCACCTTTTCGCCCCGCAGGCGACGAAGGATCAGGTTCCTCCTCCAGTTCATCCGACCAGAGCGATAGTTTGGATTGCTACTACGCGGAAATGGAAGCACGGCGGCCAGCGTGGCGGCCTGTTCCGGCGAAAGCCCGCGGGCCGACCGCCTGAAGTAGCGCTGGGAGGCCGCCTCGACCCCCCAGACCTCATCGCCCATCTCAGCGGTGTTGAGGTATAGCTCCATGATCCGGTCCTTGGAGAGCCAGAACTCGAGCCGCCAGGCGGTGACCGCCTCTTTCACCTTGCGCAGCGGATTCCGCGAGGGCGAGAGGTAGAGATTCTTCGCGAGCTGTTGCGTGATCGTGCTGGCCCCGCGGACCGAGCCCCGTTTGCTCCAGCTTCGCCTCACTGCCCGCGCGAGGTCTGCCCGATCGCGAGAATTGCCCAGGGCAAAGGAGTCGCGCGGATATCCCACCGCCTTCCGCATCTCGACAAAGTCGAAGCCGCCGTGCTCGTAGAACCGGTTGTCCTCCCCGATCATTACCGCTCGCTTCATCACCGGCGCGATCTGGCTCATCTCCACCGGGTCGTACTGGCGCTTTTCGGCGGCGGCCGGGTCGGCGTCACGACGCATCGCCATGAACGCGGTCTCGTGCGGGAAGTGCGCTGCGTACCAGACCGGGGGTGGCCACACCGCGAACAGCCACAACAGAAAAAGCCCCGACGCCGCAAAGACGCCGAGGATGATCTTTCGGGTGCGCGTTAGCGGCCTAGGGCCGCTCGGCACGCGCGGAGGTCGAATAGCGGAAGGTGGTCCGGCTGTAGCGCATGGTCGGGATTGTCTGCTTCACCGACGGGATGGTGATGAACTGCGCCACCGAGTCCTGCAAGACGGCACCATCGACTCTGCCATCGGCAGTGAGGTAGTAGTATCCGACGCGACTACCCTGCGCCGTCATCGTCATTTCGCGTCCCGCCTGCGATCCTTTGCCGAGCTGCTCGAACTCCTCGCGGACCCGGACCGGATACACTGACATGCCACCTCGATCGGTCCGTTCGCCAGCCGACCAGCTGCGTACTCGCTCTTCCTGGGCCCGGAAGACTTCGACCTGGACCGAACCAGACAGGGTGTCTTTCCAGCGCGTGCCCACGGGCGCCCCGCCCAGGGGAACCATCGGAACGAGGGCGCGCACGGCCGAGGTCAGGTCGTCGCCGAGTGGGGTGGCGCGGGAAATCCGCAGCCCTTCGATCCGCCCTGCACCGGTAATCCGGCCCGACCAACGCGTTCCGCGCGCGTCAGCGGCGGCTTCGACCGACGGCGGTTGCAGGGAGAGGGAATCGAGCACCGCCGTGAAGCTGTTGTTGCTGCCGATTTCCATCGTGAAGCGCGCCATTCGCCCGACGTGCTGGACCTGCCGAGCCCCATTGGGGAGTGTCAGCACCAGCGAGTCCTGCCGCTGCATCGTGACCGTGGCGCCCCAGCCGCTTCGCAGTGAGACCAGCGCCCGAGCGCCCGACGTCTCGGCGGCACGGGGTGCCGGTCGAGTGACCGGTTCCGGGTCGTGGCCACACCCTGCCAGGGTGGCGAGCGACAGCGCCAGGGCGAGGAAACGCAGATGTCGGGGAGGCATCATGGAAGGTTACCACCGCGCGCCGTGAGAGAGCAGGGGAGGAACGCACTTCGGGGTGTGTGACGTCGAGGACTCCTCGCATCACACACCCCGAATGGCCCTGCCGAGTAGCGCCTTAGTTGATCTGGCTAATCGTCACCGACGACACACCCTTCACCGGAATGGCATCCGACATTCCGGCCGGCACCACCGCCACATCGACGTTATTGGTGAGCGTCGCGCTCTTCACCGGGCCCTTGGCCGACGACGTCATCGAGCGGGCACCCTTTGTGGTCCCCGTCATCGCGTTCTGGCCGCCGTCCATGCTCATCTTGCCGGCGCTCACGCCCTCGAACATCATGGCTTCGCCCGCGCCGCCCTTCACCGTCCACATCGTGACCGACGACGTGTTGTTGGTGCCGGCTTCGCTGGTCGTGGTCGTCGTCGCGGTGTCACTGTAGGTGTCGCCCGCCTTGAGACCGGCCTTGGTGTTGCCGGGGAAGAGAATCGCCACAGCCTGGGCCAGCGACGTCAACGCGAGGTTATCGGCAATCGACGGCTTCGGCGTGCCCTGCACCTTGCCATTGACGACGTACAGGTGGAAGAAGCCACCCTTGGCGCCGGCGCCGAGCGAAGGATCGAACTGCTGCGCCATGGTGCCGGTCGGCGTCAGCGTCATCGAGTCCACAACCACGTGCGCCAGCTGACCAGCGCCGGAATCGCTCATCGTGACCGAGACGAATGCGACGATCCCGAGATCGCCAGTCATCTTCGCCTGACCCATCGCGGACAGGTCGACTTCCTGCGACGTCTTCATCTCGATCTTGTAGCGCAGCGGCGCGACCGGGGTGGAGACCACACCGAATGTCGTTGCCAGCGCCAGGAGACCTGCGAGCATGCATACCTCTGTGAAGTGGTGAGGAGCGCCAGTGCGATCCCCTTGGTGCTTTCGCCGCGTCTCCGTGAAGGCGACGCGGCACGGGTAAGACTGTAAGCCGAGTTCTGTTCGGTGTCGTTTGCACGGCACCGGATGATCATCTATCTGGGATGGTCGTCGCCGACCACCTCGAGCAGCCTACCCGCGGCTGTTAACGGTGCGGGCCGCACCTCGCCGCCTATTTGGCCTTGCTCCGACCGGGGGTTACCGTGCCCCCTCGCTTGCACGAGGAGCGGTGGGCTCTTACCCCACCGTTTCACCCTTACCTGTGCCCGATGCTTGTGCACCGGGTCATCGGCGGTCTGCTCTCTGTTGCCCTGTCCGTCGCCTTGCGGCGCCCAGGCGTTACCTGGCGATCTGCCCTGTGGAGCTCGGACTTTCCTCGATCCGGGTTGCCCCGAACCGCGATCATCGCATCCTACCCGCCCCTGAAAACTAGCGGCCCGGCCCCATACGCGTCATCCGGTGCCGCTGTGTCACCTCCGGCAGTACGTCCCCGGTTGAGTGTCGGTTGAGGGGGAGGCGGCATTCTGTCGGCGTCTCCAGCCGGAGGAATGCCGATGCTTGCCCCGATCCCCGCAACTCCTACCATCGCCGCAGTGCTCGATCCGCACGAACGTTCCCGCGTCGATGCCGCCAGCGGCGGCTCCTTCTCGGTGGTGCACCGCGAGACCGTGCGCGACGCCATCCGGGTGGTACGCGAACGACCGGTCGACGCCATGCTGGTATCGGTCCGGCGGTGTGCTGGTGAAGCCCCTGCCCTGCTCGAGCAGTTCACCCGCGCCTTCCCGGCGATCCCCACCGTCGCACTGGTGACGCAGCGCGAGCCCGGCGACGCAGAAGCGCTGCTGCGGCTCGGCGCCACCGGTGTCCGTCAGGTGGTGGACGCGACCGATCCGAGCGGCTGGAGACGCCTGCGCGAGGTCCTGGGTGCACCACCGGCCGAGCGGGCCCTCTCGGTGCTGGTCCCGGTCCTCGCCGCCCTTGGTCCGTTGCCGGGCAGCTCGCGTCGTTTCTGGGAGGAGCTGATTCGTACCGCCCCCGAAACCACCACCGTGCGCAAACTCGCTCGCAAGCTCGCCATCACACCGTCGACCTTCGTCTCGCGCTTCGTGCGCGCCGGATTGCCATCGCCCAAGGACCACCTCGTGGCTGTCCGACTCTGTCACGCCGCCAGGCTCTTCGACGAAGGCGACCTCACCGTGGCCGACGTCGCCTACCGTCTCGAATATGCCTCGCCGCAATCCTTCGGCAGACACCTGCGCGTCGTGCTCGGCATTACGCCGAGCGAGTTCCGATCACGCTATCCGTTCTGTGTGGTATTGGATCGATTTCTCGATCGGATGGTGAAGCCGCACGTGGAGACGTGGCGGACGTTCAAGCCGTTGGCGCCGGGGAAGGGATGAAGTGGCGCGAACTCCGCCGGCGGTCATCGCCTCGATGGCAGGACCGCAGTGTTGTGACAGGTCGTGATCCACCAGCGGCCGTCACGCTTCGTAAAGATCTCTACCATCCGTGTCTCGAGTGTTCCATGCCGTGTTGGCAGAATGCCTGGGGGTAGCGCCGCGAAGTTGGTGAGTGTGGTCAACAACTCGGCGGCAGCGCTATCCGGTGCGGTGAAGCGTAGCCGTTCGACCACGATGGCAAGGTGTGTCTGGGCGAATGGTCCCTGAAACATTGCGGCGTGACGCGCTTCGCATCCTTCGCGCGTCTCCCATCGCTGCCCCAGGATGTTGGTGAACCCCAGATCGGGTGCGCTGTCCGCGACCCAGCCGCGAGCATCTCCACGGTTCCAGGCCACGGCTTGCGCCGCGATAATCTGCTGGATCAACTCCTCGTCATCGATCATTTCGTTGCGTCGGCCTCATGAACACTTGCCGCGAGCAGCGCCCGTGCGGTCCAGCGGGTCACTTTCTCTGCCGCCGGAGCGGAGAGACCCCGCACGTCCTGAAGCAGAAAAAGTGAATCCATTCCGACACACGAAGCGAGCGCCGAGACCAAGCGGTCGAACTGTGATTTCCCCAGGCGCGTCTTCACCGGCGCCACGGCAGCACTGAGCCATTCGATCCGACGGTATCCCCGCGTGGGCTTCTCATCTCCCACACGACCAGCGGTCAACCGGATCATTGTCCTCAGCAACGGCTCGTTCTCCAGTGCCAACCGGTGCATCACTCCCACTGTTGCGTCGAGCCGTGCCTCCGCCTCCGCTACGTCGCCCAGCGGTTTCGGGTTGTCGGCGAGGGCGGCCGCGAGGGCGGCCTCCACTTCGGGACGCAGCCGCTCGAGCGACGCCTCCACCAGAAGCTGATCCTGCGTCGGGAAGTAGCGATACGCGGTACGGCGGGAAACGTCAGCGGCGTCGGCGACCTCTGCGACCGTCGGCACCGATCCTTCGGCCATCAGCCCGGCGGCGGCCGCCAGAAGCGCGGCACGGGTGCGGCGCTTCTGCCCATCGCCGCGAGCGTCGTCGGTTGTGGTGGGACCATTCCGACCGGTTTCCGGCGGTGGCTTGACAGTCATGGGGGCAAAGATAGATTGCCAGACGATGTCACACCAGTGACACGGTAGCACTCAAGTGTCACCACGGCATTTTTCCGACACTCAGGGGGACGGTATGACGTTGCATCGAGGGGGGTGGGTTTCGAGGGGCTTGGCGTGCACGGTACTGGCGGCGATCGGTGTCTGGGCTGTCGGGTGTAGCAGCGACAGCACCGGGTCCAACGCCCAACTGGCAACCACGTACGGGGCGGCCGTGGCACTCGGCAGCGGGAGCGCCCGTGCCTATCAGGTGACCGAGAACGGGACCCCGACAGAGGTCGGCGTGGCGCTGAGCGAAGCGGCACTCGACGGGCTTCCGAGCGCACCACAGATGGGTGGATACGAGTACGTGCTGCAGCTGCCAACGGGGAACATGACCCAGTACCAGACGGTTGGGCTGAACTGGAATCCGACAGGGCATCCGCCTTCGACGGTTTATACCCTGCCACATTTTGATGTCCATTTCTACATGATCGCGTCCGCAGAGCGAGGCGCCATCGATCCGTCCGATCCAGCCTTTGCGGCCAAGGCGGCCGCGCTTCCCGCCGCCGGCTACCAGGCCTCAGGTTACGTCGCCGACCCACCTGCGAACGTCATCCCGCATATGGGGCTGCATTGGACCGATTCCAACGCAGGAGAATTCCACAACCAGCCATTCACTCGGACCTTCATCTACGGTTCGTGGGATGGCCGGTTCGTCTTCCTTGAGCCGATGATCACGCGCGCCTACCTCTTGACACACCCCGATGAAGTCGTGCCGCTGGGGAGCCCCGTCCAGCACGCAATCAACGGGTACTATCCCGCCGGATACCGGGTGAGCTGGAATGCGGCCGCGGCAGAGTACCGCATCGCGCTGGCCAATCTTTCGAAGTAATCGGTGGCTGGGTACGGCCAGGAAAGCGGAGGGTTGTCGGGCGAGGGGATTTCGTTGTTCGGAGACTCTGGCCATGCCAGCGCGGCACCACCCGTGACTACCCGTCGATCATGAATCGACGGGTAGTCCGAGTTCTTTCGCCGACACGAGCGCATGTCGTAAGAGCGACCTCGTCAGATCACCGAGGATGCAAACGGCGGGCGAGGATTCGGCCGCCGTTTCGACTCCACCCTTCAGCCTTCCACTGCGCCCAGCGGAACTCAGGGCGCTGTCGACACGCCGGTTGCCTCGGAGACCGAGCGACGGAGCTCGTCCATGGTACCCATGCGGCCGTGTCCACCGACAATCGTCTCGACGTGCAGGTTCAGCTCGCGAAGCTTCTGGTCGAAGAACAGCGTGAGTGGCTCTGCCGGACCTAGGCGGCCCACCAGGCTTACCAGGAAGAGGTCGCTGACGAAGACGATCCGTTCCCGGGGCAGGTACGCCAGGACCATGTCGTCGGCATGTGGCGAGTTGCGGAGATTGTAGAGCTCGACGACATGATCGCTGTCGCTGAACACGCGCTTGGTGTCAAACACCTCGGTTGACAGTCCTCGTGGCTGGAGTGACAGCCGGTCCGGACTGAGGGGGTGGGCGATCGCTGCGAGTCGTTGCAGGAACGCGAGATTCCCTCGGGGGGTCACGATGGTGCTGCCCTCGGCAACATAGCCGCGGATGCCGCCTGAATGGTCGATGTGGTAGTGCGTGGGCACCAGATACCGGATCGGCTTCCCCGGGACGGTTTCCTTGATCTTGGCAATGATCGCCTGCGACACGCCGTCGTTGAGCGGGGCCTCGATGACCAGCACGTAGTCCTTGAACGCGACGAACATCGAACTGTAGAAAAAGATGCTGCCCGTTTCGACAGCATCGACATAGTACACATCCTTGGCGATCGGTGTGATGGTGATTGGTCGCCGCGCCCCCCCGACCTCGGGGCCCAGCGTGGCGTCTGCCGGTCGTTCGAAGTGGCGTGCATCCGGATGCTCATTGAATCGGATATCGTGATAGCGGACGTCGGCGCGGACAACGCCGTTAGCACGGGTGACCGCATGAAATGGAACCTGCAGGCCGTTCACGCGTCGATAGTCCGAGAAGCGAGTCTCGGTCGTCGTCGATCCGTCAAGAAAAGTATCGCTCAGCCCCTCGAAGGCAGTCAGCATTCCTGTCGCGGTATCGAAATACAGCGTGGTTTGACTGCCGTCCGATTCGGAGAACGTGATGGCATCCTCCCGGTCATGGCCCTGGGCCCTCCGACCCAGCCATCGGAGTGTACTGCCGCGGCTCGCCGCGGCCTGCAACTGCAGGAACGGAAAGGTGCGCTGGTTCGTCCGCTTGCTGGTAGCCAGTGCAGTGGCGCCAAAGGGGTAGAGGGCGTTCGCGCGCAGATCGACGGTAAAGCCGGCAGTCGGGGTCGTCACGACCGCGCTGCCGCGCTTGCCGCTTCCCAGATAGTGTGTCTCCCGCACCTGGTAGAATCGATTGTTGGCGAGATCAAAGATTCCCTCGCTTTCCAGGGGACGCAGGTAGGCGGAAGCGTCCGGGGAGGCGCTCTGCCCGATCTCCGGAATCGTGGCACTGAAGCTGAAATGGATATCGTCGACCGACTGAATGACGTTCATCCCCCCCATTGCCGTGATCCCGCGATCCAGGATGGCCCGAGCGTGGGTAGAGGACGATGCCGTCAGCGATGTCGGTCGCTGCGCCAAGAGGTGCGGATTCTCACGTACCAATAACAGGACGCCAAGGACAATTGCGGTTCTGCTCACTGGTTCCTCCGGAAGCGTGGAGAGGCGTGCCACGAATTCCCGACGATGCCCGGGACGATGCGCCCGATGCAAGGAAATGGTGGCGTCCGGTCCGGGGTTGGGGACGAACGGTCTGGAGAGGGTTGCGCTCTTGACTATCCCGGCGCGACCGGGACTTCATCCAGTATGTCCATCGCCGCCATCGACCCCGTCATCGTCCCGAAGCGAAAGGGTTCACGCGGCCGGCCGTTGCTCGTGGCGCTGGTGTGGCTGGTCGTGGCACTGGTGTTCACCACGCAGAATTACCTCGGTGTCGTCACACGTCACGAGCAGCCTGATTGGCTGATCGTGGCCGGTTTCGAGTTCGAATACTGGCTGACTTTCGCTGTCGCGAGTCCGTTCTTCGGCTCGATGGCGCGGCGGTTTCCGATTGGACAGGGGGAGACCGCACGAAGTCTGGTGGGGCACCTGGTTGGCGGGGTGTGCTTCGCACTCCTGCAGCCCGTGGCGGCGGACCTCCTGCAGGCCGCCACTGCAAGATGGGCATCGACGACTGCCGCTGATCGGTTCCTCGCGGGAATGGTGGCGCGCTATCCCGTCCTCGCGCTCATCGCATGGTGGAAGTATGTCGTCATTATCGGAGTCTATCACGCCATCCACTATCATCGCACCTACCGCGAACAGGAGGCTCGCGCCGCGCAACTCAAGGTGCAGCTCGCGTCGGCGCAGATGAACGCCTTGCGAATGCAGCTGCAGCCACATTTCCTGTGTAACGCCCTGAATGCCGTGGGTGCCTTGCTCGTGAGCACTCCCGAGCGCGCCCACGACATGCTGGCCGCATTGGGAGACATGCTGCGCGAGACCATGGATGCCGGCACCGAAGCCGAAGTACCGATTACCCGCGAGTTGGCGTTTCTCGATCGTTACCTCGGCATCGAGCGGATTCGATTCGAGGAGCGACTCGCCGTGCGATACCACCTCCCGGAATCACTCGAATACGCGCTCGTGCCAAGCCTCATTCTGCAGCCACTGGTGGAGAATGTCATCCACCACGTCGTGGCCCGCCGGGCATCGCCACAGACGCTCACCGTTCGGGCAATCGCCGAAGGCGCGCTGCTCCATCTCGAGGTGGAAGACGACGGTCCGGGGTTGCCCGTGGGCTGGAGCTTTGCAGGCCATGCTCGGGGTGGGCTCAGGAATGTTCAGGCCCGGGCGGACGTGGCCAACTCCGTCCCGCTTCCGCTCACATTTTCTTCGGGCGGTCGCGGCCTCTGCGTACGCCTCACGCTACCGTTGCACTACGCGAATGAAGGCGTTCGGCTGTGACGGCAACCAGTGGTACCAGCCGACCGTATCGTGCCCTGATCGTGGATGACGAACGATTGGCCCGGGTGGGACTGCGCGCGATGCTTCGCGAACATCCCGAGTTCGTGTGCGTAGGGGAGGCGTCGAGCGGGCCGGCGGCGGTGATTGCCATCAGGACCGCCCGACCCGACATCGTCTTTCTCGACATCGATATGCCCGGGCAGGACGGCTTTCGGACGCTGGCGGGACTTGAGCCGTCCATCCGGCCCGCCGTGGTGTTTGTCACTGCGCATCGGCAGTTTGCGCTGGACGCGTTCGGTGTCGACGCCATCGATTACCTGCTCAAGCCCGTCGGTCGACAACGCCTCGCACAGACTGCTCGTCGCGCGGTGCAGTTTCTTCAGAGGGCCCCAGCCTCAGGCCGTGCCGCGGGCACCGTGCGACCTGGCAGCAGCGGGGGCGGATCGGCCGAGCGCCTTCCCCTCAGGGACGGTGATCGACTGCTGTTCATCAGTCCGTCGGATGTCCGGTGGTTTGAAGTGGAGGGCAACTACCTCCGCGCCGCCGTCGGCCAGAATATCCTGCAGGTACGCAGCTCCCTGAATGCCATTATCCCGCAGCTGGGAGCTGGTGCGTTCGCGCGAATCAGCCGATCGGTGCTGGTGAATGTCGCGCACGTCGAGAGCGTGCGCCCGCGTCACAATGGCCAGTTCGACCTGACGATGTGCGGCGGGGGCCGTCTCTGCTCGAGCCGACGGTACCGCGCGGAGGTGCGCAAGCTCCTGAAACGGACGTAGTGCGCGCCGGGGTGTGCCGCCCCCTTCAGCCCAGACCCAGCTCCGCAGCCGAGATCAACGCGACGACGACGATTCCTGCTGCTTCGATCTTCTCCCGTCCACCGGCCTCGCGATCAACAACCGCGAGTACGCCGAGCACGTTGCCGCCCGCGGCACGGACCGCAGCGACAGCAGTGAGCGCCGAGCCGCCGGAGGTGATCACATCTTCGATCACCACCACGGAGTCGCCGGCGGCGAAGTTCCCCTCGATCAGCTTGGCCGTGCCGTGCTGCTTGGCTTCCTTGCGCACCGAGAAGGCATCGAGTGGTGTCGGATCATGCGCGCTCGCGGCCGCAATCGCGTAGCTCACGGGATCGGCCCCCATCGTCAGGCCGCCAACGCTGCGCGGCTGCCACCCCGCGGCACGCACCGCAGCGAGCCCGAGCCGGCCGATGAGAATCTGGCCACGCGCGGACATCGTGGTGAGTCGGCAGTCGATGTAGTAGGAGGACTTGGCACCACTGGCGAGTGTGAAATCGCCGAAGCGTACCGAACGCTCGCCCAGCAGTGCGACGAGCGCCGTGTGGTCGGCGCTCACCACGTCAGTTGCGGCTGAAGAGCGAACCGAAGAAGCCCTTCTTCTCCGGCTCTGCCGTGGCCGCGTCACAGAACGCCGCCGTGAAATCGCGGATCGTCTTCCAGCGCTTGCTGAGATCGCGCGACAATCCCTTCATCACGACCTCTTCAAGTCGCGGCGAGAACTTCAAGCCTTTCTCCGCCATGTTGAGCTGGATCGGATCCTGGGTCAGCAACTGCTGGAAGAGTTCGCGCGGGTTCTTGCCCGGAAACGGCGTCACTTCCGTCAGAAGCTGGTAAGCGATGACGGCCAGCGAATAGACGTCGGCCTGCTCACCCACGAGCTCGCCCGAAAGCGCCTCGGGAGCCACGTATTGCAGGGTTCCGACGAAGAATCCGGCGCGCGTGAGCCGCTCTTCCTGCGGCAACTCGGCGTCCCGCGCGATCCCGAAATCGAGCAGCCGGGCCGTCTGGGTTGCCGGGTCGTACATGATGTTCGCCGGCTTCAGGTCGCGGTGAATGATCCCGGCGCGATGCGCCTCGGTGAGGGCCGCGCCCAGCTGCTGGATCATGTTCGCGGCGACCGCCGTCGAGAGCTTCCCCGACCGTCCCAGGAAGGTCTCCAGCGGCTCACCCTCGGCCCATTCGAGGGCCAGGTACTGGACCCCGCCGGATTCGCCGAAGTCGAAGGTGCGCACCACGTTGGGGTGTACCACACGGGCGCCGAATTCGGCCTCGCGCAGGAAGCGCTTGACCGCGATCGGGTCGGTGGCAAGCCGGGGGCGAAGCACCTTCAGCGCGACCCTGCCGCGCTCCGGATGCTCAGCGAGATAAACCTGGGCGGTACCGCCTTCACCGACCGCCTTCTGGACGGTGTAGCCGGCAATCGTCTGACCGACGAGGGGATCTTGTGCCATGGGGATTCCACTAAGGTACCGAACGTCCTAGCACGCCTGCAAGCGCAAGCGAGTCCGGTTCGCTCGTCTTATACTGGTATATGCGCCTCATATCTCTCTGCCGCCCTCGTGCGGCCCGCGTCGTAGCGGCGTTTCTCCCCCTCCTTGCCGCCTGTACCACCTGGCAGCGGGTGGGCGAAAATCCGGCGTCTTCTCCTGAGCAGCAGCTCACCCAGCTGTTCAATCCCGCCGCCCTCTATACCAGGATGGGCCGCTTCGTCTCCACCGACCAGCTCTTCTACGTCGGCTCGATCGCCTTCGTCCCGGGTCGCGGTGACTCGACGCTCGCTGTCATCGGCCTCTCGCTCTCGAACCGCGAGTTTGCCTTCCAGCGCGACGGCGCCGGCTACACCGCAAAGTACCGAGTCGAGTACCAACTCACGCGCCCCGGCGTACCAACCATCCTGCTCGCGCGGGATGAGGCGATCCGGGTGGCCTCCTTCCAGGAGACGCTCCGGACCGACGAAAGCATCCTCCTGCAGCAGGAGACGCTCGTCGCCCCCGGTGATTATCAACTCACGGTGCGGGTCCGCGACATCGGCAACACCCAGATCGGCACCGCGACCCAGAAGGTCGTTGCCCCTCGCTTCGCGCCCGGCTCGATCACCGCGCCGATTCTCGCCTATCAGGTCCGCGGCCGCGGCAGCCGCAACGACTCGCTCACCATTGTCCTCAACTCGCGCGGCTCCGTCGCCTTCGGTGGTGACACGCTGCTGGTCTACCTTGAGGGCATCGGTTTCAAGAGCCGCACCACGGTCCCCCTCGAAGTGCGCGACGAGCGTGATACCGTGATCTACAGGACCAACGTGGTCTTCGACGGGGTGCGGGAAATCGAGAGTCAGGCGGTCCGCATCACCCCCGACTCGGCTCCACTCGGTCAGCTCGAAATCGTCGTCGGCAGTGGGGCCGCCGTCCAGCGCAACTCGGCCGTCGTGTCGTTCTCGCAGAACTGGGTGGTCACCAACTTCGACGACCTCATCTCGCTGCTGCGCTATTTCGGACAGGATCGCCGACTCGATGCGATGCGTCGCGCCAAGGCCGGTGATCGCGCCTCGCTCTGGCGCGAGTTCTATCGCGCCACCGATCCGAACCTGCAGACGCCCGAAAACGAAGCGCTCGATCGCTACTTCGGCCTGGTTTCGCTCGCGAACCAGCGCTTCCCCGGCGAAGGCGTCCCCGGGTGGCGCACCGACCGCGGCGAAGTCTTTGTCTCCCTCGGCGAACCCGATGAAGTGCTCGATCAGGGGCTGCAGCAGCAGGGGCGCTACGTCAGGTGGACCTACAACGACCTGCGACTCGCCCTGGTCTTTCAGGATGTCACTGGGTTTGGTCGCTTCCGGCTGACCCCCGCCTCGCGCTCCGATTTCGAGCGGGTTCGCGTCCGCCTGCAGGCTCAGGCACCGTCCACCGGTCCCTGAGCCGCAGGAGCGCGCTCACCACACCACGGCGATCTGGATCGGCAGGGCAATCAACATGACCGCGGCCTGATTGGTCGCAATCGCTGCCAGCAAAGCACCCCCCGCGATCAGCGGGGAGAAGAGCAGTCGGCGCACCGTTTTTCTCGGCACCGGGTCGGCGAGATGGACCCCGGTCCCCAGCAATAGCCCCTCGCCAATCGCCGCGCCGATGATCGCCCCCACCAGGCCACAGTCCTCACAGCCGCCTGTGTCAGTGGCGCGATCGATCGCGGAGCCGACGTAGGCACCGCCCACGAGTCCGATCCCACCACCCACCAATGCCCCGATGATCTTGCTGCCCGTGCGATCAACCGAATCCGCGCGAGTCGTCGGCCGATACCGGTGAATCGGCGTGGTCAGGGGCCGGGGAAAGCGATTCTCGATCCGCTGCGCCGGAAGCGGCCCCGCCGCCAACCCCACCAGCACCCCGGCCATCACGGCGCGCGTTATTCTTGAGCAATGCCGAATCACAATCCCCCCCAGATCTTCCTGATCGATGGTTACGCCTTCATCTACCGGGCGTTCTTCGCATTGATCTCTCGCCCACTGCGCACGGCCCGAGGCGAAAACACCTCGGCGGCGTGGGGTGTCACCAACTTCCTGCTGCGGCTCCGCGAGAAGTATCGCCCCGACTATCTCGTCTGGGTGAACGACGCCGGTGATTCATTCCGCACCCTCGAGTACGCGGAGTACAAGTCGACCCGCGAAAAACTTGATGACGAGTTGCAGGCCGACTTCGACACCGCCGTCGAGCGCGTGCGTGAACTGCTCGCGGCCTTCCGCATCCCGCTGATCGCGGTCGACGGCTACGAAGCAGACGATGTGATCGGAACCCTGGCTCGCCGTGCGGCACAGCACGGGCTGCAGGCCGTGATGGTTTCAGGGGACAAGGACTTCTATCAGCTGATCGGCCCGAACGTGGCGCTACTCAATCCTGGCCGCGGCGGCCCGGCCGGCGTCGAGGAGGTGTGGGTCAACGAAGCCAACGCCTCGGAGCGGCTTGGTGTCCCGCCGCACCAGGTGACCGACTATCTCGCGCTCGTCGGCGATTCGTCGGACAACGTTCCCGGCGTGAAGGGAATCGGCGAAAAGGGCGCGGTACAGCTGCTCACCGAGTACGGCAACATCGAAACCTTGCTCGAGAAGGCCGCCGAGATCCCCGGCAAGCGCGCCCGTGAAGCGCTGCTGGTTTCCAATGATGTGGCTCGCCTCTCCAAGCGGCTGGTCACGATCCAGACTGACGTGCCGGTCGAGCTCGACTTCGAGAGTGTACTCGCGCAACGACCCGACAAGAGCG
Source organism: Gemmatimonadota bacterium (assembly GCA_040388535.1). Lineage (NCBI taxonomy): Bacteria > Pseudomonadati > Gemmatimonadota > Gemmatimonadota bacterium. Next base: position 567,938 of record JAZKBR010000002.1, on the reverse strand, counting down.
CGCTCGCGCGCGTCTTCAACGAACTCGAGTTCACGTCGCTGATGGCGCGGGTCGAGAAACTCGATGGCGACGTGGTCGAAGCGGCGATTGCCGCTGGCAGCGAAGTGCCAGTCGTGGAGTCGCGCCCCGCGGGTCCCGCGCTCGACGTCACGATCGTCCGCGACCCTGCCGATCTCCCGGCCCTTGCTGCACGGCTGCGTCAGGCACCGTTGCTGGCATTCGACACCGAGACGTCGTCGCTCGAACCCCACGACGCTGAATTGATCGGCTGTTCCTTCGCCATCTCCCCGACGGAAGTGTGGTATCTGCCGTTCGGGCATCGTGCACCCGCCAAGGATCTCTTCGGCGGCAACGACGCTGCCACCGATGCCGATGGCAAGGCAAGCGACCCGACCGAGTGGCAGAACCTTCCCGCGATCACGTCACCGGCGTGCGCACCAATTGCCGAGCTGTTGCGCGATGCGAGCGTGCCCAAGGCCGGTCACAACATCAAGTACGACACCCAGGTGATGCGGCGCGCAGGCATTGAAGTTGGCGGGATCGCCTACGACTCCATGCTCGCCTCGTTCGTGCTCGATCCATCGCGCCGATCCCACGGCATCGATGCGCTTGCGCTCGAGTTTCTCGGCGTATCAATGACCCAGTACACCGATCTCACGGGCAAGGGCAAGGCACAAATTCCCTTCGCGGAAGTCCCGATCTCCCGTGCCGCCGCCTACTGCGGCGCCGACAGCGCCACCGTGCTGGCACTGCACGCGCTCTTCGAGCCGGAGCTCGAACGCACCTCGCTCCGGCCGCTGCTTGATACCATCGAGATGCCGCTCGTCCCGGTGCTGGTCGATATGGAATGGGCCGGCATCGCCATCGACGTGCCACGATTCGCTGAACTCGGCTCGGCGCTCGGCCACGATCTCGAAGTGCTCGAGCAGGAGATCCAGCGTGCCGCCGGCAACAAGTCGATCAACATCAATTCGCCGCGCCAGCTCGCGCAGGTGATGTACGAAGAGCAGGGGCTGCCGGTACTCAAGAAGACCAAGACCGGCGCCTCGACTGATGCCGAGGTTCTTGAGCAGCTCGCCGAGATGGGACACGAATTGCCGAAGCTGATTCTCGGCTATCGCGAACTGCAGAAGCTCAAGAGCACGTATGTCGATGTACTGCCGACCAAGGTCAACCGGGAAACCGGCCGGATCCACACGTCGTACAATCAGGTGGGCGCGTCCACCGGTCGGCTTGCGTCAACCGACCCCAACCTGCAGAACATCCCGATCCGCACGCCGCGCGGCGAAGCGATTCGGCGGGCCTTCATTCCCGCCCGGGGATGTCGCTTCGTGGTGGCCGACTATTCGCAGATCGAGTTGCGGCTGATGGCCCATCTCTCCGGTGATCCGGCGTTCATCGAGGCATTCCGCGCCGGCGCCGACATCCATCGGCAGACGGCGGCGATCATCTTCAACGTCCCCCTCGCCGAGGTCACGGGCGAGATGCGATCGCGGGCCAAGACGATCAACTTCGGAACCATCTACGGGCAGGGACCCTTCGCGCTCTCGAAGCAGCTCGGGATCCCGCAGGACGAAGCCAAGCGATTCATCGCCGAGTATTTCACCCGCTTCTCCGGCGTGCGCGCCTATCTCGACAAGCAAGTCGAGATCGCTCGCGAGCAGGGCTATGTCGAGACCCTGTTCGGACGCCGGCGCTACATCCCGGAGATCAACGACCGCAATTTCAATGTGCGCTCGTTCGGCGAGCGGCTCTCGCAGAACACGCCGCTGCAAGGCTCGGCCGCCGACCTGATCAAGATGGCGATGGTGAACATTCATCACGCGCTTCCCGCCGCCGGGCTCAAGAGCCAGCTCCTGCTGCAGGTGCACGACGAACTGGTGGTGGAGGCGCCGAGCGAGGAGGCCGATGCGACCGCACGCCTCGTCAAGGAGCACATGGAAGGCGCCGCCCAGTTGAGCGTGCCGTTGCTGGTCGGGATCGGGATCGGGGAGAACTGGGTCGACGCAAAGAGCTAGATCAATGTAGGTGCGGCGCTAGCGCCGCACCCACAAGGATCACTCCTTGGGTGGCTTCTTGTACCCCGGCCACCAGTTCCAGTCGCCGGCGATCTGCATCAGGCTCGGCACCAGCACCATCCGGATCACCGTGGCATCGAGGAAGACTGCCACCGCAAGCCCGAAGCCTACGAACTGCATCAGCAGGATCCGCGCGAACGCGAACGCGCCGAACACCGCGATCATGATGATCGCGGCGGAGGTAATCACCGACGCGGTCGCCGAGAGTCCCTCGCGGGTGGCCAGCGTGTTCTGACCGGTGCGGTCGAAGGCCTCCTTGATGCGCGACAGCAGGAAGACCTCGTAGTCCATTGACAGGCCGAAGACCACGGCGAAGACGACCACCGGCACCAGGACGTAGATCGCCGACGTCGGCCCATCGAGACCGAAGAGCTGCCCGCCGATGCCGTGCTGGAACACCAGGGTGATCAACCCGAACGTTGCCGCCACCGAGAGCGAATTCATCACCACAGCCTTGATCGGTACCAGCACCGATTTGAAGACCACCGCCAGCATCAGCGCGGTCACGCCAAGGATCAGCAGCACGATCAGCGGGAAGCGCGCGAGCAGCAGTTCCTGGAAATCGTAGGCGCCAGCGACATAGCCGCCCACTCGGATCTCGGCGCCCTTCAGTTGCTTGATCGACCCGGAACGCGCCATCTGCCGGACATCACGCACCACGTCCATCGCCGTGGTCAGCGAGGTGGTGTCGGAGAGGATCACGTCGATGAGCGTGGTGCGGTTGTCGCGCGCGAGATAGGCATCCAGGAAGTCGGGATAGCGCACCCGCACGGTGTCAGGCTCGCTGTAGAGCAGGGAATACTCGAGCACGCTGGTGCCGCGCTTGAGATCGACCAGCGACTTCACGTCACGAACGCGTGGATCTGACCGCAACGTGTCGGAAAGCTTGCGCAGGGCACGGAGCCCCGTGGCGCTCGTGGCGTCGGTGCCCTGGGGGAATTCCACCAGCAGCCGCACCGGCTGGATGTATCCCGACATTCCCATCCGCTCGAGCGTCGCGACTCCCGCCCCGGCCTCGGTTTCGACCGGCCACCAGTTGCGGCTCGGCAGTCCGACCTTGAGGAAAAGGACCGGGAAGGTGAGCACGCCGATGACGCTGGCGCCGATCGCGAGCGCGCGGTACGGGTGCCGTGACAGCGAGCGCGCCCACTTCTCCCAGATCCCGGGGCGGTGATACCAGGCGAGACGTCGGGCGAGCCAGCGCGGCCGGTCGATCGACCGGCCCAGGATGGCGAGCAACGCCGGGAGGAGCGTGGTCGAGAGCAGGACGGCCACCGCAACCACCACCAGCCCGGCAACACCCACGCTCTTCGTCTCGGTCAGAGGCGTGAGCAGCAGTGCCGCGAAGCCCACCACCACCGTGAGTCCGGAGGTGACCACCGCATGACCCGCCGTCGCCACGGTGCGGACCGCGGCGTCGCGCTGCCGCAATCCCGCGTTGAGTTCCTCGCGGAATCGGGTGACCACCAGCAGGGAATAGTCGATCCCGACACCGAGGCCGATCATCGAAATCATGTTGAGGACGAAGACCGACATCGGGACGAACTGGGCGATCACACCGACGATCGTCAGGGCGATGGCGATGGCCATCACCCCGACCACGATGGGGAGGAAGGCTGCTACCAGGGCCCCGAACGCGAGCACGAGGACGACCAGCGTGATCGGAATCAGCTTCCGCTCGTTGCGCTTGGCATCCTCGGCGCTCACCGTGCGGATATCGATGTCGAGCGGCGCCCGTCCGGTCACCAGGACCGAATAGGCGTCGCGGTTGGGGAAGCGGTTCAGCACCGCGTCGAACTTGTCGCGGAGCGGCTGAACTTCCCTGGCCACGGCATCGCCCCGGACACCCAGGGAGACCAGGAAGAAGGTGGTCTTGCCGTCCCGGGCCACGAAGGTTGAGTCGTCCTTGGTGGTCCGGACGGACAGGACCCCGGCGACCCCGGGCTCGGTCCGGGCCGCGTCGATGAGGGAGTCGAGCAGCTGGCCGGGCATCCCTTCGGTCATCCGGGTGGGGCCCTGGACGGTGACCGCGAAAAACTCGGAGACCGGCCTGGAAAAGCGGGTGGAGAGGAGCGAATCCGCGATCCGGGCCTCGGTGGTCTGGTTCGCACCACCGCGCAATTCCAGCCGTCCGACCGTGTCCCCGGCCCGATAGGCCGCAAGGATACCTATCGTCGCCCAGACGGCGAGAACTACCCATCGCCATCGGACGATGGCCCTTCCCAGGGATTCAAACACGGCACAATGGTAGGACCCCCCTCCCGCCGACGCTAGCGCACCCTCGCCAATCGGAGGTGGTTCAGCCGATATTCCTTGTCATGGCCCAGCGCATCCTGATCGGCATCCTCGTGGTTCTCGTCGCCCTGATCGGGGTGAGCAAGCTCCGTTCGCGCCAAGCCGGTGTGGCGGTGATGTCGTCGGTGCAGAGCACCACCGATTCCAGCACCAGCACCACCGCCGCGAGCCACCAGCCGGCCGGCCTCCTCCCCGGCGTCGACGCGGAGCCCGCAGGTGCACCGACGATCGACATGATGGCCCGCCTGACAATCCGTCGCCGGCTCGAGCGCGAAGGGAATCGTGTCTACCTCGACTCGCTGCTCGCCGAAACCGATTCGGTGCTCACACGCTGGGCTGATCGCACCGAACGCAGTTTCACGGTGTACTTCGCTGTCGATACCACGGTCGCAGGTTTCTCGGATGGCGCGCTCGACGATGCTCGCGCCGGCATGCGCACCTGGACAGGGAACGAAGCGGGGCTCGTGCTCAACGAGACTCGCGACTCGACATCGGCCGACATTCGCGTCGAGTGGCTTCCTTCACTTCAGGACAGCACCGAACTCGGCAGCACCAAGGTCAGCTGGAATCCTGGTGGCGCGATCGAACACGCGACGATCACCCTCTCGATTGGTCAGCGTCCGGGGACAGCGGTGCTCCCGTCGGCGCTGCGTCGTCGCGTTGCAGCGCACGAGTTCGGCCACGCACTCGGCCTGCCGCATTCCGGCAGTGACGATGACCTGATGTTTTCGACGTCGCCGGTCAACGGTCCGTCGCGCCGCGACCAGGCCACGCTGCTGCTGCTCTACGCCGTGCCGCCGGGATCGCTTCACGTCCAGTGAGCGCACGTTCGACCTTCCTGCTGGCGCTCGCACTCTGCATTGGTGTTGCACCACTCTCCGCCCAGCGCGCGACGCGTGGGCGGAAATTCGCTGAGATCGATCTCGCCATTCTCGACGGCATTCGGCAGGGGACGTACCCCGGTGCGGTCGTCGTCGTCGGTCGCGGTGACAGCATCCTCTACGCCAAGGGCTACGGCCGCATCACCTGGCGAACGATCGACAGGAAGCCCGATCCCGCCACTACCCTCTGGGACCTGGCGTCACTGAGCAAGGTTGTTGGCACCGCGAGCGCTGCCGCTGTGCTCGTCGATCAGGGCCGCCTGCAACTGGATGCGCCGGTGAGCCGCTATCTCCCCGAGTTCTCGGGTGGTGCCAAGGACAGTGTCACGGTGCGAATGCTTCTGAATCACACCAGTGGACTCCCCGCGTGGGCGCCGATCTGGCGAATGTCGCGCACACCCGACGAAGCACGCGCGGCGCTCTACTCCATCCCGCTGGTGCGCGCGCCAGGGCTGCACGCCGAGTACAGCGATCTCAATGCGTTGCTCGTCGGACTGGTGGTGTCGAAGGTGTCGGGGACATCACTTGACGCCTTCGCGCGCGATGCGGTGTTCGCGCCCCTGGGGATGGGGATGACGATGTATCAGCCGGAGGCGGCCGACCGCACCCGTGCGGTGCCGACACGAAAGAGCGAGGAGCAGAGCAAGCGTGGGATCGTCAACGACGAAAACGCGAGGGCCTTCGATGGCATTGCGGGTCATGCGGGAATCTTCTCGACCGGCCTCGACCTCGCGCGCTTCGCTCAGGGATGGCTCACCGATTCCACTCAGACGCGACTCGCGTGGTTGCATCCGATTGTCCGCGAGGAATTTCTCACCCGCTCTCCCAACGGCGGGTCTCGAGCGCTGGGCTGGGATACGCCGCGCGAAGCGAATGATGGCGGTCCGTCACTCTATGGTCGTTGCGCGACCAGTGGGACGGTCGGGCATACCGGCTGGACCGGCACGGCGCTCTGGATTGATCCGGCGGCCGATCTCTTCGTGATCCTGCTCACCAATCGGAGCTACGCGCCGCGCAATCCGGCGGCGTCGTTCGAGCAGATTCGCCTGATCCGCGCCCGCGTCTCCGACGCCGCGAGGCGCGCCTTGGGGGGGTGCAAGTAGGTGCGGCGCTAGCGGCGCACTCGCATGCACCGCGCTACGAGTCTCAATGCCCGAGGAAAGCCCTCACTCTCGGATCCATCCTCTCCGGCGTCCAGTACGGCTCCCACACCAACTCCACTTCGACCGCAGTGATCCCTTCGAGATCAGTGATCGTCTTGCGCACATCGTCCATGATCTCTGCGCCGGCAGGACAGCCTGGCGAAGTGAGCGTCATCGTGACGTGTGCCGCGCCTGCGTCGCTCACGGTCACGTCGTACACCAGACCGATGTCGATGATGTTGAGCCCGAGCTCAGGATCCTTCACGGCGCGCAGGGCCTTCCGCGCCAGTTCTCCAGTCACCACGCTGCCACCTCGTAATTCCGTTCGTGCATCAGGGCGAGCCTGCCGTTGTGTTTCCGGCGGACGAAGCAGCCGACCGCATCGCCGCCAGCAGGGTCTCGCCAAACTCGTGGGCCTGCCAGGCCCGCACTTCTGCAACACCACGGAGCTCTTCCAGGTTCTGCGGCTGAGTGCCGGCGATCCCCTCAAGGGTCCCGTTGGGGCAGAGCACCCCTGGCTGCAGCTGGTAACGATCAGCCAAGCTGTTCCGGGCACGCTTGAGGGCCTCCAGCCGAGCCTCGAACGCCGGGTCGGGAACTCGCCGGGGGCCGCGTTCCAGCCTCGGCAGGTCGGCGTCGGGGATCGCGAGGCCCCGCTCTATCGCGGCCAGAATTTCCGGACCGCGGCGGTCCAGCGTGTCTCGACCGATCCCCTTCACCCGGCCCAGCGCCTCAAGTGTCCGGACCGGATGTTCGGCCAACTGGAAGAGCACCTCGTTGCCGAGGACCCGGAAGGCGGCTCGATCCTGCTTGGCTGAGGTGGTCTCCCGCCAGACATAGACCTCACGCAACAGCGCCAATGATCGGCGGTCCAGTGCCTTGGCGCCCTTGAGACGCAAATAGCTCGAGGTCGGATCATCATGCGGCGCACCGGTCCAGCGCGTCCGTTCGAGCAGGACAAACTCTTCCTGAACCCAGCTCCAGCGTCCCTTCTCTTTGAGTTGGCTGAGTAGTATGTCACGCAACTCACAGAGGTTTACCGTATCCCCAGCGGCGTAATCAAGCATCGCCGGGGTCAACGGGCGCGCCGACCAATCGGCGCGCTGGAAGCGCTTGTCGGCCTGCACCGAGAAGTATTTCTCGAGCAAGGCCCCCAGGCCGATGCCGGGCTCCCCCAGAAACTGGGCCGCGATCCGCGAGTCGAAGAGGTTGCTGGCGTGGAAGCCGTACTGCTTGTCGAAGAGGCGGAGGTCGTAGTCGGCGTCGTGAAAGATCTTCTCGATCGACGGATCGCTGAGGATCGCACCAATGGGTGAGAGATCCCCGACGCCGAGAGGGTCGATCACGGCCGTGGTGGCGCGGGTCGAAAGCTGAACCAGATAGATCCGGTCGTGGTAGCGGTGGAACGACGCGGCCTCGGTGTCGAGCGCGATGAGTTCTGCCCCTGCCACCTCGGCCATCAGGGCCTGAAAGCTCTCCGGCTGGTCGACGAGTCGGACGCTCACTCAGTCCCGCCGCTTGGCGACTTGCTCAAGACCGAGAGCAATGTCCTCAAGTGCCTTGGCGAGCGTCTTGTAGAACTCCGGATCAGGCGCCTTCGCGGCCCCACCTATGCCGGCGTCGAGATAGATCTGTCGCGACAGCTTGGCGGCGTGTCGGATGTAATCGGTTGTCGGCGCCACTAAAGCCTCCGCGTGGTAGATGACGGAAACCTAGCGGGGGCAGCACCTCGACGCGGATGATGGATGATGGATGGTGGACGATGGATGGTGGATACTGGCCCGGCGGAAGGGCACCCCCAATCGAGGCTGTTATCCATCATCCACCATCCATCATCTGTCATCCCTTAGCTTTCCGCATGCCACATCCAATCGAGCTGACCGTCTACCCCGATCAATGCGACACCTTCGGGCACCTCAACCAGGCCTCCTACTTCGCCCTGTTCGAGCGGGCCCGCTGGGAGCTGCTCCGGCGCGGAGCCGGAATGGACCTCTTTACCAAGGCTGGTGTCTGGCCTGCGGTGCGGAAGGCAGCCGTGGAGTACCACACCGGCACCTGGCCTGGCGATGTGTTGCGGTTCGGACTGGAGATGACCCAGCGGGGGCGCACTTCGTTTACCCTGCGGCAGACTGCGACCCGGACTCGCGACTCAGTGGTGGTTGCCACTCTGGAATCGCTCTTCGTCTGCGTCGACAGGACGCAGCGGGCCGTGCCCATTCCGGAGGAAGTGGCGGCAGCCTTCGGGCCCGATGAATTGATGTTGCCGATGTGAAACGTCAGGGTGGGGTAAAGGCGGCTGCCAGGCTTTCCGGTGTGAAACTCGGACCTGGCTGGTTCGTCTTGAGAGATGGCGGGCCCGGTGGAACCTCTCCCTCTACCACCGCCATCAAGAAGACTGCCTACCTCTGAGTCGCTCCCGGGACCGCGGAAACGCGGAACCGGGGGCGCTCACTTTTCAGGCTACTTCTTCGGCCGCCCCGGCGGGGTGTCGGAATCGAAGATCTCCTTGTTCTTGGCGATGAAGGCCTGAAGGTTCGCCGGCACATCCTCTTCCGGGTAGATCGCGCTCACCGGGCACTCCGGCTCGCAGGCACCGCAATCGATGCACTCGTCCGGATGGATGTAGAGCTGGTCTTCGCCTTCGTAGATGCAGTCCACGGGGCAGACGTCGACACAGGCCCGGTCCTTCACGCTGATGCAGGCCTCGGTAATGATGTACGGCATGTATCGCTCCTCCGGGCGGTGCCGGGTGGGTTCGCACGATTGGGGGTTCGCGCTGGCGCAGAGCAGAGAGTAGGAAGTCAGGGCCGTAGTGCGCAAGGGGCAACGCCACACCCCTGCTGAGCGCCGCTGGCGCGCGACTACGTTTCGCGCAATGCTGCGGCGCGCTGCTCCCTTCCTCGTTGCTCTCCTGACTGCACCGTTGGCTGCCCAGCAGTCTGCGACGGGCAGCGCCTGTATATCGGCTCCGACGGCCCTGGTGCTGAGCGGTGGCGGAGCCAAGGGCTTCGCGCACATCGGCGTGCTCAAGGCGCTCGATGCCGCCGGCATCCGCCCAGACCTGGTGATTGGCACCTCGATGGGCGCCGTGATCGGTGCCCTCTACTCGTCGGGCCTCAGCGGCAGCACCATCGATTCACTCGCGCGCGCCAGCACCTTCACCAACCTGTTCAAGACGACCGCCGCGCTCGGACCGCGGGCCTGGGGCCCGCTGCTTCCCCTCGTGGTCTGGGAAAGCGGTGAGGGTGGCTTCGCCCTGCGGAGTGCGGCGCTGCGACAGGGTGATGTCAACGACCTGCTCAACGTCACGATGCTGCGGGGCAACCTGCTCGCCCGCGACGACTTCGATAGACTGCCGATCCCGCTGCGCATCGTGGCGACCGATCTGCGGGATCGCAGTGCCGTCGTGCTCAAGGGTGGCGATCTCGCGCAGGCGGTGCGCGCCTCCATCGCGATCCCGCTCGTCTTCGCCCCCGTGCGCGTGGGTCAGCGGATGCTCGTCGATGGCGGACTCTCGGCCAACATTCCTGTCGCGGCCGCGCGGGCGAGTGGCGCACACCGTGTCGTGGTCAGTGATGTGACCGAGCACCCCATCGACTCCCTCAACCTCGCCTCACCGCTCGTCGTTGCCGATCGACTGCTCAACTGGCTCTTCCGTCAGCCTGCCGACTCGCTCGTGCAAGGCGATCTCATGCTGCGCACGCCGGTCGAGGGTTTCGGGTCACTCGACTTCGCGCCGGCGACCATCGACTCACTCATCGGACTAGGTGAGCGCGCAGCCCGCAGCGGTATCGCCAATTGGAGCTGTCGCCCGCTTGCGCCCGTCACCGTGCCGACGCGTGCGGTTGCGTTGCCGCATCGCATGACCGCAGTCGCCGTAGCGACCGCCGACGATGAAGGCACCCGGCTCGTGGAGCGCGCGCTCGATCTGGCACCCGGCCGTCCTGTGGATCTCGTCAATCTGCGCAAGCGGATGCAGGATCTCGCCGATCGGGATGTCTTCCGCGAGATCTGGCTCTCGCCCAGCGGTTCAGGCGACTCGGTGACTTTCCGTCCTGTGCTCGTGCGCCAGCCGCGCCGTGTTGGGGGTCTTGGCCTGGCCTACGACACCGAACTCGGCGGTCGAGTCTGGGGTGGTCTGCTCGATCGACGCATCCCGCTCGTGCACGCCGAGGGCTCGGCTGTGGTGACTCTCGGTCGCTTTCGCCGCGACGGCGAACTCACTGTGCGGCGCCCGACCATGCTCGGTCTCCCTTCGTATTCGCCGGTCGGAATCCTGCACGCGAGCAGCGAGGAGTTGCGCCGGTTCAGTGCCACGGGACTTGAGCTTGCTGCAGCCGACTATCGCGACGTCGTGGCGACCGGAGGTCTCGAGCGCAACATCGGCAAGAGCATCCACCTCTTCCTCGGTGGCGAGTGGCGTACCTGGGACGCGACCAACCTGCTCACCGATGTCGCAACGACCGCCTCAAGTTATGGCCCGCGCGTCACGGCTGAAAAATTTGGCGCGTCACGCGATCGCGTCGCACGCGTCACAGTGGCCTGGACCACGCAGTACTCACTCGCGGCGCTTGAGATGAACATCGGGGCAGTATTCGCCGGCATCCGACTCGAACAACGCATTCGCCTGGGTGTTGGCGAAAAACTTCCGCCGGGGATCGCCTTTCCGCTCGGCGGCGACGAAGGATTTCCGGGGCTTCATCTGGGCGAGCGACGGGGTGATCGCGAAGCGTTCACATCGGTCGCACTCTCTCATCGGCTGATCGGACCGCTTCGAGTGCGGGTCATTGGCGCCTACGGTCGCACTGCATTCGGCAAGCTGCCGAACACGCTGGTCGGCAGCCAGCTCCTCCAGCCCATCGTGGTCGGCGATCTCTTCGGGCGTGGAGGGTGGATCTGGGGCGGGCGGGTTGGTGTCGGGAGCGACACGCCGCTCGGGCCGGTCCGCGTCGAATACGGCTGGAACGACGCGGGCCGTGAAGCGCTTTACCTCCGGGTCGGTCGCTGGTTCTAGCGTTTCGGTGCCGGCATGAATCGCACGAGCCCCAACTGCTCCTTCCGACCCGCGCACTCGTCCTCCCTCGCTTCGAGAAAGAATCCCTTCCCTTCAGCGCGCACGAAATAGCTCCCCGTCTCGGCGCATCGCGCCTCAACCCAGAGTAGTAGACCATCCTTCTGCTGGATCATTCCGAGAATTGGCTCCCCCGCCGGGACATTGATTTCGAATGAGCCATCCTCGTGGAACACGAAAGTGATATCCGGCGGAATCGGGCGGGTCGAATCACGGCCAGCGACGAGATAGGTCCCGGCTGCCAGCTTCAACGGCGCCGGAGTCGCGGCCGCCGGAGCGGCAGTCTGGGCGACGAGCGGGGTGGTCGCCAGGCAGCAGGCCAGAACCACGGCGAGGGTGGAGAAGCGCATTGGACGGGTCCGCGTGAGGGTGGGGAGGTACCGAGACGCTACCTCCCGGAATGCGAGGAGATAAGGGGCACGGCGACACGTTGCAGGTTGGCACAACGGCTTGGCGTCTTTAGTTCATACCAATCACTTGGTGTGAATTGACAATTCCGACTGTCGAACCTAGGATTGCCCCCCTGATGACGTCCATCGCCAACTATCGAGCTCCCGAGGCCTCGCAGGGCTCAGCACCCGTCGGCCACCGCGGCCCCCGGGGCTCAATCCTGCTGCACCTGAAGCGCACCGGGCAGGCCACCGCCGGTGAACTGGGTCAGGCGCTCGGCTGCTCCCTCAATGCGGTGCGTCACCACCTCAAGGAACTCGAGGTGGAAGGAGTCGTGGTGTTCGACCGCGAACAGCGCGCTGTGGGTGCTCCCGCGCACGCCTTCCGGCTCACCCCTCAGGGTCACGCGCTCTTCCCGGATCGCTACGAACGGGCCGTGGCCGACCTGCTCGATCACGTCGTCAAGAGCGAAGGCCGCGACGCGGCCGTCCGCTTCCTCGAGAATCAGTATCGCGCCCTCGCGGTGCGGCTCGAAGTCGAGACACGCGATGTCCCACCCGCGATGCGCGGTGAAGTCATCGCCCGCGCGCTCGACGCCGAGGGCTACATGGCGACCTGGGCCGAAGCGGCCGAGGGCGGACTATTGACCGAGCACAACTGTCCGCATCGTCTCATCGCCGAGCGTTTTCCCGAAGTCTGTGCGGCCGAGGAACGCTTCCTGGCACAGGTCTTTGGCGTTCCGGTTGAACGTCGCTCGCGGATCGCGGGCGGCTGTGGGACTTGCAGTTATCGCGTCGCCACCGGCGGCGCTGCCGTTGAGGAGGAAGGATGAGTTCGTCCGTCGAGGCTCTGGTCAATCGGGAGTACAAGTACGGTTTCGTGACCGATATCGAATCGGATACCATGCCGATCGGATTGTCGGAAGAGACCGTGCGTTTCATCTCGGCCAAGAAGGAAGAGCCGGAGTGGCTGCTCGAGTGGCGCCTGAAGGCGTACCGCCGTTGGCTCACGATGACCGAGCCGACCTGGCCCAATGTGCGCTACACGCCGATCGACTATCAGTCGATCGCCTACTTCTCGGCGCCGAAGAACAACAAGCCGCTGGCGTCGCTCGATGAAGTCGATCCCAAGCTGCTCGAGACCTACGAGAAGCTCGGCATTCCCCTCAGCGAGCAGAAGCTGCTCGCCGGCGTGGCCGTCGACGCGATCTTCGACTCGGTCTCAGTGGGCACCACCTTCAAGGCGACGCTTGCGAAGAGCGGCGTGATCTTCTGCTCCTTCGGCGAGGCAGTGCGCGAGCATCCCGAACTGGTGCAGAAGTACCTTGGCTCCGTCGTGCCGGCCTCCGATAATTACTTCGCCGCGCTCAACTCCGCGGTATTCAGCGACGGCTCGTTCGTGTACATCCCGAAAGGCGTCCGTTGTCCGATGGAACTCTCCACCTATTTCCGCATCAACGCCGCCAATACCGGGCAGTTCGAGCGGACGCTCATCGTGGCCGAGGAGGGTGCCTATGTCTCCTACCTCGAAGGGTGCACCGCGCCGAAGCGCGACGAGAATCAGCTTCACGCTGCGGTGGTCGAGCTGGTGGCGCTCGACGATGCCACCATCAAGTACTCCACCGTGCAGAACTGGTATGCCGGCGATGAGAACGGCGTCGGCGGCATCTACAACTTCGTCACCAAGCGCGGCAAGGCAGCGGCGCGGGCCAAGATCTCGTGGACCCAGGTCGAGACCGGCTCCGCCATCACCTGGAAATATCCGAGCGTGATCCTGCAGGGCGATGACAGCGTCGGCGAGTTCTACTCGGTGGCGGTCGTCAACGGCATGCAGCAGGCTGACACCGGCACCAAGATGATCCACATCGGCCGCAACACGAAGAGCACCATCGTGTCGAAGGGAATCAGCGCGGGACGCGGGCAGAACTCCTACCGCGGTCAGGTGAAGATTCTCCCCAGGGCCACCGGCGCACGCAACTACACCCAGTGCGACTCGATGCTCATCGGCAACAAGTGTGGCGCCCACACCTTCCCGTACATCGATGTGCAGAACTCGTCGAGCGACGTGGAGCACGAGGCCAGCACCAGCAAGATCGGTGAAGACCAGATCTTCTACTGCAAGCAGCGCGGCATGAACACCGAGAACGCCATCAGCGTGATCGTCAACGGTTTCTGCAAGGAAGTCTTCCGCGAGCTCCCGATGGAATTCGCGATCGAGGCGCAGAAGCTGCTCGGCGTGACGCTGGAAGGAAGCGTTGGATAAATCGATCATGGATCATGGATGATCATCCATCCTCCATCATCCATCATCCTCTGAACACACAGTTAACGGGAAGATCAATGTCTTTGCTTGATATTCGGGACCTGCACGCGTCCGTGTCCGACACCGAGATCCTCAAGGGGATTTCGCTCACCGTGAATGCGGGCGAAGTGCACGCCATCATGGGACCCAACGGTTCGGGCAAGAGCACGCTGGCGCAGGTGCTGGCGGGGCACCCGGCCTACGAAGTCACCAGCGGGACCGTCACGCTCGATGGCGCCGACCTGCTCGACATGGAAGCCGAAGAACGGGCCCACGCTGGCGTCTTCCTGGCGTTCCAGTATCCGGTGGAAATCCCCGGCGTCACCAACGCCTACTTCCTCCGCATCGCCTACAACGAGATCCGGAAGGCCAAGGGACTCGACGAACTCGACCCGATCGACTTCATCGACCTGCTCGAGGAGAAGCTGAAGGTGGTCGAGTGGGGCCCCGAGATCATGGAGCGCGCCGTCAACTTCGGCTTCTCCGGTGGCGAGAAGAAGCGCAACGAGATCCTCCAGATGGCCGTGCTCGAGCCCAAGCTCGCCATCCTCGACGAGACCGACTCCGGCCTCGACATCGACGCGCTCCGAATCGTCGCCGCCGGCGTCAACAAGCTCAAGAGCCCCGAGAAGGCCACCATCGTGGTGACCCACTATCAGCGGCTGCTCGACTTCATCGTACCCGACTACGTCCACGTCCTCGCGGGCGGTCGCATCATCAAGTCGGGCGGGAAGGAGCTGGCGCTTGAACTCGAGGCCAAGGGCTACGAGTGGTTGACGGGCGCCGTGGAGGAAGTGGCGCTGTGAGCGGAACCCTGACAGCGCCCGTCATCCCGAGCGGTGCGAGGGATCACTCCGCCATCAACCTCCCGACCTCCAAGGACGAGGAGTGGCGCTTCACTCCGCTCGGCGGGCTGCAGGCCATCGCGTTCGAGAGCCCGGCAGCCCCCGGTTACCTCGGTGACGCCGACCTGACCCCGTACCTCTTCGGCCATCCGGAATGGGCCACGGTGATCGTGGTCGATGGCCGCGTCGACCTGCGCGCCTCGAACTTCGCGACCCTCCCAGCCGGTGTCCGCCTCAGCTCGCTGGCGCAGGCCATTGCCGATGGTGACCCGGTGGTTGCCGAGCACCTGAAGCGGCACGTGACCCCGGCGGACACCCCGTTTGCCGAGCTCAACGCCGCGCTCAATGTCGATGGCGTGTGCTTCTACGTGCCGGCAGGTGTCACCGTGGCCACCCCGGTGCACGTGGTGCACGTGGCCACCAGCGCCGCAACCGGCGTGACCATCGCGCCGCGCACCCTCGTCCTGGTCGAGTCGAACGCCACGGCCACGCTGATCGAGAGCTTCGTCGCGGTGGGCCCTGTCGGCGCCTACTTCACCGATGCCTGCGCCGAGCTGGTGCTGGGAGCGAACGCCCGCCTCGAGCATATCCGGATCCAGCGTGAAGGCAGCGATGCGCAGCACATCGGCTTCACCCAGGTGGACCAGCAGCGCGATTCGCACTACCGCTCCTTCGTGCTGCACCTCGGTGGCAAGCTGGCGCGCCACAATCTGCATGCCAAGCTCAATGCGTCGAACATCGAGACGTTGCTCTACGGCCTCTATCTCACCAGTGGAGATCAGGTCGTCGACAATCACACGGCGATCTTCCACAACGAGCCGCACTGCAATTCGTGGGAGGTCTACAAGGGTGTGCTGGCCGACTCCTCGCGCGCGGTGTTCAATGGCAAGGTCTTCGTGGAACCGGTGGCGCAGAAGACCGACGCCAAGCAGACCAATCGCAACCTGCTCCTCTCCGATTCGGCGAAGGTCGATACCAAGCCGCAGCTGGAGATCTTTGCCGACGACGTGAAGTGCACTCACGGCGCGACTGTGGGCAGGCTCGATGAGTTGCAGCGCTACTATCTGCAGACCCGCGGCATCGCCGGCCAGACTGCGCAGGCGCTGCTGATCTGGGCCTTCGTCGCCGAAGTGATGATGGAAATCACCCTGGAGCCGGTGCGCACCGCACTTGAAGTGACCGTGCGCGATCGGCTGGATCGGATGATCGCGTGACCACCGTGGCGTGGGACGTGGCCACCCTTCGTGCCGAGTTCCCGATTCTCGAGACCACGTCGCGCGGCAAGCCCCTGGTCTACCTCGACAGCGGCGCCACCACGCAGAAGCCCCGTGCCGTCATCGATGCCGTCACCCGGTTCTACGAATCGGGTAACGCCAATATTCACCGCGGGGTCTACCAGCTCTCGGAGCAGGCCACCCTCGCCTGGGATGCGACACGGCGCACGGTTGCCCAGTTTCTCGGCGGCGTGCCCGATGAAGAGATCGTCTTCACCCGGGGGACCACTGAGTCGGTGAACCTGGTGGCGCAGAGCTTCATCCGGCCGACACTGCGCGCTGGCGACCGCGTGCTGGTCACCACGATGGAGCATCACGCCAACATCGTACCATGGCAGTTGGTCGGAGCCACGACCGTGGCGATTCCGATCACGCCTCGCGGTGAGCTCGATCTCGCTGCCGCCGAAGCGATGCTGGCGACGCACCCGCGGCTGCTCGCCGTGGTGCACGTCTCCAACGCCCTCGGCACCATCAACCCCATCGCCGAACTGTGCCGGATGGCGCGGGCGCACGGCGTGCCGGTGCTGGTCGATGGTGCCCAGGCGGTGAGTCATTTCCCGGTCGATGTTCGCGCCCTGGGCTGCGACTTCTACTGCTTCTCGAGCCACAAACTCTTCGGCCCCACCGGCTTCGGTGTGCTCTGGGCGCGGCGCGAGCATCTCGAGAAGATGCCGCCGGCGCAGGGCGGTGGCGACATGATCGACAAGGTCACCTTCGAACGCACCACCTTCGCACCGAGCCCGCAGAAGTTCGAGGCGGGCACGCCCCACATTGCCGGCGCAGTCGGTCTCGGCGCGGCGATCGAATGGCTCGAATCGCAGGATCGTGATGCGATCCACGCCCACGAACTCTCGTTGCTCGAGGCGGCCACCACGGCACTGCAGTCCGTGCCCGGACTGACCCTGGTGGGTACTGCCGCCGACAAGGTGGGGATCCTCACCTTCACGATGGACGGGATCCACCCGCACGACATCGCTTCACTGCTCGATGGTGAGGGGGTCTGTATCCGCGCTGGTCATCACTGCACCCAGCCGCTGCACACCGCGCTTGGCCTCGCCGCGACCGCGCGGGCCTCGCTGGCGCCCTACAACACGCTGGCCGAGGTGGAGACGGTGGTGAGTGCGCTGCATTCGGCGCGCCGGATCTTCGGCTGATGGCGACGCTCGCAGAGCTGTACCAGGGTGTCATCATCGAACACGACCGGTCGCCGCGGAACTTCCGCACCCTGGCCGCGCCGACGCATCGTGCCGAGGGGACCAATCCGCTCTGTGGTGATGAAGTGTCGCTGGAGCTGTCGGTGAACTCGGTCGGGCAGATCACCGACGTTGCGTTCCAGGGACGTGGTTGCGCGGTGTCGAAGGCGTCAGCTTCGCTGTTGACCACGGCAGTGCAGGGGAAGACGGTCGAGGAAGCGCGGGAACTCTTCGATGGCTTCCACGGGTTACTCACGGGTAAGCCGCTTCCGAATGTGAAGCTCGGCAAGCTCGCGGTCTTCGAGGGCCTCGCCGCCTACCCGATGCGGGTGAAGTGCGCGACCCTCGCGTGGCACGCGATGAAGCAGGCGCTCGACGAAACGAAGTAACGGTCCGAACTACCTATTACCGATTGGAGTTGGTCGAGATGGCATATCCGGAAATGATGGTCAAGCCGATGCGCGATGAAGTCACCCGGCTGGGTGTCACCGAATTGCGCACGGTGGATGCGGTCGATCAGGCCCTGGGCGACCAGCACGGCACCGCGCTTGTCTTCGTGAACTCGGTCTGCGGCTGTGCCGCCGGCGGCGCGCGCCCGGCCCTGGCCAAGGCGCTCACGTCCGCGGCCAGGAAGCCGACACACCTCTACACCGTCTTCGCCGGGCAGGACCTCGACGCCACGTCGCGCGCCCGCTCCTACTTCGGCGAGTACCAGCCCTCCTCCCCCTCGGCCGTGTTGTTGAAGGATGGCGAGGTGGTCCGCTTTGTTCATCGCCACGAGATCGAGGGCCGTTCGCCCGACCAGATCGCCGGCGAGCTCCTCAAGGCCTTCGAGAGCTTCTGCGCGTGAGCGGCCACGTCTTCCACCCCGGCCACGATGACCTCCACGGCATCACCGTGGTGGTGACCGGGGCTTCCGGCAAGAGCTACCTGGGGCGCTGGCACGAGAAGGGGAATCGCGGGGTGGTGATGAAGAACGTCGCTATCCACGACCCGGCCACCGGGCCGACCCTCGACGAGTGGCTTGCCAAGCAGGCCAAGTTCGGGATCGCGAGCACCGAAAAGATGTATATCGTCCCCTCCGACGAGTTCGCATCGGTCCGGTTGTTCGCTACGTAAGGTGTTGTAGTAGAATAGGTTAGGTATGCTATGCGCCCACTAAGCCCACAAGGTTGGTGGGCGTTTTTCGTGGGCGCCAGGTCAGGCCGAGAGGATGGGGGCTCGGTGCGGGGGGGCGGTCAGAGGAGGATCAATAGGGAGCGCGTTCGCAGCCGGCGCTGTTGGCGCCGGCGGGCGACCCGCGAAGACGAGCCGCCGAACCGGGCACGGGCAGCGTGCCCGGCGGCGGACTCGATCGGGTCGCGAACGCGCGGGATTTGATCCGACGAGGACGGCTTCCCCCGACCGAGCCCCGCCTGCAAAGGACTGCCGCGCAAGCACGGCAGCTACGGGTGGCTCAGGATGACAGCCGCGGGGTCGCCCCTCGCTTCCCGCTTCTCGCTTCTCGTTAAGTTCCGAGGCTGTCTCACTCACGGAGATCTCCGCAATGCCATCGCCTGCTGTCCGCGTCGAGCGCGTCACCAAGCGCTTTTCGGGGCACACCGCCGTCCGCGACCTCTCGATCGAGGTTCCTGCGGGCGGCATTTTCGGTTTGCTGGGTCCCAACGGGGCCGGCAAGTCGACCACGATCCGGATGATCATGGACATCATCGAGCCCGACGAGGGCACGGTCTCGCTCTTCGGCTCCAAGGAGCGGAGCCGGAACCTCTCGGCCAAGGTCGGCTACCTCCCAGAGGAGCGCGGGCTCTACAAGAAGATGAAGGTGCTCGACCAGCTGATCTTCCTGGGCGAGACCAAGGGAATCGCACGGAGCGAGTCCCGTCGTCGCGCCAATGTCTGGCTCGAAAAGCTCGGCATCGCCGACTGGGCGGTGAAGAAGGTCGAGGATCTTTCCAAGGGGATGCAGCAGAAGGTCCAGTTCGCTGGCGCGCTGTTGCACGACCCAGAGCTCGTGATTCTCGACGAGCCCTTCTCGGGGCTTGATCCCGTCAACTCCCAGGTGATGAAGGATGTCGTGGTCGACATTGCCAAGAGCGGCCGCACCGTGCTCTTCTCGACCCACATCATGGAACAGGCCGAGAAGATGTGTGATCACATCGTGATCATCGCGCGCGGGGAGAAGGTCGTCGATGGCTCGGTGGCGCAGGTCAAGGCGGACTTTGGCGGGTCGTTCGTCGCACTCGGTTTCTCGCACGACAAGGAGAAGGCTGAGCGCATTCTGGCCGATCGCGCGATGATCGAAAAGGTCGATGACTACGGTGCAACGGCCGAAGTGAAGATGGCCGCCGGCGCCGACCCGGAAGCATTGCTCGGTGCGCTGGTGCGCGAGGGTGTCGGCCTCAAGCGCTTTGAAATCGTGGAGCCGTCGCTGCAGTCGATCTTCATTGCGAAGGTAGGGCCGGAGGCTGCGGTCGCCGCACGCTCCGGGGCAACGATGGATGGGGGGCACGGCTGATGCAAAAGATCTTCGCAGTCATTCGCCGCGAATACACCGAGCGCGTGCGTACTCGCGCCTTCATTCTCTCGACGATCCTGCTGCCGGTGCTGATTGTCTTCACGTCGGTCGTGCCGGCGCTGATGATGAGCAGCGGCGATCGCACCTCACGCGTCGCACTGGTCGATGGCACCACCAACGGCGTTGGTGAGCAGGCCTTCGCGGCCCTCGCGGCGCAGAAGCTCAGCGAGAAGCCGGATGCGGCAGCGCGATTCCAGCTCACCCGCTTCGACGCGGTCGGTCGCGTCGCCGCGGTGCAGGACTCGCTCATCGCGCAGACCGGCTTCGACAAAGGCTCCAAGCAGCACAGCTGGGATGGTGTGATCGTCGTCACCGACGAGGCGGTGACCTCCGGCAAGCTCAACTACTACGGCAACAACGTCGGGTCGTTCGAGTCGATGGGTCGGATTCAGGGTGTCTTCTCGCGCGTCTTCGCGACGTCGCGACTTTCGAAGTCCGGTGTCGATCCCGCGCTGGTGATGGGTGCGATGACGCCCGCTGATCTGCAGACCACCAAGGTCACTGATGGCAAGGCGACGGGGCAGAGTGGCCAGACGTCATTCTTCATCGCCTACATCATGGGCTTCATCCTCTATCTGGGCATCATTCTCTACGGCCAACAGACGATGACGTCGGTGATTGAAGAGAAGACGTCACGCATCATGGAAGTGCTCGCATCGTCGCTCACGCCGTTCCAGATGCTGCTCGGCAAAGTGGTTGGTGTTGGCCTCGTCGGCCTCACGCAGATGACGATCTGGGGTGGCTCGGTCTTTCTTGTCGGCAGCAATCGCGACAAGCTCGCGAGCGTGTTCCACGTGAGCGCCGACGCGATCCAGAGCTTCCCGATCCCGACGATGGCGCCCGATCTTCTCGCCGTCTTCCTGGTCTACTTCGCGCTCGGCTTCCTGTTGTACGGCGCGCTTTACGCCGCGATTGGCTCGATGGTGAACACGGTGCAGGAAGCGCAGCAGACGGCAGTCTTTGTCACCGTCGTGATCATGATCGGCTTCTTCTCGGTCTTCGCGCTCATCAAGGATCCAGGCGGCTCGCTGGGTGTGACGATGTCGTTCATCCCCTTCTTCGCGCCCTTCGTGATGCCGGTCCGCTGGTCGCTCGCCTCGGTGCCGGCCTCGCAACTGGCGCTGTCGCTGGTGCTGATGGTCGCTGGCCTCCTCGCCTGCGTCTGGCTCGCCGGGCGGATCTATCGCACTGGCATCCTGATGTACGGCAAGAAGCCGAGCTTCAAGGAGCTCTTCCACTGGATCCGCGTTGGCTAATTGAATCGCGGTTCTGGTTGAAACGAGGCCGGAGCGAGGCGACTTGCTCCGGCTTCGTCGTTTCGGTAACTCATTATATGGTAATGGTTTGCCTACCACTGTGCGCTTTTGTTTCACGTGAAACACTGCGCAGGCACCGCCAGCGGCTTGCCTGCGCAGGCGCTCGGCGCGGGAGCCGCGTTCGTCGAATCAGGATCCGCGCGTCCGCGATTCGGTCGCGACCGGCGGCGGGCGCTGCCGCCCGCTCGGCGGTCGCTCCTGCGAATCGCTCGCCGGCGCGAGGAGCGCCGGCTGCGGACGCGCTCCCTACTGATTCTCCTCCCACGGCCCCCGCGCCGAGCGCCACCGAGGAAGTGCTTCTCGTCACATGCTCGGACGGGTTCGCGGGCGTTGAGTCGTGGGTGCCTCGGAGCAGACTCGCGGAGGCGCCGCGCACCAGCTCTAATGTCGCCAGCTCGAACCGCCGTCGGGACTCCGCTGGGCTGCGGAGAGACAGCCCACGAGCAACGCCTGCGAATGCCGGCCTGGCGATACGTTTACTCGCTCCTACGCCGTTTCACGTGAAACACACCCATCCGCGTTGTCGTCCGGGGCCGCTCGCGTCTATCTTCCTCGCGTTCCCCACCGCATCGGATCCAGAATGGCCCGTACCATCGCTATCGCCAATCAGAAGGGCGGGGTCGGCAAGACCACCACCGCCGTCAACCTCGCCGCCTCACTTGCGATTGCGGAGCGGAAGACGCTGCTCATTGATGCCGATCCGCAAGGAAACGCGACGTCCGGGGTGGGGTTCGAGAAGGGAAGCGTCGAGCGATCGCTCTATGACGTCCTGATCGAGGGGATGCCGGTAGCGGAGGCGGTGCGGCCCGACCCACAGCTCCCGTTCCTGCACGTCCTGCCAGCGACCCAGGACCTGATCGGTGCCGAGCTCGAGTTGGTGTCGCGGCCGAATCGGGAAACGATCTTGAGGAAGGCGCTCGCGGCGATCCAGGATGACTACGAGTTCATTCTGGTGGATTGCCCGCCGTCACTGGGCCTGGTGACGCTGAACGTGCTGACCGCCGCCAATGCGGTCATCATTCCGATCCAGTGCGAATACTACGCGTTGGAAGGTATCTCCCAACTGCTCAACACGATACGCCTCGTCCAGCAGAACTTCAATCCCGACTTCCAGATCGACGGCGTCCTGCTCACGATGTACGACGCCCGCCTCAATCTCTCGCGCCAGGTCGTCGGTGAGGCCAAGGAATACTTCGGGGCCAAGGTCTTCCGCACCGTGATCCCGCGCAACGTCCGTCTGGCCGAGGCACCCTCGTTCGGCAAGCCGATCCTGCTCTATGACCTCTCGTCGATTGGCGCCAAGAGCTACCTCTCGGTCGCGCAGGAGCTGATGAAGCGCACCGATGGGCTACGTCAGGAGGCACGATGAGCGAAAAGCAGCGACTGGGTCGCGGGCTCGAGGCCCTGCTCGGCCCGATCTCGCGCGAACAGGCCGAAGCGAGCGGCGCACTGCGTGAAATTGCCGTCGCGTCGATCTCGGCGAATCCGTTCCAGCCGCGGCGCTCCTTTGACGACACCGCTCTCGCCGAATTGACCTCGTCCATTGAAGCATCGGGACTGCTGCAGCCGATCGTGGTGCGCCCGGTCGGTTCGCGTTTCGAGCTCATCGCGGGCGAACGTCGCTGGCGCGCCGTGCAACGCCTCGGTTGGAGCAAGGTGCCGGCGGTCGTGCGCGACCTCGATGATCGCACCACGCTCACTCTCGCACTCATCGAGAACCTGCAGCGTGATGATCTCACCGGACTCGACGAGGCGATCGGCTATCAGCGGTTGATGGGCGAGTTCAATGTCGCGCAGGCGGAAGTCGCCCGGCTGGTGGGCAAGGATCGCTCGACCGTCGCCAACACGCTGCGGCTGTTGAAGTTGCCGGCGGAAGTGCAGGAACTGCTGCAGGCGCGGAAAATTTCCGAAGGGCACGGCCGCGCGCTGCTCGCCCTCGACGATCCCGCGGAGATGACCCGGGTCGCACGGGAAATCGTCACCCAGAACTGGTCGGTGCGCGAGGTCGAGGCGCTGGTGCGCGGCGAGTCGCCGGAGAAGGGCCGCGGCAAGATGATGAAGAAGCCGGCCGCGCAGAAGCCGGCGAGTGCCGATGCCCGGCGTGTGGAGGATGCCCTTCGCAAGCGTCTTGGTACTGACGTGCGCCTCACTGCGAAGCGGCGGGGACGCGGCCTGCTGGCGATTTCGTACTATTCCAATGACGACCTCGCCCGCGTACTCGAACTGATTCTCGGACAGCCTTTCGAAGGATGACCATGCGCGCACTCCTCCTTGCGCTGACACTTGCTGCAACCCAATCGCTCCCGGCCCAGATCGCAAAAGTCCCGCGACCCGAATTCGTGCACGGCATCTACGTGCCGATGGGCGCGCTGCGCACACCGGCAACCCGCGCGAAGCTGATCGAGTTGTCGTCGCGCGCCGGACTCAATACCTGGGTCATCGACATCAAGACCGAGGAAGGGACCACCTTTCGTCCGTCGAGTGGCGGCGGCGCGAAACATCTCGCCGACCTGACCTGGATCGTCGGCGAACTGCACAAGGCCGGGCTCTATGTGATGGGACGCGCCGTCACGTTCAATGATGGTGGTGCGGCCGAAGCGCACCCTGACTGGGCCATCAAGAACGAGAAGGGCGGTGGGCTCTGGCGCAATCAGAGTGGTCACGCGTGGCTCTCACCAACATCCACGGGCGCGTGGAACTACAACATCGCCATCGCCCTCGATGCCGGAGCGCAGGGCGTCGATGAAGTGATGTGGGATTACGTGCGCACTCCGGAGCCGTCACACAAGATCGGTCGACAGGTCTATCCCGGACCGGCGGGTGATCCGAGTGATGCCGTCGCCGGTTTCCTCAAGGCCGCAGAGAAGCAGCTGAACGGAAAGGGAATCGCGATGTCGGCAGCGCTCTTTGCGTGGTCGATGCACGTGCCCGATGGCTCGGGTGTCTACCAGCAATGGGAGAAGCTCATTCAGTCGAGCCCGACCCTGATCCCGATGGCCTATCCCTCGCACTACTATGGTCCGAAGGGCGCCAATCATCCGAATGCATTCCCTTACAAGACCGTGCACGGTTCGCTCACGCTCGGACTCAAGCGCCGCCAGGCGCTGATCGATGCTGGCAAGAAGCCCGGGAAGATCTTCCCCTTTCTGCAGGCCTTCGACGCGCCATGGGTCGATCGCACCACGCACTACGGCCCCGAACAGATCGCCGCCCAGATCCGGGCCGCCCGCGATCTCGGCATCAAGGAGTATCTCTTCTGGAACCCGAAGGGGATCTACTCGTCGATCGAAGCGGGCGTGAAGCTCGCGAGCGCGAAGCCCTAGCGATCGCCGCGGGCTGCCTCTCCGCAGCCCAACGGAGTCCCGACGGCGGTTCGAGCTGGCGACATTAGAGCTGGTGCGCGGCGCCTCCAAGGCTGCTGCGAGGCACCCACGATGCAACACCCCTCGCCCCTTGCAAACGCACACATAGCGGACACTCCGTTCCAACCGCTGTAGCTTTGAAGGGTCCACCGCCAGCGGGAGCGAGCATGCGCCGAGCAATTCATCTTGCCCTGACTCTCACGCTCACCGCGTGCAGTGCCAAGGCGCCCGCGCCCGCCCCAGGCGACTCGACGCAGGGAATGAAGGTCGCCCTCGTGACGCCCGGCAGCATCGCCGACGCAGCGTGGAACTCGGGCGCCTATCAGGGACTGCAGCAGCTACAGGATTCCCTGAAGGCGTCGATCTCCCATATCGAGGCACGCACCCCGGCCGAACAGGAGGAAGCGCTCCGTAGCTACGCGACTCAGGGATACCGCGTGGTCTTCGGTCACGGCTTCGAATTCCAGGACGCGGCCGAGCGGGTCGCGAAGGATTTCCCGAAAACCATCTTCGTGATCACCAGCGGCCAGCGGGTGGCGGGCAACGTGGTGCCCTTGGTCTTCCGGATCCACGAGGCGACCTACCTCTGCGGCATGGTGGCAGGCGCGCTCACCCGGAGCGGGAAGATCGGCTTCATCGGCGGGCTCGAGTTGCCGCCCATCAAGCTCGGCTACGAGGGGTGGCTGCAGGGTGCCAAGGCGACCCGCCCCGATGTGCAGAGCCGGCTGGTCTATCTCAACACTTTCGATGACGCCGCTGCCGGCAAGGAAGCCGCCCTCGCGATGATCCGGCTCGGCATCGATCAGATCCACCACAATGCCGACGCGGCGGCGCTCGGGATGTTTTCTGCGGCCAAGGAAACACCGGGCGTGAACGTCTACGGCGCCAATGCCGACCAGTCGTCCCTCGCGCCCGATCGAGTCGAGGCGTCGGCCGCGATCGATCTGCCGCGTGCCTTCCTGCTCGTCGGTCGCGAGGTGCAGGGTGGCACCTTCACGCCGCGGGTGGAGAGTTTTGGTGTCGCCAGCGGCGTGATCCGCTTCATTCCTAACACCGCGCTGCAGCCCAACTGGCCCGCCGGCCTCGCCGCGCGGGTGCAGGCGGCCGCCGACTCGATCGCTGCGGGTACGCTCATCGTTGCCGGACAGGTGGCCAAATGAGAACGGCACAACTCGACGAAGTGCTCGAATACCTCGACGAATTTCTCGACATCGACAGCATCCCCGACGCGGATGTCGCGCTCAACGGGCTGCAGGTTGAAAACAGCGGGGTGATCTCGTCATTCGTCACCGCTGTCGATGCGTCGCAGCAGACCATCGATCGCGTGGTGGCCGAGTGTGAGCGCGGGACCATGCTCATCGTGCATCACGGCCTGTTCTGGGACGGCAACGTGCCGATGGTCGATCGCCGCTATCGGCGCATCAAGTCGCTGCTCGATCACGACATCGCCGTCTACTCGGCCCACATTCCGCTCGACAGTCACGTCGACGTTGGGAATAATGCCGTCCTCGCACGGATGCTCGGGATTCTCGATCCGGTGCCGTTCGATCTCTATCGCGGAATGCCGTTCGGAGCAGCGGGACATCTCATCATGTCGCGCGATGCGCTCGCTGCACGGCTCACGGAGTTGCTCGGCGGCCGGGTGCACCTGATTCCTGGCGGCCCCGAGACGACCACGCGCGTGGGGATCATCACCGGCGCGGCAGGGAACCGGATCGAGGCGGCAGTCGATGCCGGACTCGACACCTTCATCACCGGCGAAGGTGCCCATCACACCACTTTCGATGCGCTCGAGCTCGGCATCAACGTGTTGTACGCCGGCCACTACGCCACCGAGACCGTGGGCGTGAAGGCGCTCGGGGAACACCTTGCCGAGCGCTTCGGCCTGCACGCGGTGTTTCACGATCACCCGACGGGGATGTGACGCTCCTCTCGCTCCAGCAGATCAGCAAGCGCTTTGGCAACACCCTCGCCCTCGACAACGTCTCCTTCGACGTTGCCGCCGGTGAAGTGCACGCGCTCCTCGGCGAAAACGGCGCCGGCAAGAGTACGCTGATGAATATCGCCTACGGGCTCATCCGCCCCGATAGCGGTTCCTCCTTCGCCTCGCCGGTTGCCGCGCGTGCCGCCGGAATCGGCATGGTGCACCAGCACTTCACCTCGATCGCGTCACTCTCGGTCGGCGAGAACATCGCGCTGGCCGCCGGCTGGCGTGACACCGGCAAACGTGCCGAACGGCGAGCCGCCGAGGCGATCGCCCAAGCCGGGCTGCCGCTCGACCCCGCAGCGCTCGCGGGGTCGCTCTCGGTGCAGCTCCGGCAACGACTCGAGATCGTCAAGGCACTCGCCGCCAATGCGCGCGTGCTGCTGCTCGACGAACCGAGCGCCGTGCTGGCCCCGCGTGAAGTGCAGGAATTATTGCAGACGATTCGCCGGTTCGCCGATCGCGGCGGTGCGGTCGTGCTGATCACCCACAAACTCGACGAAGTCTTCGCCGCCGCCGGTCGCGTCACCGTGCTGCGACGCGGCAAGGTCACGCTGACTGGTCCGATCGCCACAGAGACCCCCGCCTCTCTCGCGAAGGCGATGCTCGGCAGCGCGCTCCCACGGACCACACGGAGCGCTGCCGTTCCGGGCGACGTGCTCGTGCGCGGTGATTCGCTGCTGATCGGCGGCTCGCCGCAATCCTTCGAAATACGCGGGGGCGAGGTCGTGGGAATCGCGGCCATCGAAGGGAACGGACAGCGCGAGCTGCTGCGAGCAATCGCGGGAATTGTGCCGGCACGCGGCACACTCGAGGTTGCTTCGCCAGTGGCTTTCATTCCCGAGGATCGCAGCCGTGAAGGATTGATCCCTCCCTTTACGCTCACCGAGAACCTGCTCCTCGGCGTACTCGCACGCGCAGGTGCCTGGATCGATTGGCCGGCCTGGCGTACCCGCACGGCGCAGCTGCTCGAGCAGTTCGACGTGCGCGCCGACGGCACCGAGACGCTCGCCGTCCAGCTTTCCGGCGGCAATCAGCAGAAGCTGATCTTCGCCCGCGCCTTCGAGCGTGAGCCACGGGTGCTCGTCGCCGAGGATCCAACCCGCGGACTCGACATCCTCGCGACCCAGGCGATTCATGAGCGACTCCGTCTCGCCGCCGCTCAGGGGATGGCGGTCGTGGTGCATTCCTCCGACCTCGATGAAGTCCTCGCAATTGCAGACCGCGTGCTCGTCGTGGCGAACGGTGTCATCCGCGAGATGCCGGTCGATGCCTCCCGCGATGACGTCGGTGACGCGCTGCTCGGATTGTCGGGATGACAGCACCACGCTCTCAGTCAGCGGGGCCCGGAATCCTCGAAGCCGTTCTCGCGTTCGGCGTGGGACTCTTGCTGCTCGCGGCC
This sequence comes from Gemmatimonadota bacterium, assembly GCA_040388535.1. Lineage (NCBI taxonomy): Bacteria > Pseudomonadati > Gemmatimonadota > Gemmatimonadota bacterium. The sequence goes on along the minus strand of JAZKBR010000002.1, from coordinate 539,829 downwards.
TTCCTCGCCGTTGCGGGATTCGATGTCGGCGCGTCGCTGGCGGCCCTCTGGCGTGGCGCCTTCGGCTCGTGGTATGCGATCTCGTCGGCGACACTGGTTCGCGCGACGCCGCTCATCATCCTCGGGCTGGCATTCACGATCGCGAGCAAAGGGGGCGCGCTCAATATCGGGATGGAGGGGCAGTTCGCCCTCGGCGCCATCGCTGCAACGTGGGCCGGTCTCCACGTCGCAGCGCTGCCGCCGTATTTCGCGATCCCGATGGTATTGGGCGCCGGAGCGATCGCTGGCGCCGCCTGGATGCTGTTGCCGGTGGCGTTGCGACTCCGCTTCGGCGTAACCGAGGTGATCTCGACGCTGCTTCTCAACTTCGTCGCCGATGCCGCGGTGTCGTATGCGGTGACCGGACCGCTGCAGGAACCATCGCACATCTATCCGCAGAGCGGACCGATCGCCCTCTCGGCCCAGCTGCCCAAGCTGGTCTCGGGTGCCCGGATGCACCTCGGGCTGCCGATCGCCCTGTTGCTCGCGCTACTGGTCGGGCTGCTCTTCTGGAAGAGTCGCTGGGGTTTCCGGCTCCGTGCCGTCGGGGCCGGCGCCACCGCAGCGAAGGTCACCGGCGGGATCGCCGCCTCAGGCGTTCTGGCGACAGCCCTCCTCTGGTCGGGTGCCCTCGCCGGACTCGGCGGAGCCGTCGAGGTGAGCGGGGTTTCCTACGCCCTCTATCAGAACCTCTCGCCCGGATACGGCTTCACTGCGATCGCCGTGGCCCTCCTCGGCCGTCTCCAGCCGCTCGGAGTCGTGATCGCAGGACTGCTCTTCGGTGCGCTCGAGGCCGGCGCCGGCGCGATGCAACGTGACGCGGGTGTTCCAGCGGTGGCTGTTCAGGTGGTCGAGGCGGTCGTGATCCTGACTCTGGTCGTCCTCACCCGGCGGCAGGAGCGAGCGCTATGATCGGCGATCTGCTGACTGCGGCCGTCCGGGTGGCGACCCCACTCGCACTCGCCGCCATCGGCGAGACCGTAGTTGAACGTGGCGGCGTGATCAACCTCGGTATCGAAGGAGCCATGCTTGCGGGTGCTTTCGGCGCCGCCGTCGGCGCGGGCGCGGCCGGCACCGGGGCCGGGGTAGCCGCAGCGCTGCTGGCGGGAGTCGCAACGGCAGCCATTTTCGCGGCGATCGCCATCGGTGTCCGTGCCGACCAGATCATTACCGGAACCGCCGTTACGTTGGGAACGACGGGTCTCACTGGTGTCATTGCACGGCGGGTCTTCGGCGATGGCGGGGCCGGCCTCTCCCTCCCGACGCTCGCCAAGGTGCGTATTCCGGGGCTGTCGAACATTCCCTTGATCGGCGAACCCTTCTTTAATCAATCCTCGCTTACTTACTTCACCTACCTCGTCATCCCGTTGGCTGGCTGGCTCATCTTCCGCACCCGTTACGGGCTTGAGCTGCGGGCGGCCGGCGAATCGCCGCAGGCGGCCGCAGCGGTTGGTGTCCGGGTTGGTCGGGTGCAGACGGTCGCGATTCTCCTCGGCGGGGCGATGGCCGGGCTCGCCGGCGCCTCACTCGTCCTGGCGCAGGTCGGGACGTTCACCGAGCGGATGACCGGTGGTCGCGGCTTCATCGCCATCGCTATCGTCGTGCTCGGTCGGCAGCGACCGGGGCCTGTCGCTGCAGCGGCGCTACTCTTTGGCGGTGCGACAGCGTTGCAGTACGTCGTCCAAGCGAGCGGAAGCGGGGTGCCCTATCAGCTCTGGATTGCCCTGCCCTACTTGCTGGCGCTCGCCGTCGTCGCACGTCGTCGACCAGGTCGTAACTGAAGTCATCTCTCGGAGTACCGGAGTTCCCTATGCGCGCGATGAAATGGCTTCTCTCCGTCTGCGCGCTCTCCGCGGCCTGCACCAGCGAACGAACACTCGCCCCGATCTCACTGGAACCGATGTCGGTCATCGGCGCGACCGAGGGCGCCGGGACGATGGCGACCTGGCCGCGCGTCAGTGCCCATCATCCCGGCGGGTACCGGGTACTGGTGCCGCAGCCCGGCGGCGTCGCGTCGCTGCCACTCGCCTATAGCGACAGCGGCGCGTTTCTCGGACCGCTGGGTACTGCAGGCGATTCCGCCGACGGCTTTCGCGAGCCGCTCTTCGCGCGCATCGGCCTGGGCGACTCGCTCTGGCTCTTCGACAACGCGCAGCGCGCGCTGGTCTTCGCACCGAGCCGTACCTGGGTCCGCACCGTGCAGCTGCCGATCGGACCGTGGGACGCCGAGGTTGGGATGGATGGTCGAGTACTGCTGGCCTCATCATCGAGTGAGCGGCCGTTTCCTTTGCTGCTCCTCGCGCCCGACGGCAGCATCTCGAAGCAGATCGCCGGAGACAGCGCCGCACTCGCGATCCACTCGCCGCGGCGACTGGTTCGCGCCCCCGACGGTTCCTGGTGGACGATGCCGATGCAGTTCCGCTATCGTCTTGAGCACTGGGATAGCGCCGGCACGTTGCTGGGCGTGATCGAGCGGCAGCCCGACTGGTTTACTCCCTATGGTACCGCGAGTGCGCCGAGCAAGACCACACCACCGTCACCAATGCTCATGGATGCCTGGTTCGACGCAGCGGGTCGGCTCTGGGTGCTCGGCAAGGCTGCGGATGCCAAATGGAGCGCGGGATTGAGTGCGGCCGGTAGCGACAGCGCGGCCTCCCTCTCTATCAGTGACGCAGATAAAGTGTACGATACGGTGATCGATGTCCTCGATCCGGCAAGTGGCGCCCTGCTCGCGACGACTCGATTCGACGCGTCGTACCCGTTCGCCGTCGAACCCGGTGTCGTGATGCGTGTTCGCGTAACCGCCAACGGGTGGAATCAGGCCGAACTGATGCGTGTGGTGCTCGACACCACGAAACTGAACCGAGGCAAGCAGCGATGAGCGGATTCTTCCTGGGGTTGCGCACGGCCAAGTACAGTGTGGTCGATCTCGCCAAGGCCAAGGCGTGGTACGCCGAGGTCGTGGGCCATGCACCGTACTTCGACGAACCCTTCTATGTCGGCTTCAACGTTGGCGGCTACGAGCTCGGTCTTGTGCCCGATGGCGGCGCACCACTGCGTGCCGAGGCCGGGGTTGCCTACTGGGGCGTGAGCGACGCCGAAGCGGCCTATGCGCGACTGATTCTCCTGGGCGCGACGCCACAGGAACCGGTGCAGGATGTTGGTGGCGGGATCAAGGCCGGTGCCGTGCACGATCCGTTCGGCAACGTCTTCGGCGTGATCGAGAATCCGCACTTCACGCTCGACGCCTGAGCCACCCGGCGTGAACATGCGCGTCGCGGTGCTCGCGCTCCTCGCTGCGTGCGGCAAGCCGCCCGCCATTCCGGTGGCCAGCAACACGATCACAACCCGCGATTCCGCCGGCGTCGCGATCGTCGAGCATCCGGCCGGCGCACTGTCGCAAGCGCCACGCTTCCGGCTCGGTGCGCCGACAGTGACCATTGGCGGCTCCAAGGCCGACGCGCTCCGTGAGATGAGCTTCGTCACGTCGGCACTCTTTCTCGGTGCCGATCGATTCATTGTTGCCGATGACCGCGCGTATCGAGTGGTGCTCTTCGATTCTGCGGGTACGCCGCTCGGCAGCTACGGCCGGCACGGCGACGGACCTGGCGAGTTTCGCGATCGTCCGGCACCGCATCGCGCCGACGATGGCTCGATCTGGTTGCTCGACCGCCCCGCGCGACTCATCCGGCTCTCGCCGGAACTCCTCCTCCGCACCGATATATCGCTTGCCGTGTCCGCGAGTTCCGATCAATTGCTGCTTCCGGTCCGCGATGGTGCCCTGCTTGCCGTGAGGCGCGCTCCAATCCTGCCGACACAACTCGACGAATCGGTGCAGCGGAATCGCGAATTCCTGGTGCGGATCACCGCCACGGGGAGCGATACCCTCGCGTCGTGGCCGGGGCTCGACTGGTATCCGATCAAGGCCGGCGACAGTACCGCTGGTCTGCTCGGGTATCGTGATGTCGAATTCGGGCGGAAGACGATCGTGAAGCTCTGGGGCAATCGGCTGGTGGTCGGTACCAATCAGGGATGGGCCTTCGACGTTCACGACTCTACCGGCGTGCTCCGGATGCGCGTCGCGTTGGCCGAGCCCGCCCGCCTCGTGACCGAAGCAATGCGCGATTCGATCAAGGCGCGACAGCGCGCAGCCGTCGGCTCCCGGTTTGCCGATTCGGTGGCGCACTACGAAGACGTCATCGGAGCCGCCGACGGCGCACTCTGGGTGGCCGAGACCGTGGTGCCAACCGAGAATGTCCGCCGATTCGCGGTGTTCAACACCGCAGGACACTTGACCCGTCGCGTGGAAATGCCTGCGCGCTATCGCCTCCTCGCCGCCGATGGCGATCGCGTGCTGGTGCGTCGCCTCGACCAGAACGGTGTGGCTTACCTCGACCTCGCCCGGCTCATCGCGGTCTCGCCATGACCAGACTCACCGCCCCGCCGAGCGAGGCCGAACTCGCGCGCTTCCGCGGCCTGGCACGGGTCTGGGATGAGGCGATCCGCCTGCCGATCATCGGTCGGGTCGGCCTCGACGCCCTGGTGGGGCTCATCCCGGGGCTCGGCGATATCGCCGGGGGGCTCCTCGCTGGCTACGGGCTGATGATCGCCGCCCGGCTCAAGGCACCTCCGATTGTCCTGCTGCGAATGCTGGTGAACATTGCCATCGACACCGTCGGCGGCGTCATTCCGATCGCCGGCGACATCTTCGACTCGCAGTTCCGGGCCAACACTCGCAACCTCGCCCTGCTCGAAGCCTGGCTCGCCGACCCGCACGGCGTCCGGCGGCGAAGTGTGCTGGTGCTGATCGGAGTGGCTGCGGCCTTCTGCGCGCTGCTGACGCTCACGGTCTGGCTGGCCGTCCGGGCGATCGCGTGGATCTTCTCGATCTGAGCGGCGGTCCCTTCTCCCTTCTCCCTTCTCGTCGTTTCCGCGTTTCGCCCCTGAAACCGTATTCCCGTCACGCCAATTCGGAGGTAACGTTCAGAATGGCAACTAGCTCCGAGACGCTCTCATGGGGTGGCATCGGCATCCGCTGGGTGCTGGCCCTTCTCCTCGTTCTCATCACCTGGAACCCGACTGGCACCTCGTTCGTGCACTGGGCTCTGATGCCGGTCTTCGGCAGCGGGATCGGCGAACCCGGTGCCAACGCGCCGCTCAAGTTCCTTCTCGGCGTGATCCTCCTCGCCGGCTGGGTGCTCTACCTGCAGGCGACCCGCCGCTCGCTCGGTGCGGGAGGTGCGGTGCTCGTACTCGCCCTCTGCGCAGGCGTGGTCTGGCTCCTCGCGAGCTGGAAGGTGCTGGCCATGCAGGGTACCGCCATCGAGTGGATCGTCCTGGTAATACTCTCGATCGTTCTGGCGATGGGGATGAGCTGGTCGCACATCTCCCGGCGGATGAGCGGGCAGATCGATACTGATGAGGTCCAATAGGTAGGAGCGGCGCTAGCGCCGCTCCCACAAGCTCACTTTGTAGCGAACAACCACTCAACCCCGAGGCTCCAATGACCATTCTCTGGACCATCCTGATCGGTTTCATCATTGGCGTCATCGCCAAGTTCCTGATGCCGGGGAAGGACCCCGGTGGCTTCATCATCACTACCTTGCTCGGTATCGCAGGCTCCTGGGTTGGTGGCTGGATTTCCGGGATGCTCGGCGGCACCGGCACCGTGGGCTGGATCGGCTCGGTCCTGGGGGCGATGTTGCTGCTCTGGATCTACCGGATGATGAACAAGAACTGATCTCGAACACCCGAGGTATGTAGTGACGCGTCAATCGACGCTCCTCCTGGCGGTGCTGTCACTCGTGGCAGCACCGCTGGTTGCTCAGGACCCCAATGCCGATGGCGCGATTCAGGCCACTTTCAGTCGCTGGGTCGCCGAGCATCGCATCGTTGGAGTGGTCGCCGGCCGGATGACGGCCAAGACCACCTCCACCGTGACCGCGGGCACCCGTCACACCGGTCGCGATGATGCGATGACCGACTCGACGCTCTTCGAGATCGGCTCCATCACCAAGGTCTTCACCGGCACCCTGCTCGCCGATATGGTGCTCAAGCGCGAAGTCGCGCTCGATGACCCGGTCTCGAAGTATCTGCCGGGCTGGACCATTCCATCCTTCAACGGTCAGCAGATCACGCTGCTCGACCTGGCGACGCAGAGTTCGGGGCTGCCTTCGATCCCGGATGATTTCACACCGGCGAATCCGCTCGATCCGTACGCCGATTACTCCGAGTCACGGCTCGTCGCATTTCTCGGGCGCTATCAGATGAAGCGCGCCCCCGGTGCGCGATACGAATACTCCAACCTCGGCATGGGGCTGCTCGGCCGGGCACTCGCCGAGCGCGCGAAGAAGCCATACGAAGCCCTCATCCGCGAGCGCATTCTTGCGCCGCTTGGCATGGCCGACACGCGGATCGACCTCACCGCAGAGGACCTCGCGCGCGCGGCGGGCGGACACAACGACCAGCTGCTCAGCACCGCCGACTGGCACCTCCCGGCGTTCCTCGCGGCCGGGGCGTTGCATTCCACCGTGCCCGACCTGCTCCGCCTTGCTGCCGCTGTGCGCGACACCACGCGCGGTCCACTCGCCAAGGCACTCGCCTTCGCGATTCGCCCGCGGCGTCCGTATAACGGGGCCGACTCGATCGGGCTCGCGTGGCACCATCTGCATATCGACGGCAACGACGTCGTCTGGCACAATGGCGGCACCGGTGGCTTCCGCACCTTCCTCGGCATCAACATCACCTTGCAGCGCGCGGTCGTCGTGCTCAACAATGCCAATGTCCCGATGGACGGCATCGCGATCTCGCTGCTTCGTGGTCAGCCGCCACTGGCGCCGCCGGTGCGCGACATCGTCAAGGAAATCGCCCTTCCCGCCGCCGCACTCGGCCGCTTCGTGGGTCGCTACGAACTCGCGCCCAACTTCGTGATCGCGATCACCCAGGACGAGGAAGGGCTCTGGGCCCAGGCAACTGGGCAATCGCGGCTTCGCGTCTATCCCTCCGCGTCGGCGACCTTCTTCTTCAAGGTGGTCAAGGCCGAGCTGCAGTTCGAGGTCGATAGCACCGGTGCGGTGAGCGGCGTGACGCTACGACAGAACAACAACAGCATGCCCGGGCGCAGGCTGCCGTGATCGAGTTGCTGCTGGCGCTCGGGGCGGGACTCGGCCTCGCAGCGGCCTGCGGCTTCCGGGTGTTCGTGCCGCTGCTGGTGGCCGCCGTGGCGTCACGAAGCGGCCACTTGCCGCTCAGCAATGGCTTCTCCTGGCTCGCGACGACGCCCGCCATTGTCGCCCTCGGCTGCGCCACACTGCTCGAACTCGCGGCCTACACGTTCCCATGGGTCGATCACGCGCTCGACACCGTGGCGACGCCCGCCGCAGTTGTCGCGGGAATTCTTGCCTCCGCTGCGGTGATGGTTGACTTGCCGCCATCGTTGCGGTGGGCCGTGAGCATCGTGGGCGGGGGCGCCGCCGCCGGCCTGGTGCAAGGCGCTTCGGTGCTGCTCCGGCTCAAGTCCACCGCCTTCACCGGCGGGCTCGCGAATCCGCTGGTGGCGCTGGTCGAAGCCATCGGCGGGGTCGGCGTGGCGCTGCTGGCAGTCCTGCTCCCACTCGTGGCACTCATCGCGGTCGTTGTACTGCTGGTGGTAGTCTTCCGGGGTGCCGGTCGTGTGGTCTTCGGACGCCCGGCACATCCTCCACCGTCGAGCTGATCCGATGTACGAACATCGCACTGAGCAAGTCATTCCGATTCGAGAGTTCTGGCGCCGCATCGGTCGCCACTTTCTCTGGAGCCAGTTGCTGGTCGTCGTCGCGCTGCTGATCGGAACGGTCGGCTACAACCTCTCCGGATTCAAGCTGATCGATGCGTTCCTCAATGCTTCGATGCTGCTCGGCGGCATGGGCCCCATCGGCGACATCCCCACCACCGGTGGGAAGATCTTCGCCTCGTTCTACGCCCTCTTTGCCGGGCTGATCTTCATTTCCGTGTCGAGCATTCTCTTCGCACCAGTGCTCCATCGGGTGATGCACAAACTGCATCTCGATGAAGAAGCAGCGCGAACCACCCGGAAGAAATCGTGAGACCTGACCCCTGGGCGGTGGTGGACTTTCACGCACAGGCGGCCGCGCGCGGAAGCGCCGATGAACGGATGACCACCGAGCAACGGCTGGTGCTCTATACGTCGGCGGCCCCCGAAGTGATTGGCGCGACCCGGCTCCCTTCCAGCGATGCGCATGAATGGCGGTCAGCCCCGGTGCCCGGCTCGCCCTATACACTCACCTGGAACAACGCCGGCGAGATCTTCCTCGCATCGGAATCGAGCGCACGAGTGCGGAAGTGGGTCATCGGCGGGTTCCTCGGTGCCATCGTTTTTACCACACTTGCGCCGGAAGTCAGGTTCCTGGGGATTGTCCCCGCAGTACTGCTCGGAGCTGCCGCATCGCTGGTCGTCCAGCGTTACTGGCCTGCGTGGGCTCGCTACGGCAACGTGCAGGACTCAGCCGGGGCGCACCGTGCCATGGAAGCCTTCGTCGCCCGCTACGAACAGGACGTGCCAGCGCTTCCGCCGGCTGACGCGGAATGAATCCGCTCGGCTACCTCTGGGCGGCACCGGTGTCGCTCGTCGGCTGTGCGATTGCCGGCGCGGCGCTGGCCACTGGCGGACGCACTCACGTCGTTGATGGTGTACTTGAAGTCGAGGGTGGCCTTCTCACCCGGTTGCTGCCGCGCGTCGGCATCGGAATGTCACCGGTCGCGATGACTCTGGGCCACGTCGTGATCGCGATCGATGCCGACACGCTCGAGCGCACCCGACTCCACGAACGCGTGCACGTGGCGCAGACCGAGCGGTGGGGATTTCTCTTTCCCGCGGCCTACCTCGCGGCTTCGGCGCGGATTGCGTTACAGGGGGGAGATCCCTATCGTGACAATCCGTTCGAGGCCGAGGCACGAGCGGGCGAAACTCCTGCGAGGAACTCCACCTGATGCTTTCCCTGCTCGCCACGCTCTTCCTCACTTCGCCTGCTGACACCACGAAGCACCCCGTGGTGGTCATCGTTCGTCACGCCGAAAAAGCGAGCGAGACTGAGCGCGACCCGTCGCTCAGCGATCTCGGAAGGGCTCGCGCCGCTGCGCTCGATTCAGCGCTCGCCGATGCCCACGTCGTGGCCATTTTAGTGACGCAGTTCAAGCGCACCGCCGAAACCGCCGCGCTGGTTGCTGCGCGCCACCATCTCACTCCTGTTGTGGTCCCCACCGATGGCGGCGTGGCAGTTCACGCGGCGGCGATGGCCCGGGCCGCGCGCAACTTCGATGGCGTGGTGCTGATCATCGGGCATAGCAATACGCTGATGCCGATTGCCGCGGCCCTCGGTACGGCGAAGTTTCCCGATCTCTGCGACAAGAGTTACTCGCTCCTCTTCACAGTGGTCCCGGCGCCGGCGAATGCTCCGCTCCTGCGCGCCCACTTCGGCACACCTGATGCGCCAGGTACCGAGTTGTGCTCCGCGATGACGCCCAAGTGAAGACCGTCCGCGGATCGGCCGGTCCGATCGTGGTGGAGGACTACGGCAGCGGCGACCTCCCGCTGGTCCTGGTGCACGGGATGGCAGGCGATGCCGGATTCTGGCGCGATGCCGTCGAGGCTCTCGGCGGACGGCATCGAGTCATCATCCCCGAACTCCGCGGCCACGGACGGTCGGGCCCGGCCACCGATGGCGACTACTCCATCACCGCCTGCGCCATCGACCTGCTCGGCGTGCTCGACGCCCTCGAGCTCCCGCGCGTGGTGCTCGTGGGGCACTCGTTCGGTGGGAGCGTGGCGATGGCGCTGGCGAGCTCGGCGCCGGAGCGGGTCGCCGCCCTCGTGATTGTCGACGGGGCCGGCGAGTTCTCGCTGGTGCCGGCCGACGCCATCGCCGGCTTCCTCGCGGGGCTCGATAGCGACGATTCCTACCCCGATACCGTCGAGGGTGCCTTCGACGTGGCGCTCGAGGGGGCCCGATCCGACACCGAAGTCCGAGTGCGCGCCGCCATTCTGGCGGCCCCCTGGCCGATGGTGCGGTCGATGTATCGCTCGCTCTTCGCCTACCACCCCACCGAAGTGATCGACAGCTATTCCGGCCCCGTTTTGCTGGTCACGGCGCCAGTGAATGCCGCTTCATTTGCGCTCCACGAACTCAGGCCAAAGCTGCCGCGCGAGCGGGTGGAGGGCGTTTCCCACTGGATCATGATGGATGAGCCGGTCCACTTTGCCCGCCTGCTTGAGGGGTTCGTTTCGAAGGTGACTTGATCGCGCCTTGACCCCTGGCGCGAGAGTTGGGCACCACTCACACTCGAGGTCCGTATGCGCCGGTTCATTCTGGTCGCGCTCACCCTTTCGGCTGCCGCTCCCCTCCCCTCGCAGCAGGTTGTCCGCTGGCAATCCGCCGGATTCAGCTATCAGGGGAAGGTCGAGGCGGTGGCCACGAATGGCCAGGTCACGGTCAACAGAGGGTCAGACGCGCTGGTGCTGCTATCACCAGATACGCTTCCGAGCCTCGCCGTCAGGCACGGGGGGAAGCGCTCGCGCGGCAACAACGCATTGATCGGAATGGCTATCGGTGCCGTGATCGGCGGGGCCGCCGGCTTTGCGAGCGGCGACGATGAATGCGGAACTGGCCTGTTCGGCTGCCTCTTCACCTATACCGCAGAGCAGAAAGCGGGAATGCTCGCGGCCACCGGCGGCCTCCTTGGCCTGCTCATCGGGGCCGTGGTGGTGCCCGCGGCGCGGTGGGTTCCTTGGGAGAAAGGTGCCATTGTCGCTCGGGTTCATCCCGTTGGCGGGTTTAACGCGGCCGGCGAGCCGAAGCTCGGCCTCCAGATCTCGTTTTGATACGGATGCTCGACGGCTGGCGTCGTGTGAGGTTCCGGGCGATCCTTCAGCATCCCAATCCCGGGTGACCTCCATATGACCACTCGTCGAGAAGCGATCCGCCTCCTGGGCGGCGCGTGTGCCGTGCCGGCATTGGCGGCCCTCACTCCCGAAGACCTCTTCGCCCTGGGCGAGCGCACCCACGCCTCGCTTGGCGTCGCGCGGGGGAGCGGCTTCTTCGACATGCATCAGCTGCAGACCGTTGCGGCCGCGGCCGACCGGATCATTCCGGTCACCGACACGCCCGGCGCGCTGGCGGCCGAATGCCATCGCTTCGCCGAGAAGATCGTGCAGGATCACTACGACGCCGCGCGACAGAAGCGCTTCGTCGCTGGTCTCGTCGATCTCGACGCGCGGAGCGGCAAGGTGCGGCAGAAGCTCTTTGCCGATCTCGCCCCCGACGACAAGGACACCCTGCTTCGTGCAGTGGAGGCCGATGCGATCGCGGCCAACGCGAAAGAGGGTTCCTTCTGGCGCGACCTCAAATACCTCACCATCTACGGCTACTACACCTCGAAGATCGGCATCGAGGAAGAGTTGAAGACCAATTTCTATCCTGGTCGCTACGATGGCTGTGTTCCGGTGAGCGGAGGGACGAAGTAATGGCGCGCGCACCGTACGACGCGATCGTGATCGGCTCCGGCATCAGCGGCGGCTGGGCGGCCAAGGAGTTGAGCGAGAAGGGTCTCAACGTCCTGATTCTCGAAGCCGGCCGGAGCATTGATCCCGCGCGCGACTTCCTGATGAATGCTCCCGCCTTCGAGTTCGACTATCGCTACCTCGGCGATGTCCGCAAGCTCACCGCGCGGCAGTCGGTGCAGCGAAAGTGCTACGCCTGCGACGAAGGCGCGACGCAATTCTTCGTCGACGACGTCGACAACCCGTACACTACCGCCGACGGCAAGCCGTTCGACTGGATCCGCGGTCGGCAGATGGGTGGCAAGTCGATCATGTGGGGCCGTCAGTGTTATCGCTGGAGCGATCTCGATTTCGGCGCCAACGCGAAGGATGGTCACGGCACCGACTGGCCGGTGCGCTACAAGGACATCGCGCCCTGGTATGACTACGTCGAGGGCTACGCCGGCATCTCCGGTGAAAAGCTCGGCCTGCCCCAGCTTCCCGATGGCCCCTTCCTGCCACCGATGCAGATGAGCTGCGCCGAGCAGTGGGTGCGCGACGGCATCAAGACGAAATACAGTGGCAGTCGGGTGCTCACCATCGGACGGACGGCGAATCTCTCGGTCGCCCACAACGGTCGCGCGGCCTGTCACTACTGTGATGCCTGTCATCGCGGCTGCACCACCGCAGCGTACTTCAATTCTGTGCAGACCACACTCAAGGATGCCTTCGCGACGGGGCGCTGCACGATTCGTCCGTACAGCGTGGTGCACTCGCTGGTCTGGAATGAAGAGCAGGGAAAAGTCACCGGCGTGCGTGTCGTTGATGGCCAGACGATGGAGACACTCGAGTTCAACTCGAAGATCGTCTTCCTCAACTGCTCGGCCCTCGAATCGACGCGCATTCTGCTCAACTCGAAGAGCCGTTCGCATCCCGAAGGGCTCGGCGGCAACAGCGGCGTCCTCGGGCGCTATGTGATGGATCACACGATGCAGGCCGGGGCCGGCGGGAAGGTGCCGGGCTTTCTCGACAAGACCACCTACGGGTCGCGACCGAACGGCGTCTACCTCGCTCGCTTCCGCAACGTCACCGACCAGCATCCCGACTTCCTGCGCGGCTACGCCTACCAGGGCGGTGGCGGTCGGTCGGTGTCAGGGTGGGGGCGCGGTACCTCGACGCCGGGCTTCGGCGCCGACTTCAAGAATGCGCTCAAGCAGCCGGAGTATGGTGGCTGGGGGATGTCGCTGGGCGGCTTCGGCGAGTGCCTGCCCAACGTCGACAATCGGGTGAGCCTCAACCCCGACAAGGTCGACCGCTGGGGCGTGCCGGTGCTGCACATCGACGTGCAGTGGCGGGAGAACGAGCTCAAGATGCAGCAGGATGCGATGACTCAGGCCGCCGAAATGCTCGAGGCCGCCGGTGTCACCAATGTCACGACCTACAACAGCCACACCGCCCCGGGGCTCACGATTCACGAGATGGGCGGCGCCCGGATGGGGAAGGATCCCAAGACCTCGGTGCTCAACAAGTGGAATCAGCACTGGGATTCGAAGAACGTCTTTGTGACCGATGGCGCCGCCATGGCGTCTTCAGCGTGTCAGAACCCGTCGATCACCTATATGGCGTTCACGGCTCGCGCGGCAGACTACGCCGTCCGCGCCCTGAACCGGAAGGAGCTCTAGATGGACCGTCGAACGTTCGTAGGCGCACTCGGAGCAGCGGGAGCCGCATCGATGCTTCCCAGTGGCGGCAATCTCCTGGCGCAGGAAAAGCTCGAGAAGATCGGCGTCCAGCTCTACACGGTGCGCGACCTGATGAAGGTCAGCGTCGAGAAGACGCTCGCCGACGTGGCCGCCATCGGCTATCAGGAAGTGGAGTTCGCCGGCTACTTCAACCGGCCACCGCGTGCCATCAAGCAGCTGCTCGATCGCAACGGACTCAAGTCGCCGTCGGGACACATCGGCATCGACCTGCTGCGGGGGCCCTGGAACCGAACCCTCGACGAGTCGGCCGAGATCGGCCACAAGTACCTCGTGGTCGCCTGGCTCGACAACAAGGACCGCGCCTCACTCGATGCACTCAAGAAGGTCGCCGACCTCTTCAATCGCGCCGCCGAAGATGCCAAGCGCTACAAGATCAAGCTTGCCTATCACAACCACGACTTCGAATTCACCCAGGTCGAGGGACGCCGGATGTATGACGTCCTGCTCGAAGAGACCGATCCGAAGCTGGTGCAGATGGAGATGGACCTCTACTGGATCATCAAGGGCGGCGGCACGCCCGAGCAATATTTCGCGAAGTGGCCCGAGCGCTTCCCGATGGTGCACGTGAAAGACGGCGGCCCCGCGCCCGAGTACGCGATGACCGAAGTCGGCAAGGGGACTATCAAGTGGGCCGAGATTTTCGCGCGACACAAGCAGGCGGGCATCAAGCACTACTTCGTGGAGCACGACAACCCGAAGGATCCGATGCAGAGCATCGCGACGTCGTACCGATATCTCAGACAGCTGCGATTCTAGGAATTGGTGGGCGATGGGCGATGGGCGTTGTCATCCTGAGCGAAGCCCGCGCAGCGGGCGAAGTCGAAGGAGCGGAGTCTGGCGTGAAGGGATCCACCTCGACGGATAGACCAGCTCCTTCGGCTGCGCAGCCCTGCGGGCTGCTCCGCTCAGGATGACACTCCCCTCGTACGACGCCATCGTCGTCGGTTCCGGCATGTCGGGCGGCTGGGCCGCCAAGGAACTCGCCGAGCACGGCCTCCGCACCCTGGTGCTCGAGGCCGGGCGGATGATCACCCCCGAGCGCGACTACCTGATGGCCGCGCCGGCCTCGGACTTTCCCTACCGCCTGCTCAATGACCCGAAGGAAACCGCCGAGAAGTTCGCCATTCAGCGCCGCTCGGTCGGCTTCGGCGAAGACACCAAACAATTCTTCATCGACGACCGCGAACACCCATACACGCTCAGCGAAGGTTCGCAGTTCTCCTGGCTCCGCTCACGGGTGCTCGGCGGCCGCTCCATTCTCTGGGGCCGCCAGGTCTATCGCTGGAGCGACCTCGACTTCGAGGCCAATCTTCGCGACGGCGTTGGTGTCGACTGGCCAATTCGCTACGCCGACATCGCACCCTGGTACGAGTACGTCGAGAAGTTCGTCGGCATCTCTGGCGAAGCACTTGGCCTCTCCTACCTTCCCGACTCGCATTTCCAGCCTGCAATGCAAATGAGTTGCGCCGAAGAACAGGTGAAGGCCGGCCTTGCGAGGGCCTACGGCACCACCCGGGTGATGACCATCGGGCGCACCGCCGTACTCACCGCGCCACTCAATGGGCGTGCGCCGTGTCACTACTGCGATTCCTGCTCGCGCGGTTGCACCACCGGCTCGTATTTCAATTCGGTGCACGCCACACTGCCGGCGGCAATGAAGACCGGTCGCTGCACCATCCGGCCGTTCTCGGTGGTGCACTCGGTGATGTACAACGAACAGACCCGTCGTGCGACCGGGGTCCGGGTCATTGACGCCGAGAGCAAGCAGGCGATCGAGTTCAAGGCGCCGCTGGTCTTCCTCTGCGCCTCATCGCTCGAGTCGGCCCGGATCCTGATGAACAGCGCGACCCGCAGCCATCCGCACGGTCTCGGCAATTCCAGCGACCAGCTCGGTCGCAACCTCATGGATCACATCAAGGGATCCGGCGCGAGCGGTCGCGTCGAAGGGCTCGACGACAAGACCTCGTTCGGCCGCCGCCCCAATGGCATCTACATCCCGCGTCACCACAACCTCGATCCGAAGAAGCCCGATCCGAAGTTCATCCGCGGCTTTGGATTCCAGGGCGGCGCAACTGGGCGTGGGCCACTCTGGGGCTCGGCGATCAATCGCCCGGGGTTCGGCGCCGAGTTCAAGCACGCCCAGCGCGGTGTCGGTGGCTGGAACTTCTCGTTGGGGGGCTTTGCCGAATGCCTGCCGAATCCTGAGAACCGGATGCAGATCGATCCTGCCGTGAAGGACGCGTGGGGAATTCCGGGCGTCAGGATCTCGGCGAAGTGGCGTGACAACGAAATTGCCCTGCAACGCGAGATGGCCGATTCCGCGGCGGAAATGCTCGAGGCTGCCGGCGTGAAGAACGTGGTGGCCAACCGCGGCGCACCGCCGCCGATGGGGCAGACCAATCACGAGATGGGGACGGCGCGGATGGGACGAAGCCCGAAGAGCTCGGTGTTAAATAAGTGGAACCAGCTCTGGGACGTCCCCAATGTGTATGTCACCGATGGTGCCGCGATGGCGTCGTCGAGCTGCGTCAATCCGTCGCTGACGTACATGGCGCTCACGGCGCGTGCCGTGGATCACGCGGTCCGGCAGCTCAAGCAGAAGAAACTGTGACGACGCGGCGCGATTTCGTTGCTGCCAGCGCGGCGGCCTTGCTGCCGCTCAAACGGGTAGCTCCGCTCCCTCGGGCCCTGGAGGGCCCTCAGGACAGGCAGCTCGGCGACATCGGCCTCGCCACTATCACCATCGCCAAGGGGATGACCACCGACCCGGCCGCGACCCTCAAGGCGGTGGCCGCGATCGGCTACGCCACCATCGGTTTGTCGCAGCTCTACGGCCGCGATGCGCCCGAAATGCGCACGATGATCGAGGCGGCCGGGCTTCGCTGCCCTGTGCTGCATTGCACCTGGGCTGACATCGACAGCGCCCCGATGACCGTCGTGCTTGAGCGAGCCATGATGCTCGGTGCCACCTATCTCTACGTCCCATCCGTGCCGGCGGAACTGTGGCGCAAGGTCGGCGGCATCGATCGCCTCGCGGGTCGCTTCAATGTCTCGGCCGAAGTCGCGGCCAAGGTCGGCATCACCCTCGGTTTTCACAACCACGCCGATGAGTTTGCGTTGGTCGATGGCGAGCCCGCCATCGGACGATTCCTCTCACGGACCGAACCGAAGCGAGTTGTCGTCGAGCTCGATTGCTACTGGGTCACCCGCGCCGGCCACGACCCGGTGGCCTGGATGAATCGCTGGCCTGGCAGGATCCGCGCATTGCACGTCAAGGATATGGCGCCAGGCGGCGCCTTCGCCGATGTCGGTGCCGGCGTCATCGACTGGCGGCGAATCTTCCGCGAGCGGAAGCGCGCCGGCGTCGAGCACGTGCTGGTCGAGCACGACTCGCCCCGCGACGAACTTGCGACCGCCAAGGCGAGCTTTGAGTATCTCCGTGCGCTGCGGTTCTGAAGGTAGGCTGTTGCTCCTATGTGGGTGCCGCGCTCGCGCGGCACCGATGTCACCCGCGACGCATGGAGTTTGCTCGCGCCGCGCCTCGTGCGGCGCAGATCTCTCCTGCGACGGAAACTCGGCCGCGCGGCGGGGCTCAGCGCGAGAGGCCGCTGTCGTCGGATCAAATTCCGCGCATCCGCGACCCGCTCGAGTCCGCCGCCGCGCACGCTGCCCGTGCGCGGTTCGGCGGCTCGTCTTCGCGGGTCGCCCGCCGGCGCAACGAGCGCCGGCTACGGATGCGCTCCCTATTGATCCTCCTCCCACGGCCCCTCACGCCTCGCCCCGTTCCTCTTTCTGTTTGCCAGGAAATTCGCGGGCGTCGCGTCGTGGGTCCCTCGGAGCGGCCTAGCGCAGTCCCGCGCACCGGCTCTAATGTCGCCAGCTCGACGCGGAGCCTGCCCCGCGCATCCTTGGATAGCTTCGATCTCCAACTCTCGTCGCGGGGTCGGGCCAGGTGAGCCGCGGCGAGGGAGCCCACGGCGTGACGCCCGGTGCAACTCGACGCCGCGCATCAGGTCCTTCGACTGCGCCCGCGTTGCGGGCTTCGCTCAGGATGACAATCTTGCAGGTACCTTCTCGCTTCCCGGAGTCTCGATGCCCTCCCGCCGCACCTTTCTCGCGTCTTCGGCAGTGACACTTGGGGCAATGGCATCCGGAAACCCGGCCGCCGCGCAACGCACGGCGGCAGCGGGCGTGGGGGCGGCGATCCCAGGCCGCATTAAGCAGTCCGTCTGCCGCTGGTGCTTCGGCGGGATTCCCTACGACGACTTCTGCGAGATGGCGAAGCGCGTCGGCCTCGGCGCCATCGACCTGGTCGACCAGAAAGACTGGGCGCTGGTCCAGAAGCACGGCCTCGCGATCAGCACCTCCAACTCCACCTCGCGCCGCGACTTCATCCCGCGCGGACTCAATGACCGCGCCAATCACGAGCTGATTCTCGGCGAACTGAGCGCGGTCATCCCCGCCGCCGCGAAGGCCGGCATCCCCAACGTCATCGCAATGTTCGGCAACAAGGGCACCATCACCACCGAAGACGGCATCGCAGCGTGTGCCGAGGGGCTCGCGAAGATCGCGCCGCTGGCCGAGAAGGAAGGGGTGACGGTAATTCTCGAGATGCTCAACAGCCGCGTCGATCATCACGGCTTCCAGGGCGATACCTCGGCGTTCGGCATCGCCGTCGCCGAAAAGGTCAACTCACCGCGCGTCCGGCTGCTCTACGACATCTACCATATGCAGATCAGCGAAGGCGACATCATCCGCTCGATCCGCACCAATGGCAAATGGTTCGCGCACTATCACACGGCAGGGAACCCCGGTCGGAACGAACTGGCCGCCGATCAGGAGCTCCAGTATCCCGCCATCGCGAAAGCCATTGCTGACAGCGGCTTTACCGGCTGGCTGGCGCACGAGTTCATGCCGAAAGGAGACGCGGAGGCGGGGCTGCGACAGGCCGCTGCGGCGTGCACGGTCTGAGGGGAATCGCCTATCGGCGGCGCGCCTTGGCGACCAGGTCGTCGATGGTGCTCGCGAAGTCCACACCAAAGACATTCGTCACGATCTCACTCCGACGCCGAAGCTCCCGCACGTAGGCAGTATCGCGATAGAGTGACGCGGGTGGGTCCACCTCGGTCGTGACCGGACCGAGATAGAGTAGTGCATCGACCTGCTCGCCGAGCGGTGGAAAGTCAGCATCGGTGTAGTGCACCGGCGTCCGCTTTCCGTTCACCATTCGAAATACGGTGACCGACCCGAAGAGAACGCCGCTCGTTGTCGTGTCGAATGGTGTCTCCGCAATTGCCCGAATCGTACCCGGCTGCCACTTGCGGATCTGTTTCAGTACTCGTGGGGTCGAGTGGTCCACCGTCCAGATGAGGTAGGCTTTGCCGGGGTGCTGTTGCTGCAGCGCATCTCCCACACCAGCCTCACCAAGATCCGCCGGCTTGAAGTCGGAGACCGGGCTTCGTCGCGGCAGGTGGTGATTTCCAATAATGACGAGCGCCCGACGCCCTTGCGAGATTGAGTGCGTTTCGAGGATCCTGAACGTGTCGGGATCGCGGTAGCCATAGGCCCGGGGAAAGGTCTCCAAACTGGTCACCTGAGCCCAGTCGATTGGTGGGTCGCCCAACAGGACCCGCAGCTGCTTTCCACCGCGATGCTGGGAATTCTCGGCACGCACCAGGTCGAAAAACCGGCGGTAGAGTGGCGAGTCCCAGACCAGGAGCTGGGTCGTGTTTCTCCAGACCAGCTGGAGCGAATCTTCGGGAACGCTTCCGCCACCGACGTAGCGGTCGGCGAGGTCCTGGTACCGTGCGTTGCCGAATTCCACCACGATATCATCCACCCGCTGGCGGAAGCGTGGGTCCGTGATCAGGGCACCGAGGAATCGGTGGACCTGGGCGGAGCGGTGTATTTCGCCGATCACGACGACCTGGTGGTCGGCGAAGCGATCGATGATCGCGTCGACGGCCTGAATCTGTCTGCCCGCCGCAGGGGCCCGCGTCTGGGCCGCGGCTACCGGTGAAAGTGTTGCCACCAGCGCCGCGACGTGGGCCGCACAAGTCCGGATCCGGTTCGTACTGCTCATAGCAGCCCCGTGGAGTAGTTCGTTCCCATCAATTGTTCAGGGGAAGAAATACCTTCGTCGGCTGCAAGGCAAGAGGGCCCTTCAGGAGCCCCTGGTCAACCGCATCTCGAAAAACTGTGTCCAGCTCTTCCCTTCATCGCGCGACATGAACCCCTTTTCAACCCAGCGTCCCTGATTGTCGAACGCCATCTCGTACCGGATCATCCCGGCGCGCGGGTCGTTCATCTTCCAGGTGTAGCCATCGGGGCGGAGGGTGAACTCCGGGTCGATCCAGTTGGCGCCGAGGGAGACATGGGCGCGCATCATCGGGGTCAGGTGGTCGTGATCGAGGGTGATCACGGCGAAGGCGTCGTGCACGGTGCGGAGCGAGCCGTCGGGGAGCTTCTGCGTGCCGAGCCCCTTGATGGTGAACGCGGTGCCGCCAGCCACGGCTTCGACGGTCTCGCGCTGCTGAACGATCTGCTTGTTGTCGGGCCCCATCACCATCGACGCCTCGCCCTCCCAGACGCCCACCAGCTTGGTCATCAGGACGAGCTGCTGTGGGGTGCCCATCGCGACCGGGGCTTGAGCGTGCAACGCGACCGGAGCCGCGATCAGAAGCGAAGCAATGACAAACGAGCGCATGGAGCAACTCCACAAGTTGAGGTGTTGCCCCAAGATGACAGGCGCTGCGGAGGGAATCTTGAGAAAATCGGTCAGCGCCGGACCTGGTCGTGCTCCGTGGCGAGCACTCGCGAGCCGAACTCGACCGGTTTGAGCCCGGTGAGGTCGACGAAATCGTGATGCATGTGTGGTTGGTCAGCGTAGCCTGCGGTGGCGGCGATCTGACCCCAGGAGCCTACCCCGTCGACCGCGGCCCAGGTTGCCGCGAGGAGCCGACGGATCCGCGCGAACTGCTTCGGGGTGATGCCGGTGGCCCACTTGAAGCGTCGGAGCAGCGTCCGCTCGGAAGTCTGGAGTTCCCGGGCGAGCACGGCGATGGCAAGCTCGCCCCGGCTTTCCATCAGGCGGATCGCTGCACGATCGGCCAGCGGGTCTGGCATCGTGAGCCGGGGGATCTCGCCCCGGAAGATCTCCTCCATAAACGCCGCCGCAGCGTCGACGTCCGGGCAGCGCACCAGGGCGCCAACAAGTCGGCCAGCCAACTCGCCAATCATCGCCTCCGCTGGTGCACTCCTGTTCACCAACTCCTCCGGCACGACACCGAGCACCGTGCGAGCAGCACCCGGGCGCAGCCTGGCACCGAGGTACCGAGTCCCCGGGAAGACCGGGACCGAGAGGGGCTCGAGCCAGGGGCCGGTTACCAGGGCCATCCCGGCGATCGGGCCCGCCACCACCACGAGAATCGAGGTGCAGCCATCCGGCGGGACGTGGTGCATCGGCGGCGCCCCCTCGCGCACCTCGAACTCCCACCAAGTCGTGAACCACGGCAGCAGTGCGGCGCACGGGAGGCGCTCGGCGTATCTGAAGGGCATCTGGGTCATCGGAGACCAAAGCTACCGACGAGCGTGATGGGGTGATGGGTGAGGGGTCATGGCGTGAGGGGTCTTGTCACCCTGAGCGAAGCGAGGGGGCGGAGCTTCGTCTCCCTCGACTTCGCAGCCCTTCGGGCTGCTGCGCTCAGGATGACACCCCCATGACCCATCACCCCATCTCCCTTCTCCCATCTCCCTTCTCCTCTATCTTTACCTCCGTCCCACAGCGATCTCCCCTCTCACTTGGCTCCTCATGTCACTTCTCTCGATGCGACGCGACGTCTATGACGTCGTCATCGTCGGTTCCGGGGCTGGCGGCGGTATGGCCGCCTACGAGCTCACCAAGGCCGGCGCGACAGTGCTCCTCCTCGAAGCCGGGGGGATGTGGGACAACACCAAAGACTCCGACATGCTGGTCGCGCCGTGGGAGACCCCGCGCCGCGGCGGTTCCACCCCCGACAAGCCGTTCGGCGAGCACGACGCCTGTATCGGTGGCTGGAACGTGCCGGGCGAGCCGTTCACGACTGCGCCGGGGAGCCGCTTCCAGTGGTGGCGCGCCCGGATGGTCGGCGGCCGCACCAATCACTGGGGCCGCATCTCGCTCCGCTTCGGCCCCGACGATTTCCAGCACAAGAGCATCGACGGTCTCGGCGACAACTGGCCGATCACCTACGATGACGTGAAGCCCTACTACGACGAAGTCGACGACCTGATCGGCATCTTCGGCTCGCGCGAAGGGATGCGCAATCATCCCGACGGCAAGTTCCTCCCCGCGCCGAAGCCGCGCTGCTGGGAGATGCCGATCAAGAAGGCCGCCGACAAGCACGCTGTCACCTGCATTCCGTCGCGACTCTCGATCATCACCCGGCCGCACAACGGCCGCGCCGCTTGCCACTACTGTGGTCAGTGCAACCGGGGCTGCCGCACCAACTCCAACTTCACCTCCACCAACGTGCTCATCGCACCGGCGCTTCGCACCGGCAAGCTGACGATGCGCACCGATGCGATGGTGCGTGAGGTGAGTGTCGGCAAGGACGGCCTCGCCGACGGCGTGATCTTCATCGACAAGGTCAGGGGCGAAGAGATGAAGGTGAATGCCAAGGTCGTCGTGCTCGCCGCGTCGGCCTGCGAGACCGCCCGCATCATGCTCAACTCGAAGTCGGCGAAGTTCCCGCAGGGCCTCGGCAACAGCAGCGGCATGGTCGGCAAGTACCTCACCGACACCACCGGCACCGATGTCGGCGGCTTCCTGCCCGCGCTCGCCGATCAGCCGCGCCACAACTGCGACGGCGTCGGCGGTGCCCACCTCTACATGCCGTGGTGGCTCGACAACAAGAAGCTCGACTTCCCGCGCGGTTATCACATCGAGATCTGGGGCGGGATGGGAATGCCGGGCTACGGCGTCGGCGGCGGGATGCAGAACTACGCCGGCGGCGGTGGCTATGGCGCTTCACTCAAGAGCGATGTCCGCAAGTACTGGGGCACCGGCGTCGGCTTCTCCGGTCGCGGCGAGATGATCCCGAACGAGAAATCATTCTGCGAGATCGATCCGCGCGCCGTCGACCAGTGGGGCATTCCGGTGCTTCGCTTCCACTGGGAGTGGAGCGATTACGAGTACAACCAGGTCAAGCATATGCAGGAGACCTTCCGCACCCTGTTGCAGGAGATGGGCGCGGTGGTTCGCAGCAATATGCCGACCAAGGAACAGGGCTACGGCATCGCCACCGGCGGCTCAATCATCCACGAGCTCGGCTGCGTACGCATGGGGAGCGATCCGAAGGCGAGCGTGCTCAACGAGCATTGTCAGACATGGGACTGCAAGAATGTCTTCGTGGCCGACGGCGGTCCGTTCGTGAGCCAGGCCGACAAGAATCCGACCTGGACCATTCTCGCGCTGTCGATGCGCACCAGCCGCTACATCGCCGAACAGCGGAAGGGAGGGAAGCTGTGACCGACTCCTCGAAGTTCTCCCGGCGCGAGGTCGTCACCGGCCTCGCCGCCACTGCCGGCGCCTTCCTGATGCCCAGCGCGGCACGGGCGACGGAAGCAGCGAAGGTATCGACTGCTGCGCGAGGCGCAGCAGGAGCAGTGGGTACGGCCTACGCGCCGAAGATCTACACGGCACACGAGTATGCCACCGTGCGCGCGCTGGTCGACGAGGTGATTCCGAAGGACGCGAAGTCGGGTTCCGCCACCGATGCCGGCGTGCCAGAATTCATGGACACGATGCTCGATCTCGAGCCGAATATGCGCGTCGCCCATCGCGGCGGCCTCGCCTGGCTCGATCACGAGTGTCGTCGTCGCTATGCCAAGGATTTCGTCACCTGCACCACGGCCGAACGGCACGCGGTGCTCGATGACATCGCCTATCCGGCGAAGGCCAAGCCCGAATTCGCCGCCGGCGTCAACTGGTTCAACTCCTTCCGCGACTTCACCGCGACCGGTTTCTTCACCTCCGAAATGGGCGTGACTGACATCGGCTACATGGGGAACACGCCGGTGATGAACTGGGATGGCTGTCCGCCGGAGAATTACACGAGACTCGGTACGCAGAAGCCGTAGGACGAGAAGCGGGGATCGAGAAGCGAGAAGCGGAGGAGTGTCACCCTGAACGAAGTGAGGGGGCAAAGCACTGCTTCGCAACCAAGCTCCGTCCCCTCGCTACGCTCAGGGTGACAGGTCTTTCTCGCTTCTCGCTTCTCGATCCTCGCTTCTCGACAACACTTATCTCAGAGTCACCATGAAAATCCCAACGCGGTTAGGCGTCGGCTTCATCGGTTCCGGCTTCAACACCCGCTTCCACATCCAGTCGTGGACCGGCGTGCGCGACGCCGATGTCCGCGGTGTCTACTCACCGAACTACAAGAACGCGGCCTCGGCTGCGGCGCTCGCCAATCAGCTCAATGTCGGCCCGGCCAAGGCGTACAAGTCGATCACCGAGATGGTGGCCGACCCCGACATCCACGCGATCTGGCTCTGCGGCCCCAATCACGCCCGCATCGAGAACGTCCGCGAGATCTGCGACGCACTCCAGAGCGGCAAGGGCGAACTCCTCGGCATTGCCTGCGAGAAGCCGCTTGCGCGTGGCGTGAGTGAGGCGAAGGAAGTCCTCAAGCTGATCACCAAGGCCGGCATCAAGCACGGCTATCTCGAGAACCAGCTCTTCTCGCCCGGCATCATCCGTGGCCGCGACCTGATCTGGGCGCGTGGTGCCAAGACCACCGGCCGGCCGTACCTCGCGCGCGCGGCGGAGGAGCACAGCGGTCCGCACAACGCCTGGTTCTGGCAGGGCGACAAGCAGGGCGGGGGCGTGCTGAGCGACATGATGTGTCACTCGGTCGAGGTGGTGCGCTATCTCCTGACCGAACCGGGGAAGCCGCGCTCGTCGCTGAAGCCGGTGAGCATCAACGGCCGCATCGCCTCACTGAAGTGGAGCCGGCCGCACTACGCCAAGCAGCTCAAGGCACGCTACGGCAAGGAAGTCGATTACCTCAAGCGGCCGAGTGAAGACTTCGCGTCTGTCTCGATCACCTACGAGACTCCTGAAGGGCTGCACGTCGTTGGCGAAGCGAGCACGTCGTGGAGCTTTGTTGGCGCAGGCCTCCGCCTCTCGGCCGAATTGCTCGGTCCCGAATACTCGATGAGCTGGAACACGCTCAACAGCGAACTCGCCTGCTTCTTCTCGCGCGAAGTGCAGGGGAAGGCCGGCGAGGACCTGGTCGAGAAGCAGAACGCCGAGATGGGGCTGATGCCGGTGGTACCCGACGAGGCCTCCACTTATGGCTACACCAACGAGAATCGCCACTTCGTGAATGTCTTCCTCGGCCGCGAGCAGGCCATCCTCACCTGGCAGGATGGTCTCGAGGTGATGCAGACCCTGATGACCGCCTATATGAGTGCCGAACAGGAGAAGACCGTCGCCTTCCCGCCGCGCGGGCTCGATGCCTTCATGCCTGCCGTCGCCAAGGGGACCTGGAAGCCGTAACGCGGCACTATCCTTCAGCTGGCAGTTGAATTCGCCCACTACTCCGGAGCAGCACCGTGCCATCGCTCATTCGGTCGCAGGTCTTCGACTTTCCGCACGAGATGACCACCACCGGCTTCGACATCCCGGGCTACATCATCACCAACAACCTCGGCGTCGTCCGTGGCGTCGTGGTGCGCTCGCGTTCCGTGATCGGCACCTTCGGCGCCGGGCTGCAGACCATCTTCGGCGGCAACATCTCGATCTTCACCGAACTCGCCGAACGCGCCCGTCAGCAAGCCTTCGACACGATGCTGCAACAGGCGCACGTCGCCGGCGCCAATGCCGTCATCGGTATTCGTTATGACGCGAATGAAATGATGAAGGGCGTGACGGAAGTGTTGTGCTACGGGACCGCCGTGATTGTGCAGGCAGAATAGAGACTGGAGACTGGAGACTAGAGACTGGAGACTAGAGACTAGAGATTAGAGGTTGTCACCCTGAGCGCAGCGAGGGGGCGGAGCTTCCTCTTACGAGTGGGCTCCGCCCCCTCACTTCGTTCAGGGTGACAACTCTTCATCGGAGCTCCGCCCCCTCGCTGCGCTCAGGATGACAACCTCTAGTCTCTCATCTCTAGTCTCTAGTTTCGCTCAGCTTCCCCCTCAACCAACCGATAGCCAATGTGATCCGTGAGTGCGCACGATGCACGGATCACATTGGCGATGAAGAAGTCTTCATACTCGCCGTGATTCTTTGGTGCGCGCGAGGCGTTTGTGGAGATCAAACAGGTCACCCTGGCCGCTCCCTTTCTGGCGACCGCCGAACTCGAACCGCTCGTCAGCATCGCGCCACATCTGGTCCTCGTCTTCGCGCCGACGGAAGCGTTCACCGACCCGGCCTTCGTGGCGCACCTCAAACAGACCTTCCCCAACTCGCATCGCGTCGGCTGTAGCGACGCCGGACAGATCAGCAACGCGGGCGTCACCGTCGGTCGGGCGAGCATTACCGCGGTCCATTTCGACCGCCCCAATCTTCGCGTCGCCTGCGCCACGGCCCCCGATATGGCCTCGTCGCGCAATGCCGGCGTCGCGCTGGGCCGGGAGCTGAGCCGCGGCGACCTCACCGCCGTCCTCCTCCTCGGGCCCGGCTTCGACCTCAACGGCAGCGCCCTGATCGAAGGGCTCGCCGAAGCGGTCGGCCCCGAAGTGATTCTCACCGGCGGGCTCGCCGGTGACGATGGCCGGTTCGAGGAAACTTGGACCTACTGCGGCGATACCGCCTCGCCCCGGAACGTGGTCGGCGTCGGCTTCTACGGCGATAGCGTCACCGTTTCCCACGGCTCCTTCGGGGGCTGGGCCCCCTTCGGCACTGCGCGCAAGGTGACCCGCTGCGATGGCAACATCCTCTACGAGCTCGATGGCGTCCCCGCCCTCGAGGTCTATCGCCGCTATCTCGGCGAGTATGCCGCCGGACTCCCCGGCACCGGCCTCCTCTTTCCGTTCTCGATGCTCAGCGACGAGCACGACGACCTCGGCCTCATCCGCACCATCCTCGGCATCGACGAGAGCACCGGCGCCCTGATTCTCGCCGGTGCCGTGGTCCAGGACGGTTACCTCCGCCTGATGCACGCGAGCACGAACGCACTGGTCGACGGCGCCGAGATGGCGGCGAAGGCCGCGATGTCGCTCAACAACGCCCCGGGTGATGGGCTTGCGATCATGGTGAGCTGTGTCGGCCGACGGCTGATGATGGGCGGGAGGGTCGAGGAAGAGTTCGAAGCAGTCGCGGCCGTCTTCGGCGAAGAGGCGACCCTCGCCGGATTCTACTCCAATGGGGAATTCGCGCCGATCCTGGGTACCTGCACCGGCGTGCTCCACAATCAGACGATGACGATCGCGTACTTGCACGACTGACGATGATGCACAAACTCCTGGCCCGCCAGCTCCGACGCTCCCTCGGGATTCGCGACAGCGATCATCTCGAGGCAGTCCTCGGCGCACTGGCGTCCGTCAGTGAGGGTTTGCCGCCAGATAGCGCCAAGGTGCTTCTCGGACTGCGCGCGCTCCTCGATCAGGTCGATGATGCCTACGTCCAGAGCGACCGCGACCTCGAGTTGCGCACCCGGAGTCTCGATCTCAGCTCGGCCGAACTGATGCAGGCCAACAAGCGCCTCGCCGGTGAAGCCGCCGCCGAGCGCCGTGCCATGCGCACCCTGCGCGAGACCGTCGATCGCCTCGCGACCCGACCCGACATCACGCCGCTCCACGAGACTGCGACGCACGCCGGCGAAGACGACCTCGAAATCGTCGCTGCACAGGTCGCTCGGCTCGTCGAGGAGCGCGAAGCGACCCAGGAGCACCTGCGACAGAGCGAATCACGCTTCCGTTCGCTGACCGAACTCTCGTCCGACTGGTACTGGGAGCAGGACGATCACTTCCGCTTTACCCAGATGTCGGTTGGTGTCCGTGGTGCCAGCGGCATCGACCCCATCGGCGCGATCGGCAAGACACCCATCGAACTGATGTCGAGCGAAGGGAGCGAGACTGACTGGACCGAGCACAAGAACAACCTCCGCGCGCGCCGGCCGTTCCGCGAAGTGATCCTGCAGCATCGCAACGAGCAGGGCGACCTGCGATATCTCGAGATCAGTGGCGAGCCGGTCTTTGCGGCCAACGGCACCTGGACCGGGTATCGCGGCATCGGACGCGACATCACTGACACCGTCCGCGCACGCGCGGCGCTCGAAGCCGCCAAGGAACAGGCCGAAGCCGCGAACGTGGCGAAGTCACAGTTCCTCGCCAACATGAGCCACGAGATCCGTACGCCGATGAACGGCGTGCTCGGGATGACCGAACTTCTCCTCGATACCGCCCTCGACGACGAACAACGCCGCTACGCCAGCAATGTCCACAAGTCGGCCGACTCGCTGCTCGAGATCATCAACGACATCCTCGACATATCGAAGCTCGAGGCCGGCAAGATGCGGATCGCCTGCGCCGAATTCGATCTGCGCGCGATGGCCGAAGATGTGGTCGAAATTCTCGCAGGGCGTGGCCATGCCAAGGGGCTCGAGATCGTCTGCCGGATCGACGATCGGATTCCCGCTCGCGTCATCGGCGATCCCGACCGCATTCGACAGGTCTTCACCAACCTGGTCGGTAACGCCATCAAGTTCACCGAGGCCGGTGAAGTGCTCATTGAAGTGGGGCCCTCAGCCGTCGCCAATGATCCGCGGGTGCTCGAGTTCTCCGTTCGCGATAGCGGCATCGGAATTTCACCCGAGAACATCGGCCAGCTTTTCACCGCCTTCTCGCAGGCCGATGGCTCGATGTCGCGCCGCTTTGGCGGCACCGGCCTCGGCCTCGCGATCTCCCGCGAGCTGGTGACAATGATGCGCGGCGAGATTGGCGTCGAGAGCACCATCGGCGAGGGCTCCCGCTTCTGGTTCACGCTGGCGTTGCCGCCGGTGGAACAGGAGGCGCCGCCTGCCTCGCGAGAGATCGACCTGTCCGGCTATACCGTGATGGTACTCGAACCCAACCGGTCGGCCCGCGAGGCGCTGGTTCAGCAGCTCGAGAGCTGGCGGATGGTGGTGACCGCGGTGGGCGATTGCCACGAAGCCTTTAACGCCGATCGCCGCTTCGATCTCCTCCTCGTCGCCCACGCCTTGCCCTCCGGGAGCGGCGCCGAGTTCTCCGCGGCGATGCATAGTCGCGACGGCGACGCGGCCCCGCCGATGCTTCTGTTGGCCCCGCTCAACGGCGGCAACCTCGAGCGCACTGCGACCGAGGCCGGCTTCAGTGGTTTCCTCGCCAAGCCCGTGCGTGGCCGCGAACTGCGTCGGTCCATCACCCGCGTGCTCCGGCTCGAGAATGCCGACTGCGAGAGCTGCGACGAGAACGCCCGGCAGAACCCGGCGCTGCGTACCGGGAAGGTGCTCCTCGTCGAAGACAACTCGGTGAACCAGGTGATCGCCTCGGCGATGCTGGGGATGATGGGCTTCACTGTCGAATTGGCGCGTGACGGCCTCGAAGGGGTCGCGCAGTTCACGGCAGGCCAGTTCGCCCTGGTGCTGATGGACTGCCAGATGCCGGGCCTGGATGGCTTTGGGGCGACCCAGCAGATCCGCGCGGTCGAAGCGTCCGACAATCGCTCCCGTACGCCGATCATCGCGCTCACGGCCAATGCGATGGAAGGCGACCGCGAACACTGCCTCAGCGTCGGGATGGATGACTATCTCGCCAAGCCTTTTACCTCGGCGCAGCTGGGTGAAGTCATCGGACGGTGGGTCGGGCACGTGATGCCTGCGGCGCCAGTCCCGACGCCGGTAGTTCCGCCACCTGCCGCGAAAGTTGAACCAGCCGCGGTCACCCTGGATCCAGGCCCGCTCAATCATATCCGTGCGCTCCAGCGCCCCGGATCACCGAGTCTCATTGCCCGAGTGATCCAGGCCTATCTCGACGATGCTCCGAAGCTTGCCCGTGAAATTCACGAGGCAGTCACCACGGCCGATCCGGTCCGGCTCGCCCGAGCTGCCCATACGCTCAAGTCGGCGAGCGCCAACGTCGGCGCGCGCGCGACCGCGGAACGCTGCAAGGGTGTCGAAGATCTTGCCCGCAAGGGTGAGCTGATCGCCGCAACCGATGTCCGGGATCTCACCATGGGGCTCAGTGCCTCCATCGAAGCACTCAACCTCGAACTCGAAGGATGTGGCGCATGATGCGCTTTCTTGATGGCACTGCCACGGCGCGAGGCGCACCGCTCATTCTGGTCGTCGACGATGACAGCACCACCCGGATGCTGCTGCGGGAATCCCTCGAGGCCGGCGGCTTCCGGGTCGAGGAAGCCACCGACGGCGAACGGGCAGTCGAGCGATTCGCAGATGTCCTCCCCGATGTCGTACTGCTCGATGTCGTGATGCCTGGGCTCGACGGCTTCGAGACCTGCCGGATGCTGCGCACTCTCCCCAACGGCATCGGGGCCCGGGTCCCGATCGTGATGACCACCGGCCTCGACGATATCGAGTCGGTGAATCGCGCCTACGAGGCCGGTGCGACCGACTTCATCACCAAGCCGATCGTCTGGCCCATTCTGGCGCACCGGGTCCGCTACATCCTCCGTGCGGCGCAGGGCTCTGATGCCTTGCTCCGCAGCGAAGAGCGACTCGCCGAGGCGCAGGAGATGGCGCTGCTGGGGTACTGGGACTGGTCGCTCGCCGATGGCGTCGTCCAGCGCTCCGATGCACTGCTCCGCATGCTCGGTGTCTCACGCGCGGAATTCGCGCGTGACAGCAAGGCGATGTTCGCCCGCCTCGATCGCGACGACGCCCAATCACTGGTAGTGGCCCACGAAGGCGCCACGCAATACGGCGAACCGTTTTCGCTCGAGGTCCGCTGGCAGCACCCGGACGGCGCCGTGAGGATCCTGCATGAACAAGGCGCCGTCGACCGCGACGCTACGGGCAAACCGGTGCGCATCCACGGCACCACGCAGGATATCACCGCGCGACGTGCCGCCGAGGATCGGGTCCGCCAACTGGCGCTGTATGACCCGCTCACGTCACTCCCGAATCGCCGCTTCTTCAACGAGCAGCTCGCGCTCTCGCTCGCCCACGCGAAGCGGCTTACTGCGCCGTATGGCGTACTCGTCCTCAACCTCGATCGCTTCAAGCGGATCAACGAATCATTCGGGCGGGGAGCGGGTGATGATGTGCTGCACGAAGTCGCACTCCGACTCGAACGGGCACTCCGCCTCCCGGAATTCCGCGCGCAAGTGGCCGGCGCGGCTGCGAGCGTCAACCTCGCGCGCCACGGCGGTGACGAATTCACGATCGGCCTCGCTGGGCTCGCCGAAGGCGCCGACGCAGCGCGTGTCGCCGAACGGCTGCTTGAGCTGATCGCGACGCCGATGATGGTCGAGGGCCAGGAGACCGTGCTGCACGCGAGCATCGGGATCGCGATCTATCCGACCGACGGCGAAGACGCCGACGCACTGCTGATGAACGCCGACAGTGCGATGCATCTCGCGAAGCGCGAAGGGAAGAACACCTACCGCTTCTACTCCCCCGCGATCCACGCGCGCTCTTCCGAGAAGCTCGGCATGGAGAACGGCCTGCGGAAGGCGCTCGAGCGCGACGAGCTAGTGCTCTACTACCAGCCCAAGTCGTGCGCGATCACCGGCGAGATCACCGGCGTCGAGGCGCTGATCCGCTGGGATCACCCGCAATTGGGGATGGTCGGCCCGGGTGAGTTCATTCCCGTGGCCGAAGAAGCTGGGCTGATAGTCCAGATCGGCGAATGGGCACTGCACACAGCCTGCGCCCAGCTCGCCGAATGGCGTGCCGCCGGATTCAACAACCTCACCATGGCCGTGAACATGGCGAGCCCGAACTTCGCCCACGCCGGCTTCGTCGGCGTCGTGCGCGCGGCAGTCGCTGCGGCCGGAATTCCCCCCGAGCGACTCGAGATCGAACTCACCGAGAGCGCCATCATCCGCGACGTCGAAGCCACCATCCCGATGCTGCGCGCCCTCACCGCCACGGGAGTCCGTCTCGCTGTCGACGACTTTGGCACCGGCTACTCCTCACTGGCGTATCTGTCGCAGTTCCCGATCGACGGCCTCAAGATCGACCGCACCTTCGTCCGCGAAGTCGCCACGCGACCCGAAGCCGCGGCGATCGCCAAGGCGATCATCGCGATGGGTCGCTCTCTCGGCGTCGAAGTCATCGCCGAAGGAATCGAGGACGAAGACCAGGCGTCCTTCCTCCGCGACGCCGGCTGCCACACGATGCAGGGCTACTTCTTCGGTCGGCCGATGTCGGCGGCGAATATCGAAAGCCGGCTGCTGGCCGGGATGGCGGCGGTGGGGGCGTAGGGATTGTCACCCTGAGCGCAGCGAGGGGGCGGAGCTCCCTCTTACGAGTGGGCTCCGCCCCCTCACTTCGTTCAGGGTGACAACTCTTCATCGGAGCTCCGCCCCCTCGCTGCGCTCAGGGTGACAACATCGATCGACGATCATCGACCATCGATCGACGTTTCTTCTAAAAATGCCGAATCCCCCTCAGCTCAGCTCTCAGCCCCTCCCGAAAATCCGGATGCGCAATACTGACCAGCGCCTCCCCCCGCTCCCGCAACGGCAGGCCGTGCAGGTCCACTGCACCGAACTCGGTCACGATCCAGTGTACATGCCCGCGCGTGGTGACGACCCCGGCGCCAGGGTTGAGTTCCGACACGATCCGCGAAATCGTGCCGTTCGCCGCCGTCGCCGTGAAGGCGAGGATCGCCTTGCCTCCGCGCGAAAGAGCGGCCCCACGCATGAAGTCCATCTGGCCGCCAATCCCTGAATAGATCCGGTGGCCGAGCGAGTCGGCGCAGACCTGGCCGGTGAGGTCGACCTGCAAGGCGGAGTTGATCGCCACGACGCGATCGTTGCGCCGGATCCTTGCGGTGTCGTTGGTGTGATCGCAGGGATGGAATTCGACCAGCGGATTGTCGTCGACATAGTCGAAGACCCGGTCGGTACCGATCACGAAGCTCGTCACCGTCCGCCCTGGATGGACATTCTTGTAGCGATTGGTGATGACGCCGGCCTGAGCCAGCGCCACGAGGCCATCGGTGAACATCTCGGTGTGCACCCCCAGGTCGTGCTTCTCGCCCAGCCGGCGGAGCACGGCGTCGGGAATGCCGCCGATGCCGATCTGCAGGCAGGAGCGATCCTCCACCAGCCCGGCCACCAGATCACCGATGCGTGCCTCTGCCTCGCTCTCCGGCGACGGCGCGTGCTGATGGAGCTGGTGGCCGGTCGCGCAGTAGCGCGCCACCCGATCGAGCGGGATGAACGAATTGCCGTGCGTGCGCGGCATCCGCCGATTGATCTCGCAGAGCAGCAGCGGCGCGACGTCGGCCGCGGCCTTCGCGCAATCCACCGAGGTACCGAGCGAGCAGTAGCCGTGCGCATCGGGCGGCGAGAGCTGCAACAGCGCGGCGTCGAGCCGGATCCGCCCGGAAGTGAAGAGCGCCGGAATGTCAGAGAGGAAGACCGGGATGTAGTCGGCAACGCCGGCCTGCACGGCGGATCGCAGCGGGCCACCCACAAAGAGCGACACCGACCGGAAGCGCCCTTGATGCTCGGCCGCCGCGAACGGCGCCGGTCCTTCGGTGTGCAGATGGTAGAGCGTCACATTCTCGAGATCGGTGCGTCGCGCCAGCGCCTCGATCAGCGGCGTCGGCGTCGCCGAGCCGCCGTGGATGAAAACGTTCATCCCGCTCCGGATCGAAGCGACCACGTCGTCGCTCGATCCAGCGCGGGATGTCCAGTCGGTGAGAACGTTCACAACAATTCCGAGGTTAGTGACCCGGAAAGCTACACCGCGTCACCCTGAACGAAGTGAGGGGGCGGAGCTCTGATAAAGAGTTGTCACCCTGAACGAAGTGAGGGGGCGGAGCTCGCTCGTAAGAGAAAGCCCCGCCCCCTCGCTGCGCTCAGGGTGACACTATCGACCGACGATCATCGACCATCGATCGACGATTACTGTCCTTTTTCGTTCGCCGTCGGGAACGCCGCCACCGGATACGGACCGATCTTGTCGACCGTATACGCCGACGCCCAGAAGTCGGGCGGCCCATCGCTCTCGGCCACCTTGTTCGCGAACGGCTTCAGGCCACGCTTCAGATACGCCGCGATCGCCCAGAGCTCCTTGTCGGGCATATGCCGCCAAGACGGCCACGGCATCGGCACGGCGAGGTAGTGCGGATTCTCGGGGAAGTTCCCCTGGCCCGGCGTGCTGCCGGTGATCTCCACGTCGGGTGTCGTCTCAGGGCGCAGTCCGAAGCGCAGCGCGTTGAAGATCTGGCGCTCGGTGAAGCGGCCCAGGCCGGTGGAGTCATCGGGCGTCAGGTTGCGCGGACGCGTCACGAAGCACGGCTTCGCCTTCGGGTTCGCGAACGAGCAGGCGCCGATCTGGAATTCCTGCAGCGGGCTCATCACTCCGGCGAGCCAGCCCTTGTCGCCGGGATGCGTGCCGCCGTGGCAACCGGAGCAGTCGTGCTGGATCACGACGTCGCGGCCATAGGCGACCTGCTGCGCCGAACCGGGCGCGATCGCGACCTCGGTCACGGCGGGTGTCGAGGAATCGGCCTTCGCCGCGGGCTCTGCGGCCTTCGGTGCGCAGGCGGCGAGCAACAGCACGGGCACGAGCAGTCCAGCACTTCGGGACCAACTGACGAACTGTGTCATCACCTCTCCCCCCGGTTCAGTAAACCTGCAGGACCCCCATCATGCCGTGATCCTCGTGGTCGAGGATATGGCAGTGAAACATCCAGTTGCCCGGATTGGCGTCGAAGTGCACGATGAAGCGAAGCCGCGAATGCTTGGGCACGTTCACCGTGTCCTTCCAGCGGCGCACCTTCTCCGGCACGCCGTTCCGGTCGAGCAGCTGAAAGCGATAGCCGTGCAGGTGGAAGGGATGATCCATTCCCACCACATTTTCGATGGTCCAGATTTCATAGGCGCCAAGCTTCGCGCGCACATCGACCCGCTTCATATCCATCATCTTGCTGTTGATCATCCCCTGCGACAGCACGATGTTCCGCCGGACCGACACCTTCATCGTGTCGAGCGCAGGAATCACCCGCATCACCGCCGGAATCGCGATCGGCTTCACCCGCGGCTCGCTGCTGTAGGCGAGCGTGAGCAGGTTGTGCGGTTCATTCCACGTCGCCGGGCGCGTCTGCACCGTGTAGCGATCATACGGCAGGTTCTTCACGATCGTCTTGCTTCCCGGTGCGCCAGTGCCGCGCACCAGAATCTCGGCCCGCTCACTGTTGGAGAGCATCAGCTCCTTGATCTCTTCCGGCTTCTCGAAGAGCCCACCATCGGTGCCGACCTGCAGGAACGGCTGCCCCGGGATGCTGAGGCGATAGAGTCGTGCGGCACCGGTGTTGATGATCCGCCAGCGCTGCACTTCGCCGCTGCGGATCTTGATGGTCGGCATCACCTGGCCGTTGATCAGCATCACCTTCCCTTCGCGACCATTCTCCTCGTCGACGATCGCCTCGGGCGTGCGCGGCGCGGAGAAGTTGATCGAGCCATCGGGATTGAAGCGATTATCCGCGAGGATCAGCAGCTTCTCCGGCATCGCCGGGAGCGGATCCTTCGCCGCGTGGATGATCAGCGCGCCGTAGAGTCCCTTGGCAACCTGATAGCCGGTGCGGATATCCGGATGCGGGTGATACCAGTAGGTCCCGGCGGTGTTCGGCTCGATGAAGAAGCGATAGTCCTTCTTCCCGCCCGGCGGCACCGGAATCAGCGGCGACCCATCCATATCGGCTGGCAGATGCAGGCCGTGCCAGTGGACCGAGGTCGGTTCATTGAGATTGTTGGTGAAATGGACCACCACGCTGTCGCCTTCGCGCAGGTCGATCGTCGGCCCCGGCACCGTCCCGTTGAACGCAAAGACCTCGGTCGGCTTCCCCGGCACCAGCGCCATCTGCGCTTTGGCCGAGGTGAGGTAGAGCTCCACCATCCGCGGCCGGGTCGAACGGTTGACCAGGATCGGTGGGTTCTTGAGGGTGTCGCCAACGCTTCCGGGGGTGGCCGAAGCACTGGCCGGATGGGCAAGAATCAGGGTAGCCAGCAGGATCGACCAACGAACCATGCGACTTTCTCTCATTGTCTGGATGCGGCTTCTGGGGGGTTAATGCGTTGCTAAGGTACGGGCTAAACGGGGCGCGGGCCAGTGCTGTCGCCCCGGGCGGTGGGGAATTGTCATCCTGAGCGGAGCGGCCGCAGGGTGTTGTCATCCTGAGCGGAGCGAGCCGAAGGCGAGCGCAGTCGAGGGAGCACCCTCTCACCGTCGAGACCATCTCCCTCGACTCCGCCCGCTTCGCGGGCTCCGCTCAGGATGACACCCCTCTAGTCTCTAGTCTCAAGTCTCTAGTCTCTGACCCCTACTTCGGCGTCTCCGTCTCACACGCCGGCAACCCCGCCGCCGGAATCGGCCCGAACTTCGGCGTCACATTCACGTGCCGGCCGAAGATGTCGTTGGTCCGCCGGCCCGAATCCCCCGCGAACGCCTCGACCTCGCCGCCGCTGTTCTTGAAGAAGAGATGCACCTCGGCCGAATCGTCGAGGGTGCCGTTGTCCTTGCGGAACTCCTCCGGCGCCTCGCTTACCAGCCAGGTCTCACCCTCGGGGCTCGGCACCTGGACATACGGCAGGTTGAAGCCGTCCTCATAACTGTTCCAGACGCAGGTGCTGCCGTCGGCCCGGCGCCAGCCACCGTGATGGTTGGTGTCGGCGCTCTCGAACTGCACCACCCATTGGGTCGCGGTGTCGGGCGTGGCCGGGTCGCGCGCCAGCAGGTAGAGGATCCCGATGATCACTGCGACCATGATCCCGCCGCCGATCGCGACACCCTTCCAGACGCCGCCACCCGAAGGCGGTGCCGGCGGCGGTGAGGCGGGCGGAGTCATGAATTGCTGCGGCGGCGCTGCGGCCGCGACGGGAGGTGCTGGCGGCGCCACGATCGCCGGGGCGCGATAAGTCCCGGTCGCCTTGAGCTGCGACGTAGTTGGCCCATCGATGGTGAAGAGCACGCCGTCGGGCGAACGCATGTGCAGCACCGGCGTCCCCCACTCGACCGAATTGCGCGCCGACACACTGATCGCCTTCCGTGCCTCGCCGACCGACGCGTCGATCGGCATCCCATCGGCGATCGCCTCGTAGAGCGAACGTGAGAATTCGATCGCGGCGAGGTCGGAAATCTCGTACTGCATCGCGACCACGGCCGGCACACCGCGGCGCACCAGTGTGGCCGAAGTGCTCGAGAAGATGTCGGTGGTATTCCCCTTGGCGCCGAGGCAGGAGTTCAGCACTACCAGGCGGAGGGTGCGCTCGTCGCCGAGGAGGCGGCCGACTTCGGTGGCACTCAGCAGTTGCGAGTTGCCGGCCTCGTCGGTGAAGGCGAGCACGCCCTCGCCCATCGCCGGATCGAAGCCGCCGTGGCCCACGAAGTGGAAGATGTGATAGTCCTTGCGGCGCAGCGTCGTCTGCAGGTCGCGCCAGGTCGAGCCCTCGAGCCACTCGATCTGCAGCAGCCCCGCGGCCTGCAAGCCGGCCGTGGCCTGCTGCATTCGCTCCTTCTCGCGCGCGGCGTCGAGCGTCGGGCGGTCTTTCGGGCTCGCGACCATCGCGAGAATGGTGATCGGCGGCTTGACGGTGAGTTCTTCGGGCGCGCGATCGAACTGGAGATAGCGCACCAGCGGCGTTTCCGACGAAAGACAGATGTAGTCGCCCGTGGAGGGGTCGTACATGAACTCCCACGGCAGCGTCGAGAGATCGGGCGCATCGATCCGGAGCCGTACGCGTAGTCCCTTCCGCTGGGCGCGCGCGGCGTCCTGGCTCCGGCGGAACACCGTCGCGACCTGATCAACGAAGAGCGCGCCGAAAAGCTTCTTGCCGAAGTCGCTGACCGATTCGGACTCGTCAGGAGCCATCACGATGTCGCGCCGGACCGACCCCGACTTCAGCACCGCGATCTCGACGCCCTTGAGATGGTTCTCGAGTCCCGGGGCGTCAAACGGGAGATGGAAATTCCCGCTCGCCTCGCCCACCGGCGACTTCACCACGAGGATGGGATAGTCCTGGCCGGTTCCCGGCGCGATGTGGATCTCGAAATCAAGGAAGTCCATGCACCCGCTCCGATGTGATATGCACTCGCTGGCCGGGCATCACGCCCCGAGCCACTCGAGGATCTGCTTGCGTGCCGTGGGGTCGGCGAAAAACTTGGTGTGCGACACCGCTTCGTCGCCTTCGAGGACCAGCTTGTCGGCAATCGGGAAGAAGCCCGAGCCATTGGTGTCCCAGACTCCTGCCGTCGGCACTACGAGGTCGTTGTCGCCGTTGATCAGCTTGTTCAGTCCGCGCGCCATCACGAAGTGCTTGAGCCCAGGGTCCTTCGGCGTCACGTTCGCGGCGAGGGCATAGTAGCGCGTGTCGCCAGCGCGCGCACCAGCGTTGATCCATTTCGCGAACTCGCCATCCGGCTTCATCGACTCGAGCCCGTCGAGACCCTTCATCGCTCCCACCGCGAGCTGCTTGATCACGCCCATGATCATCGTGAGCGTGTCGGTAACGCCAGCGCTCGGCACAAAGGAGAGCAAATTGGTGAAGACATCGATCACGTCGCTCAGATGCTTCGGATCGGCGAGGCCGGTCCCGGCATTCGGCGCGCCCACGAAGACCACCTTGCCGACCTTGAACTGCCGCTTCCCCATCGAGAGTTCGCCCTGCTTCTCGCTCAGGATCCGGCTCACCAGCCCGCCACGCGAGTGACAGATAATATCGAGGTCGAGCGACGTCCCCTCAGGAATCTGCGCGAGCAGCCGGCGGACATTCTCTTTCGGGTCGTGCGACAACGTGAAATGGTCGAAGGCAAAGACCCGCCCACCATACATCTGGTGCAACTGCTCGACATACTCCTTCGGCAGCGCGCCAAAGGCGAGGTGCGACCTTGAGAAGGTGCCGTGCACCATCAGTAGCGCCCGGCCGCCCGACATCCGCGACCACCCCGCCGCATCGAGCGCCGGTGCGCTGTCACCGGCGTAGTCGCCTGGCCCGAAGGCGCGCACCCGGTACGGCCAGCGATGCTGCTCCATCCGATTCACGAAGGTGGCACTCACTTCGCCAATGATCGGATCGATCAGCGGGAAGATCATCTCTTTCAGGAACTTATTTCCCAGCACACCAATCACGCCGCGGCTCGCGTTCCCGCTCGGCGGTTCGGTCGGGATGCCGCGCGGAATGTCGTAGCTCCGCTTCGCCGGGCCCGTGCTGATCCCGCCGCGCATCCCGCTGCCATCCTGCGGCGGCGCGAAGTGCCAGCTCACCACCCCAAGTTCGTCGGCCGACATCACCAGCTGGCCGAAGCCCGGTCCCGGGTCGGCAAGCGTGAGCTGCATCGTCGGGGCATCACCCGCGCCACGCGATACCGGGCCGGTCTCCGCCGCGCCGGTGATGGCAATCGTCTGCTTCACATCGATGCCGCTGTCGGCAAGCGCCGCGCTGAGCGAATCACCGACCAGCTTCGCCGCTTCTTCGCGCGCCGGCTTCCCCAGGAAGGCGCTCACCGTGCCGCTCATCCCCTTGGTGCTCAGCGTGGCGTTGCCGATGTTGAGCGCGGTGCCGCTGTCGTTGAGCGGCGCCGACGTCCGCCGCCGCACCACGAAGCTCCGCGACACCGTGGTCCAGTCGTCCTTGATCTCCTCGGCCGGCGGCGCCATCACGATGTCGCGCGTCGGCGCGCCGTGGAAGGTGCGATGCAGCAGGTCGCCGATCGGTGAACTC
This sequence comes from Gemmatimonadota bacterium, assembly GCA_040388535.1. NCBI lineage: Bacteria > Pseudomonadati > Gemmatimonadota > Gemmatimonadota bacterium. The sequence continues at coordinate 500,630 of JAZKBR010000002.1, read as the reverse complement.
TTCCGCCCCTCGCCGCGCACTCCCGCCTGCTGGATCACCGAGAAATCGGCGAGCTGTTCGGTGATGAACAGCTTGACGGTCTCGATCGCCTCGGCCTCGCGGCTGTGATCCACGTTGTCGATGAACGGGAAGCCCGCGCTCCACCCGACCGTCGGCGCCTGCTTCATCTCGGGGCCGATGGTGTAGTGATTGCCAGGCCCCAGCTTCTCCTGCGACGCCGGCGCGCCCTGCGGCGGCCGCAGCGGGTTCACCGAGCCGGTGAGCCCGAAGTCCACCAGCGCAATGAACACCTCGGCGTCGTGCGTGCTGGCGACCTTGAAGCCGATCGCGTCGCCCTCGGTGTAAACAATGGTCCCGCCCGCCGTCTCAGGCTCGGCCGCAACCCAGGCACCAGTCGCATCCTTCTTGAGCAGGTCGAGCGTGAACTTGCCCCGGAGCTTGCTCTGCGGGTCGGGATTCTCGAGCGCGAGCGCCTGCCGGTAGCGCGCGAGCGTCTCGAGGTTGTCGCGCACGGTGGCGGCGTCGGCCGCCCGCTTGAGCGGCATCACCAGGTCGCCACTCTCGCCGGTCGCGGCCCACATCGGCTCCAGCAGCGCGCCGGCGCGCTCGACCGGATCGCCAGGTGCCGCCGCATCGCGCTTCGGCAGCAGCTGAATCCGGATCGAAGGCGACGCATCGTCGGCAACGACTTTAAGCAGCGTCGACTTGTCGAGCAGCGCCTGCAGCGCGTCGGCATCGGAACCCGTGGCGTCGAGCGCCACCGCGAGCCGGAAATCGCCGTAGGCGTGCTTCGTCTCGAAGGCGCGCGAGTCGGCGCCGATGCTGGCGGCCACTGCCTCGGAGAGCACCTTCGCCTGCGCCGACACCACACTCACTTCGGTGATTTCCACTTCGCCCAGCGCAGTGAGCCCCTCGGGCGTCTTGGTCCCCTGAGGATACACACTGTATACCGAGCCCACCGTGGCGCCCTGCGCTACCCCCGCCGCAAGCGTCACCGCATCACCGTCGCGCTTCGTCACTCGCACGAACTTCTGCGGCACCAGCTCGCGCATCCCGAAGATGACGCGATTCGACTTCCCTTCCATCTGCGGATGCTGCGCGCTGTGCACCGCGTTCACCAGCCCTGCCGCACGCTCGAAGATGTCGCGATAGGTGGTGGTCGGCGTGACCTGCTTGAGCTGCTGCGCGAGGAAGTACGTCAGTGCGCCGTGAGTGACTTCACCGGCCCCTTCGGGCGGGTTGTATTCAAACGAAGTCTCTTCGTCGCGGCACCCCGAGATCACCACGTACTTCTCAGTCACCGGCATCCAGCCGCTCGGCCCCGTCGCGCCAGAATCGGGAAGCACGCCCGGCACCGGTGAACGACCGAGTGCTGCGGGTGCGCGGGTATCGGCGGGCACCGAGCGCCCGCCGGTCCCCATCGCGTCGCGGGTGATGGTTCCCGAGTGGCAGGAATCGAAGATCAGTGTGATGCACGAGGTCCGCTCGCCGAGCGCCTGGAGCTTGAGCCCGATCTCGTCGTCGGTGATGTCGCGGTTCTTCCCCTGCCACCCTTCCGAGTCATACGGCATGATGGTCGAGTCGAGCCCGGTCGGCTCATCCCCCTCGAGGTCGGTCATCTGCGAGCCGTGACCGGCGTAGGTGATCACCACCACATCATCGTGGTTGGTCGCCGCGATAAGCGCGTCGAACGCCGCCAGGATCGCGTCGCGCGTCGCCGCTTCGTTCTCGAGCAGCGTGATATTCTCGGCCGGGAAGCCGAAGGTGTCGCGCAAGATCGCCTGCATCAACCGGGCGTCGTTGATGCAGCCGTGCAGTTTGGGGAGTCCCGGGTAATCCTCGATGCCGATGAGTAGTGCGCGCTGCGTGATGGCTGCCTGCGGAGAATTCATCGGCTCGAGTCGGTTGAGGAGACGGGTCCCGTGGTCGGACTACTTGCCAGGTTGCGGCGGCTTCTCGGAACCACCACGTCCACCAGCCGGCGGCGGAGCAGTCGCACCTTCACGTCCACCCGCAGGCGGCGGAGCGGTGGCACCTTCACGTCCACCGGCTGGCGGCGGAGCAGTCGCACCCTCACGTCCACCGGCTGGCGGCGGAGCGGTCGCACCTTCACGGCCACCAGCTGGTGGCGGAGCGGTGGCACCTTCACGGCTATCAGCTGCTTCTTCCTTGTTCGACATCGTGTCCTCCGGGTACTCGTGAACGGAACCTGCTGAATCAGCTACCCGACATCGCCGTCATCCGCGCGCGCAGCGCGGTCACCAGCGACGCCTGATTGAGGGCGGTGGCGGCTTCGATGCGCAGCGCCAGACTCGCCCTCAGATACAACGGATACACGGCCGGCAGGGCCGAGTCGTGAATCGACAGCACGCCGATGGCGCGGGCGTATTCCTTGTGCCAGATCAGGAGCCTGCCCAGGACGAGTCGATCAAGGCCCAGCGAAGCGGCTTCGTTCCACGTCAGCTGATCGACCGGGGCAGCCGCTTGAATCAACCGCTCGAACTGCCGGAGCGCTAGCAGGGAATCACCGCCGACGAGCGCGGCATGGGCCGCCATCGAGGCCGCGAGCAGGGAATCGGTGCGGCCCCCACTCGCCGATCGGGTCGCGAGGTCTGCCGCGACCGCCCGCACCACCGACGCCCGCCCCTCCTTCGCCGCCCAGACCCCCAGCTCCCAGAGCCGGACCGGAAAGCGAACCGCCGCATAGTTGGCGCCGCTGGTAACTGAATCCTGCTTCGCTACGGCGCGCGCCCGGTCGGCGAAGGCCGGCACCACTGGCGCCGCCAACAGATATATGGAGGAGCCGGAGCCCCAGCGGGCGGCGAAGTCGGCGATGAGTTTGTCCGCCGCCTCGTCCTGCCCGGCGCCGACCATCACGTTCACGAGGCCGAGGAGGGCGGTGAAGCGCCGGCCGTCGGCCGCATCAGTCTTCAGGGTGTCGTCGCGCAGCAGGGTCTGGTAGCTCGCCCGGGCGCAGCTCGCGGTGGCGCTCGACGCCCCCAATGACTTGGCCGCCACCACCAGCGCGAGCGGATTCTCCCGCGCCAACGCCTTGAGGTCCACCCCGGAGAATCCCTTGGGGCCGCACGATGAGACCAGCATCGCCTCGCGCGCAAGCTGGCTGTCGGCCGATGCGGCGCGGAACTGCTTCGCGAGGGTCGCGGAGCCAGCCTGGTCTCCTCGGCGGGCGCGCAATTCGATCAGGTGATAGAGCGGCGCCGTCACCGCCGAGTCGAGGGCGTGCACCTTCCCGAACGCCGCCTCGGCGAGCGAGTCGGTTTCCCCTTCGGTGGGGAGCAGGTGCGTATACACCTCGCCCAGCTGCATCCACGCCACCGACATGGTCGAGTCGAGCGCGAGTGCCGCGCGGAGTTGCGCCGCGGCCGAATCGGCGCGGCCGTCGAGATAACTTTGGAAGCCGGTGGCGAAGAGCGCGTAGCGCGGCGAGAGTTTCTGCCGCAGCGCAACGCCCAGCAATGACCCTGCTTCCTTCGGCTGGTGATTCCAGGTCGCGACCTGCGCGCCGCGCACGGCCGCGATGCCGAAGGTCGAATCGGCTTCGACCGCCGCGCGGAACTCACTCAGCGCACCGGTGAGTTGCACGCGCCGGAACGCCGACTCACCCAGCAGGAAATGCGCGACAGCCTGCGGCGGGCGCGCCTTCCACTCGCTTTCCACGTCAGGAACGGTGGTCGAGATCAGCGTCGGCAGAATTTCCGTCACCGCGCGCATCCCGCCGCGCCACCCTTCGGCAATCGCGGCGCTCTTCGCCTGCGTGCGCACCACGACCGAATCGCCCTGCACATCATAGAGCTCGAGGAAGACGTCGGTGGAATCGCCACGCGCGACGAGTCGACCGAGAATTGCCCAGGCGCAGCGTTGTTCCTTGGCGATCTTCATCGCTTCGGCCACCGCCATCATCCGGATATTGTCGCGCTGCGCCGGCTGCAGCAGTTGCCAGCCATCGACCCAGCGCAGCTGTCCCGCGCCATCCATCGCGCTGCCAATCACCGTCGCGACATCTTCGCCCGACGTCTTCGCACCGGGCCAGTCGGCCGGAAGCACCAGCGGATAGACAATCACGCGATTCTTTTCGAGCGGCGGCGCTGCCGTGGAAGTGCGCCAGTACGCCGCAGCCGCGATGACCGCAACACCCGCCGCAATCGCCAGCGTGCGCGGCCTGAGCCACCACGCTGGCTTCGCCTGTGGCGTGACTGCCGTGATGATCGGCATCGTCGCCGCTTCGGTGATCGCGTCGCGGAATTCGGTCGCGGTGGCCCAGCGATCCTGCGGCACCTTCGCGAGTGCCTTCTCGATTGCCGCCTCGAGCGCCTGCGGCACGCTCTGCCGCAGCGTCCGGATGCTCGGCACCGGATCCACCGCGTTGCGCGCGAGAATCGCCTGCGCGCTCGGTCCCGTGAACGGCGGCGTCCCCGCGAGTGCCTCATACAACACGCAGGCGAGCGAATAGATGTCGGCGCGGCCATCCACCGGTTGTGCCCCGGCCTGCTCCGGACTCATATAGGTCACGGTGCCGACCGCGAACCCCGAATCGGTGATCCGTTCGGTGGCCGACATCTCGAGCGCCTTTGCGACGCCGAAGTCGGCGATCATCGCGTGACCGTGCGAGAGCAGGATGTTGCCGGGCTTGATGTCGCGATGGACGAACCCCGCGGCGTGCGCGTGCGCGAGTCCCTCCGCGATTTCTCCCGCGAGTCGGACCGCCTCGTTCAGCGGCAGCCGGCTCTCGCGCTGCAACCGCTGGCCGAGCGACTCGCCTTCGACATACGGCATCACGAAGTACGGCATCCCGGCTGCTTCGCCGGAGCCGAGCACCGTCACGATGTTCGGGTGCTGCAAGCCTGCGGTGATCTGGATCTCGCGGGCGAAGCGCGTCCCGCCCGCCGACACCGCGATATCTGGGCGGAGCACCTTGATGGCGACCTGGGCGTTGTGGCGCAGGTCGCGGGCGAGGTACACCGTGGCCATCCCGCCGCGGCCGATCTCGCGGAGCAACTCATAGCGATCCGCCAGGGCGGTCGCGAGTGCGTCCTTCGAGTCGTCTGCGGTGGACAATGCGGGCTCCCGGAATTCCGGACGGTGTGGGCTGGTATCGCGACTTGGGGGATGGTGGGAGGGTGATTGTGCCGGATTTTCGGTCTTTCCGCAAGGCCGGAGGAAGGACGGGTTATGGGTGACGGGTCATGGGTGATGGGAGGAGGGAGGAGGGAGAGTTGTCACCCTGAGCGAAGCGAGGGGGCGGAGCATCGCTCCTTCGCTCCGCTCAGGATGACAACCCCATCACCCATCACCCATCACCCATCACCCGTCCCTTCTCCCTTCTCCCTTCTCGCAGTAACCTCTACCGTCTCCCTCATCTCTCTGGAGCTCCCATGCGCCACCTCGCCCTGGCCCTCTCCTGCCTTGCCCTCGCCCAACCCCTCGCCGCCCAGTCCCCGGCGATGAAGCCATTCGAACTCAACATGGACCGGGTCACGGTCAAGGGCTTCAACGGGAACTTCAACACCTACTTCGTCCCGTCGTGGGATCTCGTCATCTCGGTGAAGGGGTCGGTCTGGGCGCAGAAGGGCGGGGCGCAGGCGCACGGCAAGTTCTTCGTCGACGGGCTCGAGAAGCCGATGCTGCACGAGCTCGCCACCAAGCTGCAGGACGATCTTGTCGCGAAGCTTCGTGCGGCCGGGTACACCGTCCTGACCTATGCCGATCTCAAGGACCATCCCGACGTCGTCAAGCGCGGCCTCGACAAGGACGACGAGAAGTGGGGGCTGCCGATCCGTCACGGCACGCCGCTCACCTATGTGATTGCGGCGCCGAGCGACGCGCAGCAGTTCAACAACCCGATCCAGGGTGCGGGGTGGCCGTGGCGGGGGATTGCGAAGGAGAAGAACCTGGTCGCGATCGTCCCGGAGATGACGCTCTCGGTGCCGCAGATGTGGGGTGAGACGCGCGCGGGCTACTCGACCAACAAGGCCGGCATCTCGACCGATCCCGCGATGATTTTCGAGGGCGCCTGGGTCAAGGGGATGGACGCCAAGGGCGGCGGGCCCTACATCCTGGCGCAGCGGCACGGCACCCGCCTGGCGGCCGAGAACGCCGGCACCATCAAGCAGCTCAGCGAAGACAAGACCAGCTTTTCCAAGGAATGGCAGCGCACCTCGGGCGACTGGAGCATGACGCTCGATCCGGTGGCGTTCACCGACGGCGTGCTGCGCGTGGGCTTCGCGATCAACGCGCTGATCGTCGAGTCGGTGGTGAAGGCGCATAAATAATCGGAACGGGCGGAGCTCCGCCGGTGGTGCCGCGCTTGCGCGGCACCGGAGATGTTGTCCCCCTGAGCGCAGCGAGGGGGCGGAGCCTCGCTCCTTCGCTTCGCTCAGCATGACACCCTCTAGTCTCTAGTCTCTAGTCTCTTCTCCCCCTCAAGCCCCCCGCCCCTACGCGTAACTGACCTTACCCCATCCGGAGCCCCACCATGGAATCTTTCAACTGGCTGGTCATCGCCGGCGCCACGCTCGCCGCCTGGATCCTCGGCGCCCTCTGGTATTCGCCGCTGCTCTTCGCCAAGGTCTGGGTGGCAGCGCACGGCTACTCGCCGGAGAAGTTGAAGGAAATGCAGGCCGGCGCCGCGAAATCGTATGGTGGCTCACTGATCGCGATGTTCATCACGGCGACGGTCCTCACCCTCTTCCTCCACCATCTCAGCGCCGACTCCTGGCAGGATGGCTTCAACTGGGGCTTCCACGCCTGGCTCGGCTTCGCGATGCCGCTCGGCCTCACCGCGAATCTCTACTCCGACAAGAAGTTCTCGACCTTCCTGATCGATACCGGTTACCAGCTGGTCTATCTCTGCGTGATGGGGGCGATCCTGGGGAAGTTCGGGGCGTAGCTCAAGTAGGTTGTTGCTCCTATGTGGGTGCCGCGCTCTGGTAGGCTCTTGCTTCTATGTGGGTGCCGCGCTCTGGTAGGCTCTTGCTCCTATGTGGGTGCCGCGCTCGCGCGGCACCATTTCCTTCCCAGCTCGAGCCTCCATGCGCCTCACCTCCTTCAACCTCCGCCAGGGCGGCTCCCCTCTCCACTGGGAGGCAATCATCGCGGCGACCACGCCCGACGTGCTGCTGGTGCAGGAGAGCAAGGAATCGGGGCTGCCGCGTACGCATTGGGAGCAGGTGCCCGGCCGCCGCTGGGGATCCGCGGTTCTGCTCAAGCGCGGCAGGGTCACCCCGATTCCAATTCCCGGCTTCACCGGATGGGTCGTCGGCGGCGCGTGGCGCAATGGCTACGTCTTCTCGGTGCACATCCCGCCGATCCGGGGCAACTACCACAAGTCGGCGCACGCGCTGCTCGATCTGTTGCGGCCGATTGTCGCGGGGAGCAATGTCATTCTCGGCGGCGACTGGAACATCACTGCGGGTCGCCGTCGCGATGATGAGGCGCGCCGCACCTCAAAGCCCGATCACGAATTCCTCGATCGACTCGAACGCGATTTCGGTTTGCAGAGCGCCTGGTGCATCGGCAACCCCGGCGTGCCGCTCGCGCAGACGCTACGCTGGATGAATGCGCCGCAGACCCCCTATCACTGCGATGGGATATTCGTGAACGTGGCGAAGCGGAGAAAGGTGCGTGCGGCGCGGGTGCTGAGTGGGGCGGTGTGGACGCGGCTGAGTGATCACAATCCGGTCGTCGTCGATTGGGGGTGATGGGATGGGGAAGGGGGAAGGGGGAAGGGAGACGAATGTCATCCTGAGCGTAGCCCGCGAAGCGGGCGAAGTCGAAGGAGCGGAGCTCCGCCCCCTCGCTTCGCTCAGGGTGACAACTCCCTTCCCCCTTCCCCCTTCCCCCTTCCCCATCAAACCTTCTTAACGAACTCTGATTTCAGCCCCATCTCCCCCACCCCATCAATCCTGCAATCGATATTGTGATCGCCGTCGACGAGACGGATGTTCTTCACCTTGGTCCCCACCTTCACCACCTGCGACGAACCGCGGAGCTTGAGATCCTTGATCAGCGTCACCGTGTCGCCGTCGGCGAGCACGGTGCCGTTGGCATCGCGCACTACCAGGGCAGCCGGAATGGTCTCGGGCAGCACGGGATCCCACTCGAAGGCGCATTCCGGGCAGACCAGCAGCGGGCCGTTCTCGTAGGTGTAGACCGAGTGGCAGGAGGGGCAGGGTGGGAGCGGGGAGTCGGTCATCAGGACAGAATAACCTGACGGGAAGGGGGAAGCGGGAGGGGGGTTGTCACCCCGGGCCATCGGGCAGACGGGAGAATGGAGACGCGACGCCTGGGGTCCCCGAGGTCGTATGGGCAGGACCGCAGAGGGAACGCGAATAGTTGCTTGGCAAGTATCTCAATGTCAGGCGATTGTCCGGCCCACCCGACTTCGGAGACCCCAGGCGTCGCGTCATTGAGCACCCGCCAGGTCGACGGCCCGGGGTGACAACTCACCATGACCCAGTTCCTCACTTTTTCACCGGCACCGCCTTCAGCTTCAGGCCGAGCGCCGCGATCACTTTGAGGATCGTCGCGAATTCCGGATTGCCATTCTCGGAGAGTGCCTTGTAGAGCGACTCGCGGCCGAGGCCGCTTTCACGGGCCACGTGCGTCATCCCCTTGGCGCGAGCGATGTCGCCGAGAACCGCGGTGATGAGCTGCGGGTCGCCATCGTCGATCGCCGCTTCGAGGTAGTGCGCCATATCCGCGGGGGTCCTCAGGTGGTCGACCGGATCCCAGCGAGTGAGCTTCATTTTGGCGGGCATAATTGACTATATCCTATGGGATACAGACAAGCAAGCAGGGCTCGCGTGCCTGAAATCACGGATACCGACGGGCCGGCTCGCCACTCGGTTAGGTACCAATAAACGCGACGAGGAGATGCGATTCTGATCGCCTGGCAGCAATTGGCCGCCCGCTGCGCTCGTTCGAGCAACGCGGCGAGCGGGCTCGATGAGATGATCTCTCATGCCAGAGATCTCGCGCTTTTTCGGAATTGTGATCCGGATGTACTTCTCGGATCACGACCCACCGCACTGTCACGCCACGTACGCTGGAGAAGAGTGCCAGCTGCGCATCACACCGGTCGGCGTTCTCGGCGGCCGCCTCCCCCCGCGGGTGTTGGCACTCGTCGTCGAATGGGCTAGTCTCCACGAGGCAGAGCTGCACGCCAATTGGCGTCGGTTGCAGGCGAGTGAACCGCCGCTTCGCATTCCACCGCTGGAGTGATCCCCGATGCTCCACCCCCGCATCATCACCGCTAGCGCCGAGGGCGGCTTCCGGCTTCGGCTCGCCTTCACTGATGGCTCGTCGGCGACTCTCGATCTGGCCCCATTTGTCGAGGGCCGCGGCGGCGTATTCGAGCCGCTTCAGGATCCGGCGTACTTCGCGTTGGTGGCCGTCGATCGCGAGGCCGGAACGATCGTCTGGCCGAACGGCGCCGACCTCGACCCCGATGTGCTCTACGAGGCGGCGACGCGGTAGCACGGAGCTCAATGACCCGCGCCCTCCTTCTCTCGCTCCTCCTAGCGAGCCCCCTCTCCGCCCAGTCGCCCCCGCGCCCGCTCGAGTTCCCGCGCGACTCGGCCGTCTTCGCCGCACTGCGGCAGGCGGTTTTGCCGGTGCTGCGCCGGGAGATGGAGTGGATCGACAACGGCACCCTGCGTCGTCCGCTCCGCTTTCGCGCGCCGGCACAATCGGACTCTTTTGCCTGGCAGTGGTTCGCGCGGGAACTCAGCGACTCGCTCTTCGCACGGCCGGTGGTCGCACTCGATCGCATCGGCGGCGTGCTTTCGATCGGTCGCGCGCAACTCCACGATTCACTGCTTGAGGTTTCGCTCTCGATCGGGGCGGAATACTTCTGCGGCACCAGCCGTGGCGGTAACCCGAACGACTATTCGCTCCGCGCAGTCCGTCGGAGCGACGGCAGCTGGCCGCCTTTCCGCCTCAACCAGGAATCCGTTTTCGACGGCGGTTGTTTCGTGAAGAGCTTGAAGCCAGAGAAGATGCCGGGCGCCGCCGCGCGCATCGCGTGGATCACCGAGCGATACCCCTGTCCCCCCAAGGTGCCGCGCGAGTGGACCGCCGCCGACGCATCGCTCGGCATGGGATTTCGCTGCTCGCTCCTCGTGCTCGCGACCGCCACGCTCGAGGAAGCGCCCGCCACGCCACGCTTGCCGAAGTTCGATCCGGGCGCCACTCGCTGTGTGCGCTTGAGCAGTCATGCGATGCTTGGCTTCGGTGATTCGAAGGAACTCGAGCCCGGCGATTGGGGAGTCACCTTCTACGGTCGCAATCAGCCCGGCGTATCGGTCTGGATCGACGCCGTCAGCGGCGAGACCCGCGGCTTCCCGGTGCGGCCCTCCATGGACCCCAAGTCGAAGCCGCCGTGCAGTTCCGGCGGAGGAGATCGGCCGTGATCGCCCCGGACCGCTGCTCGCGTGGCGCCTCGCAGATCTCGACGCCGGCTGGTGCTTCGACACCCACCAAGCACGCCTTCCCTCGGCGTTTGTTTGCTCTTGCCGCAGTCGTACCACCTCGCCACCCTTATTCCATGACCAAGACACTGGCGGAGCTTTTCCGGCTTCCGGTCGCCGAACGAGCGGAAATTGCGGCAGCGCTTTGGGAGAGCGTGGCGGGGTCGCCCGAGTCCACGGGGCTGCCGTTAACTCCAGAGCAACGTGCTGAGCTTGAGCGGCGCCTCGCGGAACATGAGCGCGATCCCGACTCGGCACTCGACTGGGAAATCGTCCGCCGGCGCCTGCTGCACGAGGTGTGAAGCCTGGGATGCTGCCGTGAACTCAACGAGCTCCTGCTCGCGCTGCGCCCGCAGCCTGCCCCGCGCATCTCAGTTCCATCCAATTGCTGTCTAACGTCGCGGGGCCGCGCAGATCTCACGATCATCGGATGCCACCGAAACGAACGGAGGAGTTATGGCGAAGCGTAAGGAGCTCAAGCCGATTCCACGGTTCGCGTCCGAAGCGGAAGAGCGCGATTTCTGGGAGACCCACGACACCACGCCATACGTCGACTGGAGTCAGGCCCGGCGCGCCGTCTTCCCGAATCTCAAGCCAAGCACCACGACGATCTCACTCCGGTTGCCGACCTTCCTGCTGGCAGACCTCAAAGTCCTCGCCAATCGCCAGGACGTTCCGTATCAATCCTTGCTGAAGGTCTTCCTGACCGAGCGAGTCGCCGCTGAAACGAAGGGTGCCGGCCGGGGGGTCGCGAAGAAGCCAGCCGCGACTCGGCGCAAGCGGGCCGCGGTGGCCGTGCGGAAGAAGTAGGCGCCGCGCGGTCGGAGGCGCCAAACTCCGACGAGAGCTGTCGCCCCGGGCCGCCGGGCCGCCGGGCGGGCGGGAACGCAGAAACGCGACGCCTGGGGCCCCCGAAGTCGGATGGGCCGGACAATTGCTCAAAGCTGGGATGCACGTGCCGCACCTCGAACCATTCCCTCTGCGCTCCAGCCCATAACTACGGGATCATTTTGTTGACGCCAACAAAATGATCCGCTCCACCCCCTGCCAGCACCTCCTTCCGGCGCCGAGCGCTCACCCATCCGCCTTCCCCACATTCGCCTGCACCCCCACCACCCCCGCCACCCGCATCAACGTCTCGCCCACCGCCGTCCCGACATAATCCGCCGCCAGCATCGGCAGATGTCCGCCCAGATCCCGAAACCGCCCATGTTCTCCCGCGGCGAGCCATTCCTCGAACAGCTGCGCCGCTCGGCCCGCGTCGGTCTTGAAGAGCGAGTACATCAGCCACGGTCCGATCCAGGGGATCGCCGCGGCCAGCACCACGAGGTCATCGAACGTCGCCGAGGAGGCGAAGCGGACGATGTAGCGATCGCAGTCGCGCGGGTTGTACTCTCCCGTCGAACGCGCCGCGATCCAGCCGAGCCAGCAGGGGTAGAGCCGCCGGCGATGCAGCGTTGTTTCGAGCAGGAGCCTGGTACTCCCCGCTCGGCGGCCGATGTGGCTGAGGGTGGCTGCGGCGCGGGTGTGCGCGATGGAGAGCGGCGAGTAGCGCTCGCAGCGCTGGAGCACGTCGACCACCGAGAGTGGCGCGGGCTGTTGCCCAATGGAGCGGGTCACCCGCAGGACGGCGCCGCGGCGGAGCTGCAGGCGGTAGTACGTGTCGGCGTCTTGGTCGTAATAGATGCCGGCGAGCGAGGCGAACCAGTCGAGGAAGAGGATGTTGTCGAGATGCATTGGGACGATCCTGTCGCGGTCGAGCCGTCTCGTGCGCGCATCCCCCGGAGTCGGGGAGCCACCGTGACGCTCGGGCGAGCGGTCGGTTGGCAGGTGGCGAGCGTGCCACCATTCGAGATGCCCGGGTCGCCAAGACGGAAGCGAACCGTGCGGGGAGGTTAGCAGGAGAAGGGAGGAGGGAGAAGGGGCTTGCAGGAAGGAGAGGCAGGCGCGACCCTTACATAGTCACGCACCACCGCCCGACTGTCACACCCGTCCCCGAGCTTCCCAGGCTGAGGACGGCCCCCGCACCCTTTGGGACAGAGGCTAGCACTTAAATGCTGTCCGAGATCACGCGAGAGCGGGTGGACGAGCTCGTGCGGCTCCTGCGCGCTTCCGAGCATTCGGGCTTCGAAGCAGGGGCGAGCGTGAAGCCGGTCCCTGTCGCAGTAGTAAGGCCCTGAAAGTACCCGGAGTACTCGCCGGTCATTGCCGAGACTCTCCGTCCAACGTGTTGCTGAGCGGGACCGGGAGGGTTGTCGTGGACGGCTCTGCAGCACAATTGCTAGTTAGGTCCTAATAACGGCACAATCCTCTAGAAGTGAGTCACGAGATGCCGAGTTCAGTGAAGGAATGGTACGACGATTACGCGGCCCAAGAAGGTGATGACGAATTCGATATTGACGAGTACGAACTTACGTCAACGCCCAATGACTTCAACGTACTCACGATCAATAGTTTCATTGAATCCGGGGCCGTTGTCATTCCTGGTTTCCAGCGAAACTATGTGTGGGACATCAAACGCGCTTCGAAGCTCATCGAATCGCTCATCCTTGGATTGCCGGTTCCTCAGATCTTCCTGTATGAGGAGGCCCGGAATCGCTTTCTCGTCATTGATGGGCAACAGCGCATGATGTCTATCTACTACTTCATGAAGGGGCGCTTTCCGCGCAAAGAGAAGCGTTCAGAGCTTCGGACAATTTTCGCTGAGCGTGGACAGATTCCCGAGTCCGTTTTGCACGATGATGAGTATTTTACTCCATTCAAGCTCAGCCTTCCGCATTCGCTCCCAGGTCGCACAAACAAATTCCGGAATCTGAACTATCAGACGTTAGAGGAGTATCAACCCCAGTTCAACCTGCGCCCAGTTCGCAACATAGTTGTGAAACAGACGAAGCCCAGTGATGATGACTCGTCTGTTTACGAGATCTTCAATCGCCTCAATACAGGTGGGATCAACTTGCGTCCTCAGGAGATCCGCACAAGTCTCTACCATTCCGCATTCTATGACTTGCTCTATCGAATCAATCTGGATCCGCGCTGGCGCCGCGTCGTGAGCCTTCCGGAGCCTGATCTTCACATGAAGGATGTGGAAGTGCTACTTCGGGGGTTCGCGATGTTGCTTGAGTGGCGGAACTACAAGCCATCGATGGCGCGTTTTCTCAATAATTTCTCAAAGAAGGCGAAAGTCTTCGATCTGGCAAAAATCGACTCACTGAACGCTCTGTTCGATGCGTTTCTGGAGGCTTGCAAGGACCTTCCGGCCGACGCGTTTGTGAGCACGCGTACGCGGCGCTTTAGCATTGCGCTCTTTGAGGCGACGTTCTCGGCAATCATGGCCACGGCTTACTCCGGCGGCCTCCCGGAAGTCGGGCTAGTGTCAGCGACTAAACTGCGTCAATTGGACGCCGACCCCGCCTTCATTGAGTCATCAGAGAAGGCAAGTGCGGACAAGACGAACGTTGACAAGCGTCTTGCACGTGCAACAATTCTGCTCGCATAGGTGTATTCATGAGCACGAGCATCGTCGCTCAATTGCACGACGACTTTCTTGCGCTAACTAGTGTGATCGATGCGAGCGTCGAACCGTCTCTGGCGATCACCGCAAATGATGTCTTTCGAAAATCGCTATTGCTCGCTGCGGCTAGTGAGTTTGAGCTTGCGATCACCTCGGTGATCACCGCCTTCGCCGAAACCGAGGCTGGAGGCTCGTCGCCACTCGTAGCCTTCGTGCGCAGCAAAGCGCTTGCGAGGCAGTACCATACACTGTTCAAGTGGGATGCCGCCAACGCAAACCAATTTTTCGGGCTATTCGGCGATGAATTCAAACGGCACGCGAACGCAGCGATTGGGGCTGACGCTGCCCTTAAGGACGCCATTGCGAGTTTTTTGCAGCTGGGCGACGAGCGCAATCGATTGGTTCATCAAGGATTCGGCACCTTCGTCCTCGAGAAAACGGCCGATGAGATATTTGCGGCCTACGCGCGGGCGTCACTGTTCGTGGCGCGATTGCCTGACCTGCTGGCCACGTGCCCGCGATGAAGGGCAGGAGACTCAGCGTGCTGGCTCGATGTAGGATCGCGACCTAACACGCGCTTGCCGCCGACGAGGCCAAGCCGGTTCGGCCACCGTGATGTATTCTCCACTTATGGACTGCGGCGGCAACGCCACGCCCCGCGGCAGAAGCGCCGAGCCGTTAGGCGGCAATCATTTCCGGTACCGGTCGTTCGCGGAGTTGATCATGGCCCAAATCATGTTTGACAATCCCAACGCTCCGGAGCAGCCGGCCAAAGGCGTGTATCGCTGGTTTTACCGGCACGCTGATGGTGAGGTGACGATCTATGTTGGTTGCGCCGGGAATCGTGCTAAGACGGTTGGTGCACCTAGTACGCTTAAGCGCGGTGTTCAAGAAGCGCAGCGAAGTTGTGTATCCAGCGACAAGGGCAAGCGGCTTGACACCGACTTCGTGGTCGGCACGGCGCTGCACTATCTGAAGCAACAGGGCCACGATTGTATTTGGCAACACATCTCCGATAACCCTACCGAAGAGCGCTCCATTTGCCGGAAGCTCAATCCCTTGCTCCAATCCGGCGCGTCCAACATTCATTCGCACTTGCGACTGATGAAGCCAGGCGGCGCGACTTGGGCGGGCACTGACGTCCTTCTCGCAGAGCAGCATTTGCTGGACGCGTTGCGGGCCCATTTCGGAGCCATCCCTGGTGCGAGGCCAGCCGTCTAACTCGCGCTTGCTGCCGTCGAGGCCAAAGCGGTCGACACTCTTCCTATGAACGGCTTGAGGTAAGGATTCGATGCACGACCTACCTTCTGCAGAGCAATACCGGAAAGCGCCCTACGAGCTCAAACACGCGATTGCACCGAAGCACAAGAAACTGCTCCTTCGGCACTACGAATTTCCCGCGCACACGGCCACCGCCACCGACCTGGCGGCGGCAGTGGGATACCCCAACTACAACACGATCAACCTGCAGGACGGACAGTTCGGCCTGCGATTGGCGGAGCGGATGAATTGGGAAATTCAGGCTGGGGCTCAGGCAGCTTTCGTGATCGCTTCTTTCGTCGAACCGGATGAAGACAATCCGCACTGGCGTTGGCTGATGCATCCAGAGCTCGCCGAGGCGCTCCAAGCTTTGGATTGGGTCAAGAAACCGGGAGCGTCAATGTGACCCGATCCGAGCGTGCCAGCCAAATCTGGGCAGTCTTAGCGTGGGCAGCCAGAGGTCGGCAGAGCCTTACATACGGACAGTTGGCGAAGTTGATAGGCGTGCCCACAGCAGGGCTCGGCCAACTACTCGAACCGATCCAGTCATACTGCCTCCTCCGTTCATTGCCGCCGCTGACGGTCTTGGTGGTCCAACAGGAGTCCGGCCTCCCCGGGCCCGGGTTTACCGGCGCCTCGGCCGAGGATTTCGCTGGCGCGCAGGCGGCGGTGTTTGGGTACGACTGGCTAGGGCATGGGAATCCACAATCCGAGCTCCTTGAAGCGGCGGTGAAGGAATTACCATCGAACGGAAGGCTGCAGCTCAGCCCTGACTGAACGGAGCTCGTGTTATGTCAGGCCAATTGGGAAAGCGCGTTACCGGGGTCGGGCTTGCGCGGCAATGGAAGGTCCTTGTGAAGCACGCGCTCTATCATAAGGACGGGGTTTGGTACAACAATTTGGAAAGGTTCCCAGGCGCCCTCTTCGATCCGAATGGCTACGTGGTCTTTGCGTCAGAGGACGCATGGCGCCGCTGTCCCTATCTGTCAATTGGAAAGGAGACGAATGTCAGGGCTGGAATCGCTGCGATTCCAGGGTACATCAAGCGATCCTAGCGCCCCAAGTGTTGATCTCCTCAGGCAGCCAAAGCTCTATCGCTTGTGATCCCGAGTCGTGGGCTAGCGGGGAGGTGACCCTGTTAGGGAAGCGGGGCGATTGCCGCTAACTTTTTCACCCGAACGCCTCACCACCTATCCGAATGCCAGCGATCAGGTTCCTAGCATTCGCGCCAAGCCATTGGCGGGGCTGCTGAAGCTGAGGCCATCTGGACGATCTCCGAGTGCGCCGCATTTCAGAGACCATCTATGCTCGTTCTTGATTTTGGAGTGCTCAAGACACCATGCTGACCGACAAGCTCACGTTCATTGATCTATTTGCTGGCTGCGGCGGAATGTCGCTGGGACTTGAGCAGGCTGACTTCCAGCCCGTTTTCGTCAATGAGCTGAACCCTGACGCCCTCGAAACGTGGATGCGCAATCGAAGGGAAATTGCGCCGTGGATCGAGGAGTATGGACTGTCGGTTAATGATGTCCGGAAACTGACGAAGCACTCCAAAGCACTGCACGACTTGCAGGCGAAGCTTGACACAGAACTCGGGATTAAGGCGGGCGAGATCGATTTGCTGGTCGGTGGCCCACCGTGCCAAGGTTTCTCTGGGATTGGGCACCGGCGATCATACTCGGTCGCGAAGGAAGACCTTCCAGCAAATCGACTCTTCGAAGACATGGCGACTGCGATTCAAGGGCTGCAGCCAAAGGCATTCGTCTTTGAAAATGTCCGGGGCTTGCTAAATGGCAGGTGGACGCCGTCCGGTAGGCCTGGGCAAATCTGGGAAGACGTCTATCAAACTTTCAAGAGCCTAGGGACATACCAGATCGCAGCGCAGTTGATTTACGCGAAGGACTATGGCGTGCCGCAGAATCGCCCGCGTCTCATACTTGTCGGGTTGAGGAGGGACATCAGTAATCTCCCAGGAAGCGAGTCTGAGTTATCGAATGACGCCGTGGACCGCGGGTTCTTGCCGAGTTCGATCAAGGCCGAGCCCCCACATCTGGGCGAACTGCTCGGCGACTTGGTTGATCCGGACTACCAGAACGGTGGGGCCACGGAGGCTTATCCCAATGCGGCGACCGGCATCCAACGGCGTTTTCGAACCCCTCGTGATGGTGGACCTGTTAGCCGGAAAGGCTCAGCAGTAGAAGAGCACCAATACAGCAACCATTCGGCGAAAGTGGTCGAGAAGTTTGAGGCGATGTTGGCGGGCGATGGCCGTGTTCCCGCTCGTTTCGCAACAAAGAAGTTTGCGCAACGCGTGTTGCCCGAGAATTGGGATGAGGGCGTCGGGCCCACTATCACGGCCACCTCGCTGCCGGATGACTACGTTCACTTTTCCCAACCAAGAACGCTGACGGTAAGAGAGTGGGCTCGACTACAGGGCTTCCCTGATTGGTACCAGTTTTCCGGGAAGCGGACAACCGGTGGGCTTCGCCGCGCCGGTAATCCGCGGCTGGGCGTCTTTGACAGAGAGTTGCCTAAGTACACACAAATAGGCAACGCAGTGCCAGTTCAGCTTGCGTATCAGATCGGAGTTCATCTTCGCGACATCCTTCACGGGAAGCGCTAATGCCCCCTCTCCCAGATCGGCCGCCAGAAGATGTTATCGCCTTCTTCAAGGAACGCGGGGTGGCCTGCGGCATTCTAGTTCCGACGGATACTGGACTTTCGAAGTCTGTGCTCGATGCTCCGCATTCTTTGCGAGAGTTCCTCTCGGATCAGGCTGTCCACGACTACGGACGTCAAGGGAAAGGGCCAGATTCGAAAATCACAACTACCGCCTGGTTCGTTGGGTCAGCAGAGCTTTCGCGAACGGTTGCGACATTATACCGACCGAACAGCGGGGACGGCGATCCGAGAATCTGGTTCAAGTCACTCCCCAACTATGCTAAGGCCGGCAACGTACTCTCGGTCTTGGTAGTCCGGGGCGATCTCGTTGTGGTCAATGCTAGCGATCAATCGCTCATGGCGACGGCAGATGAAATTGGCACACCGCTACACAACATCTTGCATAGCGCGCAGGGGGTTTCGGGAACCACCGGTGTCGTCGTCAACCCATTTCTCGAAAGGCTCCTCACTTTGCAACAAGACGGTACCGGCGCAATAAGTGCCCCGTCGTCGTGGAGCGAACTGCCAGTTCTGGAAATTTCCGAGACCGTTACCTACCGATCGGTCGATCGAATGCTGAGTCACTTGGCGGCCGATCCGTCTGTGCCAGCCTGGCATTTCTTTGTCGGGTCACCAGGGAATGGGAAATCCGCCGCGACTGGCCGCCTCGTCCGTGAATTGGTGCAGCGGAAGTGGAGAGCGTTGGACGAGTTCGATCACCCGATTCTTGAAGCTGCGCCAAGAAACCTTCCGGTCTCGATCCGGCTCATTCCGCCGGACTCCGAAATTCCGAGCCTGTACATCGTGCAGGACGCGTCTGTAGTCTCGGACCCGTATTCGGCCATGCCAGACCCGGCGAAGGATTTTGCACAGGTCTTGGAATCGGCGCGACAAGCAGGGGCCTCGGTGTGGGTGTGCGTGAACCGCGGCATTCTCGAGCAGGCGGGAAACCATGCTCTTGAAGGCACGCTTAAGTCGATGCTCGTCGATCTAGCGGCAGCTCGAAACTCGGGCGATCCAAGAGATGTCCTGCTGCTCGAGCGCTCTGTACTCCTATCTTGGGATGCCCTCGATTCCCATTCCCTAATCCGTTCATCGGACAGGGAATTCCGTAGTTTAACCAACGCAGCTACCTCACCCGACAACTGGTCTGTGTGTAGCACCTGTCCGTCTGCAAGGGTTTGCCCATTCTTCGGCAACCGCGAACTGCTTTCCACAACGGCTGGGATGGATCGGTTCCTAACGCTGGTCGGGGACGCCGAGCTTCTAAGCATGCAGCCAGTGGTGTTCAGGGAGGCTCAGGCGCTGCTTTCAGTGATACTCGCTGGAGTTCCGCTCGACTACGGCACGAGCGGGCCTTGCGAGTGGGTCCATGAGCGGAACGCACGAGACGAAATCTTCTCACTCGCGTCCCGCCGGCTACCGATGATGCTGTTCGCCGCGGTTGAACCGCTGGGTATTGCTTCCTCCGAGGCAACGGCCTCTGACATTGACAGACTTGGCGCGCTGCTGACTCTTGCTGGCGCGAGTGCTCGACTTCCTCAGTCCAACCTGATGCCGTCGGTAGATGTCGGTGTTCCACGCCTAATTGGGCCTAACGGGTGGCTGCGACGACTCGACCCGTTCAAGGGGCCGATTCACAATGACCTTGATGGTTGGGAAGTAATCTTCGCCGGTCTGGACGACCCAAGCTGGGCACCAGCGTTGGTTGGAGATTTGGAACGCAGGCTTCTGGCCGCATGGGAGAAGATTGAGCAGTACCTGGCTGCGCAGCGCGCAGATTTGGCAATGTCGACGCTAGTTCACAGGTGGCGCTCGGCGTTTTCGATTCGATACGGCGCATTCGCGCTCGGACGTCACTGGTTCTCGGCGGAACTTGGTGACTTTCGTCATGCCGTGGGTCTTGGTGAACCGTTGTCAGACGCGGAACGGGACAGTCTGGCCATGGAGCTACAAGCAATTCTTCAGGAAGGCGCGAAAGGGATTCGACTCACCCTCGCCGCGGAACTTGGAGGTGACTGGGCGAATAGTCGGCTCGCACCGGAGATTCGCGACGACAATGAGGCAGGGCTTCCCAGGTTGCATGTGGTGTTTGGTGGTTCCGCGCCGCTTACGGTGAGCACGGAGTCTTTCTGTTGGCTCCAATATCGGAGGAAGACTGGATTGATGCTCTGGACGATGCCGCAGCAGATCGCGGAGGCGGGCAGGCTTGCCTTGCAGAGAGCCGCATCGCAGGGCGGTTACTCCAGGAGTGTTGAGCAGCGGCCACCGCGAGTCTCGCTAGTGATTCAGCGTCCGTCCAACAGTGCATGGACGTTGACTCGCTATGGAAGCGATAAAGTGGTGCTCGATGGGGACGTCATATGATCGACAGCGCCGTGTTCGAGGCCATACCATTCACGGTCACAAGGAACGAAGTCGAACCGCACGCAGCTTATAAGGAGAGTTTCTTTGCCGTTCCGACAACAGGATTGCGGAACGCTCCAGA
Organism: Gemmatimonadota bacterium; assembly: GCA_040388535.1. Lineage (NCBI taxonomy): Bacteria > Pseudomonadati > Gemmatimonadota > Gemmatimonadota bacterium. The sequence continues at coordinate 480,220 of JAZKBR010000002.1, read as the reverse complement.
GGAATTGGTGCTAGAGCTCTTCCGCGAGGTCTTCTTCGGGGCGAATCGACATACGGGTACTCCCGTCGACACCAAACAACGAAATCTCGACCCGGACACCCTTCTGATAGGCAACGAGGCGCGAGCTGTTCTCTACTCCTTACGGGGTCGCACTAAGCGGAGGGCGAGTGCAACCAAATCCAACCAAACCAATCATTATTACGCTCCGGCATTTCCCCGGTTGGCTGCGCACGGGTGGTTTCGAAAACAGTCAGATGTCGCGCTGAGGCAGCTGTTGCTGGATGGGGCATTGGCGAGCTCATTGTCGCCGAGTGATCGACAGCGAGAAGCGAATGAGCTAGCGAACCAGACAGTAGTGGCACTGGATGGTGGGGCGCTCGAGCCTCGCGATTTGCTGCATATTGCTGCAAACGCTGCCGAATTACCTCCAGAAATGTTCGGGACAGAACAAGCGACGTCCTGGCTTGCCGAACGTTTTCAGAGATCAAAGTTCGCAATTCCGTCTGGGCTGAACGGATCGTCGCCAGACGGCTTGGCAATACACATAGCCAATGATTGGAGAGCCATCTGTCGCCTTGAGCCGAAGATCCCACGGCTCGAATGGATCCAGGTCCTCAAGGCGTTTCTCTGTGTTTCGGCAGGCATGTGGCTTCTTGCACAGATGCGAATGACAGCGATTGTTCGCGATGCGCTTCGAGAAGGGCTTTGCGGTGGACCACTTCCGGACCCGGAAGGTTTCTCCGCTCGAATTGGCTCGCGCAACATCGGACTACTCGACCCGACCGAAACATTGTGTAATCCGATTCCAACGCGCGTGGCGGAGTTTATGGCCGCACGAGTCGAGCTGAATGCGCTATTGCATGCGGGCGCGGCGAACGGCTCAGTGGCGCAGGTGCTTGAAGGGCGGATCTTGTCCACTTTCGCCGGAAGCGGACTTCTACCTGTTACCGAACTCTCCCGAGCGTTACAGGAGGCGTTTCCCGGAGAGCAGGGGGAGGAACTTCTCCGAGGGGTGCAGCGAGCCTCCGAAGGTGCGAAGGCCTGGCGTGACCCGCTCGCGCAGGGGACGACAGGAAACAATTTAGACGAGTTCTTGCGAGTCCTGACTGACGATAGGGCCGATAGCACGGACAATGGTTTCCTACTTCACCGTGCTCCGACGGTACAGCGGCTCTACCGCGTCTTCCCATCGAGCAGGCTGCTATCGCTCTTCGCCCATCTGGCAGCCGTAGACCAAGATGGCAGGGTAGCCAGGGTGGTCCCCCTCTCCCGAATCGAGCGGCACTTCGGGGAATACGGCATCGACTTTGCGCGAGCAGGCGGTGCTCGGACTGACTTGATAAAACGACTTGAGCAGCTCGGTCTTTTGCGAGGGGCCCCGGACGCGGGCTCGGCAGTGATGGTGTCCGTCGAGTATACCTCGAGTGTCGGGGGAGGCAACTAGATGTCAGTCAATCCGCTCGTAAAGGCGATGGCTGGGGTTGCCGCTTCAATGGCTGAGAATGGGATGCGAGAGTTTCGGATTGTCATCCCCTGCCCGACTGAAAGGGTGGCCGTCGAGCTCCATGCCATGTTGAGGTCGTTACGACTCCCCTCATACCGGGTTCTTCTGCCGGGCTCGACTGAGGGTCCGAGTGAGACCGATCAACGGCTCCTTCCTGAGTCGCTGACAACAGTTCGCGAGGGAAGCTTCCTTTTGGTCTTGATGCCTGGGACGCTCTCCCACCTTCAGGACAGCATGTCCGGAACGGGCGGCGCGATCAGGTCGGTTGCCTTTGCCAACGAATGGCCCTGGGCTCCGGGCGGCCAGTCCGTTTTTGATTTTGACCAAGCCGTTCTCCCCTCGTGTGTCGCGGCCTGGGGGTTCACCAACCCTGTCTGGGAACGACTCTGTATCGATGTGATTCAGGCGGTGGTTCACGACTTGGAGCCCTGGCAAGAAGGGAGGGCAGCGTTTCTCTTCGACAAGCTCCTCTCGAAGGCCTGTCCACCTGATATTTCGGACATTGCCCGGATCGAATATCTGTGCTACGCGATCGGAATCCCGAGAGACAGTGCGTCAACAACGCCGGATGGGATTCGGGACCACATTCAAGCGTGCCGTCAGGTCGTGGGCAAGACACTTCTTACACGGCTTCGTGAACCCAACATCCGTGGAATTGTGTCAGAGCGCGCGCGCACCGTTGCTGCAGAACTAGAGCTCGATGTCGATCTACTTCAGGAAACCATCTCCCGCTTTTTGGATCGCCTTGGCGCGCTGGCCATGCAGCCAGCGGGCGTACTCGCCCTGACTCAGGGACTCCAAGCTTCTGAGGACTGGTCAATAGACGACTGGGGCTTGCTCTCGCTTGCAGTGCTTAGACGGCTATTCCTTGATGAAGCGACTATCGGCTCGGAGGAGCTCGAGGCGTCGATAAGTTGGCATGGCTGCGAGTCGGGTGCCTGCTTCATCAGCCTTACTGGAAAAAGCATGGCTTGCACAGAAGTACAGAATCCCACACTCAAGATCAGGCTAACCGGGCCAGTCGGGCGATATGAAGTCGTCGCGTCAGTGGGGCGACGTACTCTGGGAAGAGCCGAGACGACGGTACCCCAAGACGCATTCGAAATGCAGCTCGACTTGGCTGGCCTAAAGGCAAAACTGAAGCAAGTCGTAAGGGTCGACGTGAGTTCCTCAAGTGGGCGATTTCGGTCCGAAATGACCCTATTCCTCATTTCGTGTACGACGACGCCACTCGTCATTTCGGAGAGAACGGTAGCTGGGGGCTCCGACAAGGTCGAACTCCTTCAGTTGTTGCCTGAGGTTGGGGAGCTTGGGTCGATTCCTGCGGACCATGGCACGACGCTTCACTTCCCTCCCTTCAGGGAACAAGTGCTGACGCACGCCGAGTTCGATGGAACGTCGTCGGAGCTAGCAATGGTCACTGATCGGTTTCCAATGCTTTCGCTCGGTGCTAAGGGGTTTTCGATCGCTGGCAATGGAAGCGTGCTTTCGGTAAGTATTGATGGGGAGCCCTTTGCCGGCCTACTAGTGGGCGGTGACAGGCGACGAGGTCCTGCCACAGTACACGACGCCCTACTGCACGCTCTTCGGCATGGCAGCCGTCAGCGCGTTTCAGAAGCCCATGAGGTCTTCACGAACAAGCGATCCAGCGACGCGTTCATAGGAACGCCGCGCTCGCAAGCCTACCAATTCTTGATTGAGTTGGCTTCGGTGTTCGAGCATGGTGTTTCGGAAGAATCCGTTTTGCCGGTCCTGATCAACTTCAATTCAGTCAGCTACGCCTCGTCGCACGTCCACGTGCATGGTGTGATACGGTATCTCAATGACACTACACTCGCGTCCCTGCCGGCAGCTCTCAGGATCGAGGAACCCCAGTCCCTGGAAGATCGGGCACTCCTAGTTGATTATGCTACAGCCCGTGCGACCTTCATGGGAATAATTCAGACTCAGTTCAGTAGCAGTACGTCTGCCGGACGAGCCTTGTATGCGTCCCTCCCGCTCTTTCATCCTGATCCATCCTCGCGGGCGGCGGTCGAAGCCGCGCTGGAAGGTTATCTAGAATCGTACAGGCGAATACTCCATAGTCTTCGTGGGGCCGCGCAGAGCCGGAGCTATTCCCATCAATTCCTGTTCGCGAACCTCGATTGCGTCGTGCATGTCGGGTCCGGGCCCCGCTGTGCTCTGCTCGGACCATGGCACCCGCTTGTCGTAGCCAGCCGGTATTTCACGCAAGCGAACATTCTGCAACTCATCGCAGAAGCAGGTCCAGATCCCGACGTCAGATTGTTGGTCGAAGTCTTTGCCAGGGTAACGTCCTTTCGCTGGATGCCTGGCCTCGGGCCGGATACCCTTCCCGTTCCGTTCTACTCCGGGCCTACGGAGGATGCGGGCTGGTATGCTGTTGCGGAATCAAAAGGTGAGTCGCTCGATCAGGCTCAACACTTGATCATGAACGCATTTGGGGTCGAGGCGAGCCTGGCTCCGGAGCCGGCCGGTGTCGACATCGCGAAGTACCTCGAACTCTACATGCGGGCGTTTCCGTCACGGCGCGCCATCGTTGCTAGGGTTGATGGGTCCTACGATGAGGAGCGAGTAATGGACTTGGTGCGTCCGTTCCTCTTCGATTCCGATGGCAATTCCACCAGTAGGGCTCAATCGTTACCTGGTGGTATTCACTTGCACATCCCTGGAGTGGTGCCGAGCGAGGACAACAGTCCGAGCTGGACTGAACCTCCTATTTGTATTTATTCCGGGGTGAGTGACATGGAATCCCGTGTCGATCTCGTGCTGGCGGGTTCAAAGGCACACCCAGACTTTGAGCCGATAGCCGATGTGAGCGCTCGGCTAACAGTCGCGAGGGGGCGCGGAGATTCATGCATTCTGATGATCCCATCGCGCGAAGTGGCCGCAGGACTGCATACAGTACCTAGCTCGGCGTCCGATGAAACAAGCTCGTTGGACCCCGAAGCAACCGGAGCATCTGGGGCGTTTCTGGCTGCCCTTGTCGGCGCGCAAGAAGCGGGAGGTGCACTAAGGTCCACTAAGTGGCGGTTGCCTGTTGATGGAACCGATCATGCTCGTTGGGTTGTCATTCCCGGCGGGCACGCCGATCCGGCGGTGCTGTTGAAATGGAGCCGTGCCTCACTAGCCAATCCAGGGAAAGAGAGATTCCTCTGGGACTATCGAATCTCACCTACCGGTGGATTTGAGTCATTCTATATCATCTCGGCTTTACCGCGTGGTTTCACTGACCTCATCCAGGGGTCGTTTCTACCTACGTCGGCGGCCGCTGAAGACGCGATGCGAGTATTGGTCAGCATCGGGATTGGCGTGGGAAACGAGACATACCGAAGCCGCACAAGTGCACTGGGTGTGATCGGGTTGATCGGGGCTGCACGAGTGGTTGAAAGCCTGCGCGGCAATTGTGATGATCAGTCCACTGTGATTGTCCTTCCTGTAGACTCTTTCACTGACGTGCTAGGGAAGGACGGAGTCCAACCGAGAGACGACCGCGGCGAGGCCACGGACCGACGATTCTGCGATTTGTTGGCGATTCATATCCAACTTGCTGGGTCGGAGACGGGACCCTTGAGTCTTCGCTTCACCGGCATCGAAAGTAAGTACAGGAACCGAGAGATTTCGCTCGCGGAGGCGACTGCTTTTGCCGGACAGGCTCAGGTCACGGTAGATCGCGTCGAAATGCTCGCTAGGCGAGGTGCGAGTAGTTCGGCGCATAGATGGGTCATCGCCAAGCTCGTTGAGCATGGTCTTCGCCTTGGACAAATCCCGCCGCTGGTTCAGAGAGAGATTCTTGGCGCCATTCTTCGTGGTGAGTATCAGGTGCGGCAGGCGAGGACCAAGGCGCTGCTTGTATCAACTGAAGAGGGTCGCACGGATTGCCGTCCCCAGGCCATTCAGTTGGTAAACGGGTGCGATGCCTGGTGGGTGAAGCTGGGCCCCTCTCACTTCCCCCGCATGTTGAATGACGGTGCGTTCTCTGAAGCCATTGTTGGGATCCCAAGGTTCTGCGAGGCGCTAGTGGCCTCGTCAGCTGCGGCTAACGTCTCTGCTGCCCCAGGCGTGGGTACGGATCCAAGTTCCACTCATGTCCCGGTGGCACTCGACCCGGCGCCGATCACCGGAGCAGGTGAAATCCAAGCTAGCCCTGTACTGGACGCTGTGGTGTTTGCGCTTCCCCGCGCTGGGTCCCGCGCGTCACTCGGGATCACCGAGGATCACGAGATTGTGGCTTTCGACACCGAAGATATTGGACAGGGGGTAGAGAATTACAACCTGATGGTTACTGGATCGTCTGGTAAGGGTAAGACACAGCTGATCAAGTCGATTGCGGTGCAGTTGGCAGAACGAAATCTTCCACTGCTCTTTCTCGATTTCAAGAATGACTTTGCGAGTGACCAGGAGTTCCTACGGCAGGCGAGCCTCGAACCGCAATGGATTGCTCACGATGGGCTCCCATTCAACCCGATGATTCCCGCTGCCTCGACGCACCCTGGGACCGGGGAGTCTTACTTCGATTTACCACAACATATCTCGGGAGTACAGGCTGCCCTGCAACGAGCGTACGGTCTCGGCGAGCAGCAGGCGGGTAACGCGTTACGAACGGCAATGAGGAAAGCATACCTAGAACGAGGAGTAAATCCATCCACCAGACCAAGTGTTGCGGAACTTGTCGAGTGGCCGGATTTCAACGACATCGCGCGCGAACTCGAGGCGGCCGACCCGAAGGCCTTCACCCGGCTGACACCACTGTTCGACCTCGGGATTTTCCGCAATAGATTTCGGGATGTGCCTTTCGGTTCACTGCTTTCGAGAAAGTTGGTCCTTGACCTGAGTCAGATTCAATCCCAGCGGGTCAAGGAGACCCTTGCGCACCTGCTGATCTACTCTGCCCATCGTTACCTAAACGCGCAAGAACACGCTACGACGCTTAGGGAGTTGATCGTAATTGACGAGGCACACTGGGTGCTCGACTCACCTGACCTCGAGGCATTCACACGTGAATGCCGTGCGTATGGGGTTGGCGTTCTACTGTCCAGTCAAAATCCCGGTGACTTCCCACCTACGGTCCAATCAAACCTTGCAACCAAAATCATCCACGGCAACGGACCGGATGCTACGCGGGTCTCCGCTATTCGGCAATTGACTGGGTTGCCCGATGCACTTTCGAAACGGATTGCGGCGCTTTCGGAGTTCTGCGCGATTGTTACCGCTGGTACGCGACCAGCGAAGTTCGTCGAGACCATAGGATATGGCCAGCTATTACTTCTCCGGCGGATGGGGAGCGAGGAAAAGGGGGCCCTCCTGGCGGAACTGCAGGAAGTAAGCGGTGTAATCCCGAGTCGGGTGGACGAGGCGGTGAAGCGACTGATTCGCGTTGGGCTCGCGACTGAAGTGAATGAGCGAGTTATGGCGACGCCCGACGGGCGCAAAGCGCTCAACCGCTAATGCTCGCGGGTCCGGTTGCTGTCACCCCTGGCCGCGCTCGGACCATGGCCTCGATCCGAGGCAAGGGGAACGCGAGCACCGAGCTTCGTTTGGCCGCCGCTTTGCGGTTGTTCAGGATGTCCGGCTGGCGTCGCCACCTCCCACTGCCCGGTAGGCCCGATTTCGCATGGCCGGGTTCCAAGGTCGCGGTTTTTGTTGATGGATGCTTCTGGCACGGATGCCCGAACTGCTATCAGGCGCCCCGACATAACCCGGAGTTCTGGAAGGCAAAGGTCGAAGGGAACAGACGACGCGATCGCCGTGTCGCGCGCCAGCTTCGGGCTTGCGGCTGGAAGGTCCTACGGATCTGGGAATGTCGACTAGGAAATGCCGGGACGCTTTCAAGGCTACGCCGAGCTCTGGGGCGAAGTTAGGCCGCAACCTCCGTCACAAACCAGCTCCCCTCGATCAACACCGCCCGAATCCGCGCCTCATTCTCATGGCTAGCCTCCCCCCACAGCACCACCCACCCCCGCCCCTGGTAATTCCCGGCGTCGCGGTAGCGGTACTCGAAGCGGCAGCGGGGGCGGGGCATTTCGTACCCTAATAATTGGGGCGGACTTTAGGGGGACCATTTCTACGCGTGCTCCCGAGCCTTGCAGTCCCATCTCGAGTGGGTCATTTTTTAACCCATTCGGGTGCTTTAAGGCCCCACGTGGGTTCGTTGCGATCAATCGGAGGCCAAATGTCCCTCATCTCCTCTCCCCTCGACGACTGCCTCGGCTCTCAGGCCAAGGTCCGCCTCCTCCGATTCTTCTCCTCCACCCGCGAACCTGTCTCGGGCCGCGAGGCGGGGAGGCGCGTCGGAATGTCGAAGCGTCCAATCGACCTCGCGCTGCGTGATCTGGTAGCGGTCGGCGTGGTCCGCCGGAGAGACATTGGCAACCAATCGCTCTATCAGCTCAACCCGCACAACGCCCTCGCCCGGCACGCGGTGTTCAAACTCTTCAAGGGTGAGCGGACAACCATCGATGAATTCTTTGACACTCTGCGGGACCTGGTGGAAGTCGATGCCGAATCACCACCGCTCTGGGCTGGCCTCTTCGGGAGCACGGCGCAGGCTACCGATCAGCCGGACAGTGATGTCGATCTTGCCGTGGTCGTCGGCACCGAAACGCTGGTCGATCCGATGCTGACCAGGCTCAGCGAACGGTCGCGCAAGATGTTCGACCGCCGTTTTGGGAGGGTGCTGTCACCGGTGGTGATAAGTCAGCCACAACTCAGGCGGCTCGCCGCGGCGTCGAGCCCATTGATCGAGGCACTTCGGTCGGCACGACAGGTCGCAGGCACGGAGTCGGATTTCGACCGCCTGCTCGATGACCCGCGCTGATCGTAGCAAGCGGGTCGCGCCAGCGAGCGCAGGGAAATACCGCACGACGGCCCGCTCCTTCCTGAAAGCGGCGGAAGACCTCGCGACGCTGGCTGTGGGCCGAGCAGATGTATCAGCGGCGGCCGACGCCATCACTTGACAGCCTCCCAACACTTTCACAGCTTCTCGGCACCCCCCGACAGCTCAGCTGTCGGCCCGAGCGCCGCTGACGAGGATTTCCTCCGAGGTGGCGTTCGCCTTTTCGAATCAGGCCTTGGCGCCGGGGGGGCCGTTCGAGGGTGCTCCTTCGACTGCGCAGCCCTTCGGGCTGCTTCGCTCAGGATGACAAACGCAGGCGCGAGCACCCTCCCCGCCGCCCCGAACCCCACCAACTCGCCATTCACGACCATCAATTCGATTTCTATGTCCAGATCCAGTACACGCGGGACCATCTCGCCGATGTTCAGCGCCATATCGCGGGCGTGAGGGTCCAGAAAGTCGTCGTGAGGGAGCAGAAAGTGGGCGTGAGGGAGGAGAAAGCGGTTTGACGGCAGCAGATCGCGATCGTTCAACACCATCTCGCGGGCGTTCACCTTCAATAAGTGGGGAACGGGGACGAGGAAGCGGGGCGCCAACAGCATCTTCGCGGTCGCAGGGAGCATCTCGCCGGTTGGCACCTCCATCAAGCGAGCATCCGCGCCGCGCACGCGCGGCGCCAGCAGGAGATCGCGACCGTCCACCACCATCTCGCCGGCGTTCACCTCGAGAAAGCGCGGCGCCACCACCATCTCGCCACCGCACAGGACCATCTCGCCGCCCACCACCTCCATCTCGCCCGCGTTCACCTCCATCAACTCGGCCGCACTGACCTTTCTCCTGGTCACACTGTCCAGAAATCTGGACGCTCACAGAATGGCCAGAAGTTTGCGCATGAATTCGCCGCCGAAATCCGCCCACCTCCGCAAACCCACTCCCCGCGCCGCTTTCAGCTCCATCTGTCATCTGTCATCTACCATCTGTCATCCATCGTCCACTGCTGGCACGCCACTAGCGCTTCGGTCCCCGTCGCCCGGCGGCTTGGGCACCGGTTCGCGACACTCTTCCTCACAAAAATCGCACGTGGCTCTCGCCCCAGCAGGGGACCACAGCAATGGAGGTCGGTATGCAGGCGATCATCCGCAGGAAGATGTCGATGGCAGGGAAGGCCCTCGCGTTCGAACGCGCCTATCCCGCCACCGACGAGAGTCACGCCGGCGTCGTCGCCCGGCTTGCGGCCCTGGTGACCAAGTTCGACAGCATCATCTCCCAGGAGCGCAGCGGCGCCGTCGGCGAACACGCCGCCGTCGCCCGCCGCAAGAAGCTGCGCCAGGATGTCCGCGAACGGCTCCGCCACCTCGTCCGCGTCGCCGACTTCGCCGCCAAGGAGAACCCCGACCTCGCCGGCAAGTTCGTCGGCCCCCAGTACAACGGCCCCAACCGCGTCTTCCTCGGCATCGCCCGCACCCTGCTCCAGCAGGCGACCGACCAGCAGGACCTGCTCGTGAAAGCCGGCCTCGGCACCACCTTCATCGAAGACCTGACCAAGAGCATCGCGGCCTTTCTCGCCGCGTCGCTCGACCTCGACGCCGGACGCCGCAATCACATCGGCGCCCGCGCCGACTTCGGTCACATCGCCGATCAGTGCATTGGCCTCGTTGGCGTGCTCGATGGTCTCAACACCGCCCGCTTCAGCGATGACCCCGACCTGCTCGCGGCGTGGAAGGCGACCCGCAATGTCTTCGGACCGTTCACCAAACACGACATCGAAGACGGCGTCGTCGGAAGCATCCCGCCGGCGCCGGGGGCGGATGAGAAGGTGGCGTGAGGGCGCTGGCGCCGTGCCTTGCGCGGCGCACCACTCCAGCGCTGTCACCCTGAACGAAGTGAGGGGGCGAAGTTCACCAATGCAGCGATGCTCCGCCCCCTCACTTCGTTCAGGGTGACAACCCATTCCTACCCCACGTGTCCCCCAAACTGCCTGATCACCACACTCCCCTCCGGAAATCGCGCCACGAGTTCCAGCTCACCTCCGAGCGCCTCCACGTAGCGTCGGAGCGTAGCGACGCGAGTGTCAGTTCTCTTCTCAAGCTTCGAAATGCTCGATGAGGTGGCTCCCGTTCTGTCGGCAATTGCCGATTGTGTGAGCTCGAGCAACTCGCGTAACTCGCCAAGCGTCACTCCCGCATCCAGCTGGCGGCTCCGCGCGGCGACTCGCGCCCGCGCTTCGGGGGACATCTTTGCTCGCAGGTCTGCCCAACGATTCACCGTCGCCCCCTTTGCTGGAAGGCTGCAGTTTGATGTACAGGTTGGCCATAGAGGGGAGCAATAAAACGCGTGGCGAGCGAGGGAATGCTGCTTGTCATCCTGAGCGGAGCGAGGGGGCAGTTGTCACCCTGAACGGAGCGAGGGGGCGGTTGTCACCCTGAACGAAGTGAGGGGGCGAAGCTCACCCTTGCGGCGATGCTCCGTCGCCTCGCTACGCTCAGGGTGACAACCTCAGAGATGCTCACCGTTCGCACCGAGAGGATCGGGGCGAGGTACCGGGGGGCCGTTCGAGGAGAGCCGGCTGTCTGAGCGAGCGGAGCGGCTGTCACCCCCCTGAACGAAGTGAGGGGGCGAAGCTCACCCTTGCAGTGATGCTCCGCCCCCTCGCTACGCTCAGGGTGACAACCTCCTCCTGACACCATCTCTCCCGTAAATTCGTCAGACTCGCATCTCGCACCGCACGCAGGAGCAACGAATGCGCCCCACCCGCTCGCTTGGAATCTTCTTGCTGCTCGCGACCCCCGCCGCAGCACAAGTCCGCCAGCCGATCAAAGCGCTCACGTACCCCGAAGCCGTCACCGCCGAAACCGCGCGCCTCGAATTCCACGTCGCCACACCGACGCACGGCTCGCTCGACAAGCAGATCCAGAGCGCGATCCAGGAACTCACCAGCAAGCACCGCGGCGCGCGCTTCATCAAGGTCCGCGTCTTCGCCGCACCCGCGGATCTCGCCGCGAGTCGCAAAGCGGTCACTGCGTTCATTGGTAACGCCCACGCGCTCCCGCCGGTGATCTCCCTCGTTGGCGTCGCCGGCTTCCCCGACAGCGCGCAACACGTCGCCATCGAGGCCACCCTCTCCACCGGCCGCACCCTCAACCCCAACGGCCTCGGCTTCATCGCCGGGCTCGCATCGCCCGCGGGTGAACGCACCATCGCCGGCCTCGCTCGCGTCACCCGCGAGATGACCATCCCCGACAGCAACGTGTTGCGCATCTCCTGCTTCTACGAATCGCCAAGCCAGGTCGACTCGGCCCGCGCCGGAATCGCCGCAACTTTCCCGAAGGCCGAAGCGCTCTTTGTCTATTCGTTTTCGCAGAATGCGAAGCCGCTCATCGAATGTGAGGCGATGGCGCGACTCGCGAACACACCCGCGCAACCGGTGCAGTACTTCAATCGCGCCGGCATCACCGCATCAACGAACTATTCGCAGGCCGCATTCGTCGGCACGCAGAAAGTGATCTTCCTGGCATCGCAGGAAACCTCCGAAGCAACCGACTCCGCCTTCACCGCCCTCTTCGAGCGGATGCAGGCCGCTGTCACTCCCCTCGGCGCCTCGCTCGTCGATGCCGTAATGGCCGACTACTACTGGCTCACCCCCGACGCGCGCGATATGTCGCGCACCGTGCGCGTGCGCTTCTTGGGCGGCACCGTCCCCGCCGCCACCGGCGTCTTCTTCGCGGGGCTCGCGTCGGGGAGCAAGGGGGCGGGGATTGATCTCGTTGTGGCGGTGAGATGACTGTCCCCTCGGGCGCTGTCATCCTGAGCGGAGCGACCGCAGGTCGCGTAGCGAGGGAGCACCCTCTCACCGTTGAGACCAGCTCCTTCGACTGCGCACTCCTTCGGAGTGCTTCGCTCAGGATGACAACCTCTAGTCTCTAGCCTCTAGTCTCTAGTCTCTCAACCCGGCGGCCCCCAGATCCCCAGCACATACGTGATCGGCAGAATCACCGCGACCAGCGCATCGCCGGCGATGAATCCCGACGCGACCGGAATCGAATAGGCGAGCGACGACGCCGGCTTGAGCTTGCGCCAGATGAAGTCGCCGAGCGCGCCGAGGAACATCGTGGCGACAGCATTCGCGGGGACCAGCATCCCGATGCCGAGTCCGGTTGGCGACGGCACAAAGTTGCGCCACTCCTTCTTCTGCTCGAGCACCGTGAAGATCACGCCGAGCACGGCGCCGATGAGCAGCGCCGTCATCGCGCCGGGAGGGAGCTTCGAGAAACCCTGCGACAGGATCTTCGCGAAGCCGACCCAGCGCACCGACGTCGGCGACGAAAGCTGGCCCCCTTCGCCGATGCCGTAGGTATCGCGCAGCAGCGGATAGATCACCGCGAGTGCTATCGCCCCGAACGGCACCGCGATCAGCTGCATGTAGGTCAGCGACTTCGGCGTCGAGCCGATCATGTAGCCGGTCTTGTAGTCCTGCATCAGTCCTTCGGATTCGGCCGCGACCGACGCCGTGATCCCGCTCGACACCATGCCAGCGCGCAGGTCACCGGGGGCGAGCCCGCCGAAGATCGCCTGCATCACGTTGGTCATCGTCGAGATCGGCCCCCAGTTCGTCTCGCCGAGCACGCGGAGTGCGACCACCATCAGCGGAATCGACACCGCGATCGCCACCAGCGACTGCCACACCGGCGTGCCGATGAACACCTTCTGCACGAACACCAGTGCGATCGTCGCCGCAATCGACCCGCTGATCAGCCACTTCATCGGGAAGTCGCCGGCATCGACCGAATCACTGCGCATCGACGTGAAGGTCCGCACCAGCACGCGCCACTTGAGCACCAGCGCGGTGAGTCCGCCGGCGACCATCAATCCGGTCGCGGGCCACATCACCCAGAGCAGCACCATCGTCTTGGTGGCATCGGGCGGAATGACGCCCGCCTGGCCGAGCATTACCGGTGCGACCACCCACGCCGCGATGGCGCCGAGGAGCATCGAGAAGGTGATCCGGAGGCCGATGATCATTCCCGAGCCGATGCTCAGCAGCGAAATCCCGAAGCCGACGCCGGTGGCGGCCGAATACTGATTGATGTTGAGCCGGAAGACATCGCTGAAGAAGGCGCGCGACGTCGCGAACATCAGTGCGCCACTCGACACCATCGCGGCGACCATCGCCTTCGCCGACTTCCCCGCCTGGTCCCCTTTCGAATCGAGCAGTATGAGCGTCTCGGCCGCGGCCACGCCGTCGGGATAGGCGAGCTTCTCGTCGACGATGAAATGTCGCCGCAGCGGCACGGCGAGCAGCACGCCGAGAATGCCGGCGATCGAGAGCCAGAGAAACGTTTGCAGGATGGTGAGGTGGATCGTGAAGCCGCTGCTCTTGTCGGCCGCGAGCATATCGAAGGCGGCGAGGAGCCAGCAGAGGAACGAGATCTGTCCGGCGGTCGTCCCGGCCGTCTGGACGATGTTGTTTTCCCAGCGATTGTAATTCTTCGAGAAGATCCCCAGCGCGAGGAAACCGAAGAACGCCGAGACCACCGAGATGTTGGGTCCGAACCCGAACTTCAGCACCACATAGGGATACGAGATGCCGATCAGGAGGGCGACGCCGAGCGCGACAATGACCGAACGGACGGTCAGTTCGCGGATCTCCGGCGGTTTCTGCGGCATCGGCTCGTCCACGGGGACCTCGAGGTTCGAAGATGGGAAAGAGTGTACGACCAGAAAGGAGATGGGAGAAGGGAGGAGGGTTGCTGGCGCCGCGCCTCGCGCGGCGCAGATCCCACCTACGCCCTGACGCATACCGACGTAACTTCCGTCGTCGCCGTGATCTGCGCGGCGCGATCCCGCCCCCACGCCAACGCATGTGCGTGCCGCGCTTGCGCGGCGCGATCTCACCCCCACGCCAACGCATGTGCGTGCCGCGCTTGCGCGGCGCGATCCCGCCAATCGACATAGCTTCAATCATTCCGAAGATGGTGCCGCGCGAGCGCGGCACCTACGTGCTCCACGCCATCCCGGGCTTCCGATGCGCCGAACGATTCTCCTCGTGGCTTCCGTCCTCGCCCTCGCGACCCCCCTCGCCGCGCAAGAACCGCTCGACCGCGCCACCCTCGCGAAGATCCGCGACGAAGCGCTGAACCGCTCGCAGGTCGCCGAGACCTTCAACCAGATCGCCAACGTCGTGGGTCCTCGGCTCACCGGCAGCCCGGCGTACAAGCAGGCCGCCGACTGGAGCGCGGCGGAGCTCAAGAAGAACGGGCTGAGCGCGGTCCACCTCGAGAGCTGGCCCTTCGGCCGCGGCTGGGCGCTGGACAAACTCACCCTCGAGATGACCGAGCCCTGGTACTTCCCGCTCACCGGCTTCCCCGAGGCGTGGAGCCCCTCCACCAAGGGCGAGCTCCTTGGGAGCCCGATCTACCTCGGCGACGACGCCGACTCCAATGCGGTTCGTGCCCGAGGCACCACCCTGCGTGGCGCCATCATCCTCGCGACCGCACCGCAGACACAGTTCATCACCGCCGACCGCGCCGAACCATCGCTCACCGATTCGGCGGTGCGCATCGGCGCGCCGGCCTTCTTCAACGCTCGCACCCCCGCGCCCGGCGGCGCGATGAATCGCATTCTCCGTGATCTAGGCGCAGGCGTGGTGCTTCGCCCGACACAGGGGCAGCACGGCACCTCGTTCGTGCTCGGAAATCGCGCGACGCCACTCGATGCCGCGCCGTCGATCATTCTGCTCGCCGAGCACTACAATCTCCTGGTAAACATCGCGAAGAGCGGCACGCCGGTGAAGCTTCGCGTCCGCGTCGATACCCGCTCGTTCACCGCCGACACCAACGGCTACAACGTCATCGCCGAAATCCCCGGCACCGATCTCAAGGATGAAGTCGTCCTGCTCGGCGCCCATCTCGACTCCTGGCACTCCGCCACAGGTGCGACCGACAACGCCGATGCCGCTGCGTCATTAATTGAAGCGATGCGTGTGTTGAAGGCCAGCGGCCTCAAGCCGCGCCGCACTATCCGGATGGCGCTCTGGGGCGGCGAAGAGGAAGGGCTCCTCGGCTCCCGCGCCTACGCCGCCGCCCACTACGCCGGCGACGCCAACGCGACCGCCCGCGAGAAGCTCACCCTCTATCTCAACTCCGATCCTGGCACCGGCCCGATCTACGGCTGGTATATGGAGGAGAAGCCGGCAGCGAAGTCGATCTTCGATGCCTGGCTCGAGCCGCTGAAAGACCTCGGCGCCCGCCGCAACGTCATCGCCAAAATCGGCAACACCGATCACCTCACCTTCGCCGCCCTCGGCGTTCCCGCCTTCAACTCGCTCCAGGACTACCGCGACTACGACACCCGCGATCACCACACCAACCAGGACTTCGTCGAGCGCGTCAAGATCGACGACCTGAAGCAGAACGCCGCGATGCTGGCGTGGTTTGCGTGGCAGGCGGCGAACAGGAATGAGAAGATTCCCCGTTAGGGTTTGTCACCCTGAGCGCAGCGAGGGGGCGGAGCGTCGGTGAAGGGCTGTCACCCTGAACGAAGTGAGGGGGCGGAGCTTACCCGTACAACGATGCTCCGCCCCCTCGCTGCGCTCAGGGCGACGGCTCCCCGTCACCCGTCACCCGTCACCCCATCCCCCCTTCCCCCATCCCCATCTCCTCGTAACTTTCCGCACTCTCTCGACCTTCCCGATCCAGGACACCCGTGGATCCCAAGACCCAGCTGCAAGAACACCTTGGAGCGGCCTTCCGGATCGAGCGCGAGCTCGGCGGCGGCGGCATGTCGCGCGTCTTCGTCGCCGAAGAAGTCCGCCTCTCCCGCAAGGTCGTCATCAAGGTCCTCTCGCCCGAACTTGTCCAGGGCCTCAACGCCGACCGCTTCGAGCGCGAGATCCTGCTGGCCGCGTCGCTCCAGCAGGCCAACATCGTCCCGGTGCTCGCGGCCGGTGAGGTCGATGGCCTGCCGTATTTCACGATGCCGTTCGTCGAAGGCGAATCGCTCCGCACCCGCCTCGGCGGCGCCGGACTGCCGATCGCCGACGTGCTCGCTATTCTCCGCGACGTGGCGAAGGCGCTCGCCTACGCCCACGGCCGCGGGATTGTCCACCGCGACATCAAGCCCGACAACGTCCTGCTCTCGGGCGGCACGGCGGTCGTCACCGACTTCGGTATTGCCAAGGCACTGAGCGCCTCGCGCAACGAGGTTGGCGGCACGCTCACCTCTGTGGGCACCAGCATTGGCACCCCGGCCTACATGGCCCCCGAGCAGATCGCCGGCGATCCGAACATCGATCACCGCGTCGATCTCTATGCCCTTGGCTGCATGGCCTACGAGCTCCTCGCGGGGAAGTCACCCTTTGCCGATCGCACCCCGCCGAAGATGCTCGCCGCGCACCTGAGCGAAACGCCAGTCAGCATTGGCTCGCTCCGCGGCGATTCACCCGCCGGGCTCAACGCGCTGGTGATGCGGCTGCTGCAGAAGGACCCTGCCGATCGGACCCAGAACGCCAACGAGGTTCTCCGCTCACTCGACTCGATGAGCACTGCCTCGGCGCCGACCCTCTCCCTCTCGGCGCCGGGGATGTTCCCCAAGGTGCTCGGCCTCTATGTGGTGGCGACCGCGATCGTCGCCCTCCTCGCGAAGGCGGCCGTCGTCGGCATCGGCCTCCCCGATTGGGTCTTCCCCGGCGCCGTCGGCGTGATGCTCCTTGGCCTCCCGATGCTGCTCGCGACCGCCTACGTGAAGCGCGTCGCGCGCCACGCCGTGACCGCGACGCCGACGCTCACTCCCGGCGGCACCATGGTGCCGAAGGTGATGAGCGGCACGATGGCGACGATCGCCCTCAAGGCGAATCCGCATATGTCGTGGCGGAAGACGGCGCGCGGCGGTGTCTACGCGATGGGTGCCTTCGTGGTGCTGGTCGCGGCGTTCATGACGATGCGCGCGTTTGGCATCGGGCCATTCGGTTCACTTCTCGCGACGGGTTCACTCAAGGCCGATGCACCGGTGGTGCTCGCCGACATCAGCTCTGCGCCGGAAGATTCTTCCCTCGCGCAGATCGTCGGTGAGGCCGTACGCACCAGCGTGAGCCAGTCGACCTCCATTCGCGTGCTCGACAAGGCCGCGGTCGGGGGCTATCTGGCGCAGATGCAGCGCGACCCTGCGACGCCGCTCGATGCCGCCGTGGCGAAGGAAGTCGCGATGCGGGCCGGCGCCGGCGCGATCCTTAACGGCAAGCTCGCGCGCGCAGGCTCGGGGTACGCCATCTCGCTCGAGCTGGTGAGCGCAGAAGGGGGCGCGTCGCTCGCGTCATATCAGGCGACTGCCGATGGCAACAAGGATCTGCTTGCGGCGGTCGATGGTCTCGCCAAGAAGCTTCGCGGCAAGATCGGCGAGTCGCTGAAGCAGGTGCAGCGCGCAGTGCCGATGGAAGAGGCCACCACAGCCAACTTCGAGGCGCTGCGCAAGTACACCGAGGGCGCGAGACTCAACGACAACACCAGCGACCCCGACGGCGCCGTGGCCCTGCTGCGTGAAGCGGTCGCGCTCGATTCCACCTTCGCACTCGCCTGGCGCAAACTTGGCGTGGCGCTCTTCAATGCTGGCGCCGCGATTTCTTCTCAGGACTCCGCGCTCGACATGGCGATGAAGTACGCCGACAAGGTCCCCGATCGCGAGAAGTACCTGATTCAGGCGTTCTACTACGAGAATCACAGCAAGGCGTCGCGACGCGACAAGGCCGCCGAAGCGTACCGCAAGGTGTACCAGATCGACTCGCTGAACAGCACGGCGCTGAACCAGCTGATGATTGGCTACGGGCAATCGCGGCAATACGACAGTGCCCTGGTCTACGCCAGGCGGCAGGCCGTGGCCAACCCGACCGTGGCCACCGCGATGCGGGTCCCCGAGTATCTCGCCAAGCAAGGCAAATTTGACGAAGCCGACCACGTGCGCGACTCGGTGCTCAAGGCCGATCCGTCGGCCGCCACCAACACCCAGTTCTTGCGAAACAAGTTCATGGTCGCCGCAGGTCGCGGCCGTCAGGACTCCGTGGATGTCGTGATGCAGGAGTTCATGAAGCTCAAGTCGGTGCCGGCCCAGAACAGTATCCGCTTCGCGATGGCCAATTTTTCGATGTTGGCGGGTAAGCTGAAGCAGGCGATCGCTGTCGACTCCCAACGCATTGCGGTGGCGGTGAGCCGGGGTTCGGCCGCACCGATCTATGGGCTCTTGCAGGCCGAGTTTGACATCGAGATGCGCGGCAAGCCGGCGGAGGGTCTGAAGCGGCTCGACGCGATCCTGGCGAGCAAGGCGTGGGCGCAGGCTGACGTCACCCAGCGGCAGTATCTGTACCTGGCACACCTCTATGCTCTCGCGGGTGAGTCGGCCAAGGCACGGTCCCTTGTCGCACGGTTCAAGGCGGAGGACCCTGGTGAGGCCAATGCAGCCTATACCATCCAGCCACTGAATCAGACCGAAGGCGACATCGCGCTCGCGGAAGGGAAGGCCACCGAAGCGGTGGCGTTTTTCCGCAAGGCCGAGGTCCAGGAAGATGGGTCGCCGGTCGAGTGCGATGCTTGCACGTACTTCGACCTCGCTCGCGCCTTCGACAAGGCCGGTCAGCCCGACTCCGCGCGCATCTACTTCGAGAAGTATCTCGCGGTGCCGCGGGTGCAGGACCGTCGCCTCCCCGTCGAGGGGCGCGCCCGCGCCGTGATCGAGAAGCGGCTCGGCGAGCTCTACGACTCGCGGAACGAGCGCGCCAAGGCGATCGAGCACTACGCCGCCTTCGTCGATCAGTGGAAGGACGCCGACGCCGAGCTGCAGCCGGTGGTGGCGACGGTGCGGCAGCGGCTGACTGAGTTGCGTGGGCGCGAGGGGAAGTAGTCCCCCGGTGGTGCCGCCCTTGGGCGGCACCGGTCCTTCCGCCGAGTAAGGTCCCCGGTGGTGCCGCGCTCGCGCGGCACCGGTCTTCCCAACGAACAACGCTCAGCCTATCGATCTCGACGGAGACTCCGCTGCCCACCCGCTTGACCCAATTCGCGAAACACCCGGCTGCCCTGAGACCGGTGCCGCCCAAGGGCGGCACCACCGGAACCGCTCGGCGAGCGCTTCCTCTCCTGGCCCTCTCCTTTCTTCTCTTCGCCACCCCCCTCCCCGCCCAACTCCCCGCCCTCGCACACGCGGTCACCACCGCTGGCGCCTGGACGCTCCCCGACACCATTCGGATCTCCTGGAACAACAAGAGCGCCGAGCCGGCCGAAGCACTGCTCCGGGAGATCTTGCCGCGCCCGGTCGCGCACACCGATCGGATCCCGAGCCTCTCGCTCCAGATCGGCAGCGCGGCACCGGGCGACGAGAGCTATATCCTCAGGGTCACCGACAGCGGCGCGGTAATCTCGGCGCCAAGCATCTCGGGGTTGAGATGGGGCGCGCAGACGCTGCGTCAGCTCATCGCCGACGCCGATTCTGGGCGCGTGCCAGCAATGGAGATCCGCGACGAGCCGAGGTATCCCTGGCGCGGCGTGATGCTCGACGTCGGCCGCCATTTCTTTCCCGTGGCCGACATCCTTCGCTGGATCGACATCTTCGCCCGCTACAAGCTCAATGTCTTCCACTGGCACCTCACCGACGACCAAGGCTGGCGGCTCGCCAGCGCGAAGTACCCGCGGCTCACCTCCGTCGGTGGCTTCCGCATCGAGGCCGACGGCTCCCGGTCGGGCGGCTTCTACACCGCGGCCGACGTGAGGCGGGTCGTCGCCTACGCCGAATCGCGCGGAATCACGGTGGTCCCCGAGATCGAGATGCCCGGCCACGCCCGCGCCGCAATTGCGGCGTACCCGGCGTTGGGGTGCACCGGAAAGGCGCTGCCGGTGCCGAATGGCTGGGGCGTCTTCGACGACGTCCTCTGCCCGACCGAACCGACCTTCAAATTCCTCGAGGGCGTGCTCACCGAGGTGCTGGCGCTCTTCCCGTCGAAATACATCCATATCGGCGGCGATGAGGTTCCCAAGACGCGCTGGCAGGAGTGTACCGCCTGTTTGGGCGTAATCGCCCGCGAAAAGCTTGGTGACAATGAAGGATTGCAGCGCTGGTTCACGGCGCGCATCGCCAGCTGGCTCAAGGATCACGGCCGCCGGATGATCGGCTGGGATGAAATTCTTAACGGCGGCGCGCCCGATGGGGCCGTGGTGCAGGCGTGGCAGGGAAGCGAGCGGATTGCCGTCGCACTCAAGGCCGGCGCCGACGTGATCGCGTCGCCGAGTGAGTGGGTCTACATCAATCGCTCGGCCGAGGAACTTCCGCTCGAACGGATCCTGAAATTCGATCCGCGCGCCGGCTCCGGCGACTCCCCGCGCATCCTCGGCGGCGAGGCGCCGCTCTGGACCGAGAACGTCACCTCCCCCGTCAATGTCGAGTTGATGCTCTTCCCGCGGCTCAGCGGATTCGCCGAGGTGATGTGGCGCGGACCGACCGACCTGGCCGAATTTACGCCCCGACTCGCGCGTGAATTGCCACGCCTCGCCGCCGCGGGAATCGCCGTCGGACCATCCGACGCGGCGCTGCCGAGCATCGTGATGAGCTACGACTCCGCGCTGCACGCTCTGCGCGCGACCGTGGCGAACGGTATTCCGGGCGTGGCAATTCGCACGACCAGAAAGGGGCGCATCCGTGACGTTTCGGAGGGTGCGCTCTCACTCACCGACAGCGGCACAATGACGCTGCAACTGATGCGCGGCACCAGCCGGATTCGCGACGCGCGCGTGGTATCGCTCACGAATCATCTCGCCGCGCACAAGCCGGTATCGCTCGCAAACCCAGCAGACGTGCGCTATCCCGGGACCGGCCCCTTCACGCTCACCGATGGCGCGACCAGCGTCGACTTCCACGACGGTCTGTCGAACGGCTGGCTGGGGAAGGATCTCGACGCGACGATCGACCTCGGCAAAGTCACCCCGCTGCGTACGGTGGCATTGTCATTGCTAGAAGATGTTCGGAGCTGGATCGTCTACCCGACGTCGGTGAATGTCCAACTCTCGGATGACGGAAATTCCTGGCGCGATGGCGGCACCGTGAGCGTGAATGTGCCGACCAAACCGGAAGGGCGATCGACGAAAGTGGTGATGGTTACTCTGCCGCCGAAGAGTGCGGCGCGCTGGATCAGGGTGGTCGCGAAGAACGCCGGTGCGCTGCCGAGCTGGCACCCGGGCGCCGGAGAAATGAGCTGGGTCTTTGCAGATGAGGTAATCGTCCGATAGTTTTATCTCGACCGCCGTCTGCTCCTTGGGAGGCTCCACAGACGGTCGTCGCCGCCGCTTCGGGTTCACGCCTGGAGCGGCGGTTTTGCGTCGTCACCCTGAGCGCAAGCGCTGTCGCCCTGA